>JBPCNX010000016.1:0-14862 GCA_051000815.1 Pyrinomonadaceae bacterium
AGGACTTAGGCTTTTTCTTAGCCATCAAAATCAGTTCTCCTTTCCCACGCTTGCGAATGCGGGCTCGAGGCCCAAGCAACTGTTCGGGTTAATGGAAAACGAGGTGCAACGATCAAGGGCTACGCGCCCGGCTCTAAGCCGCCAAGCGGGTGGACGATCTGCTGCACCCCTTGGACCAATCGCTTTTGCTTACCGGCGACTGGCCACAGGCGATAGACACTTTCTAACTTGCATGCTCTTAACATACAAGCGGGTGGGTTTTGTCAGAGCTTTCAGAGTGAAGTTCAGAGCGGGGAGTTAAGGCACGACCTTCAGGCACAAAGAACAAAGAACAAAGTTCAGTCCGAAGCTCTAAGAAAGAAGTTCAAAAGACAAAGACCAAAGACCAAAATTAGATCCCATGTCCCTTTTAGTAGTCGGTTCAGTGGCGTTCGACGCCGTGGAGACGCCATTTGGAAAATGCGAGAAGATGTTGGGCGGCTCAACTTCCCACGTTTCCCTCGCCGCCAGTTATTTTTCCGATGTCCGCATCGTCGGTGTCGTTGGTGGCGACTTCACAGACGATGAGCTGCAGGTTTTCAGTCGCCATGGGATTGATACCGCCGATCTGGAGCGTATTCCTGAAGGCCAGACGTTCCGCTGGTACGGGCGATACGATTACGACCTGAATGTTGCCCATACGCTCGACACTCAGTTAAACGTCTTTGCAGATTTCAAACCCAAGCTTTCCGTTGCATCGCGACAGTCCCGCTTGGTGTTCCTGGGCAACATTCAGCCCGATTTGCAACGTGAGGTTCGTGAACAAACGCCCAACGCTGAACTTGTCGCGCTGGACACGATGAACCTTTGGATTGATATCGCGAAGGACTCGCTCCTGCAGACCATTAGCGGAGTTGATGTTGTAATCATTAACGACGCAGAGGCGCGCCAGTTGACGGGGATTCCTAATGTCATCAAGGCGGCGAAGATGATCCTGACCTGGGGGCCTAAAGCCCTGATTATCAAACGCGGCGAGTATGGTGCGGCGTTGTTTACGCCAGAAAGTTACTTCGCCATTCCTGCGTATCCGCTGGAGTCTGTGTTTGACCCGACCGGTGCAGGCGACTCCTTTGCCGGGGGATTCATGGGTTACTTGTCGAGCCAGGAGAACCTCGACGACGCGGCGCTGCGTCGCGCCATGATCTACGGCTCGGTGATGGCTTCTTTTAACGTCGAGGAGTTTGGCACGTCGCGCGTTGACCGCTTAACACAGGAAGAAATTAATGAGCGGTTCAGGGCGTTCAAGCAAATGACGCATTTCGAAGAGATTCCGTTCCAGAGGGTTGTCTCGGCTTTATAGTTTCGAGTTTCGGGTTTCAAGTTTCGTACGCTTCAGTTCTGCGCAGTTTACTGTCAACTGTCTTTAGCCTAAGGTTAGGACTAATAAGTGACTCGGAACCTGGAACTCGGAACTCGAAACCGTTCTGGAGGTCGTATGTTCTGTCCTGTTTGCGAAGCTGAATATCAGCCTGGTATCACAGTTTGTTCTGACGACAATTCTCAGCTCGTGGATCGACTGACGCCGAGCAACAGTTTACACGACAGCAGCGAGGCCCGCTTCGTCCACCTGCACCACCTGGGATCACCAGTGGAAGCGGAAATGGTAAACGATCTGCTTCGGCAAAACGGCATACGTTCCATCGTGCAATCAGGAGGAGCCGACGTTCTGGCGCCGCTTCTCTCGAGTGCCTCCGACGGCAGCGTGATCCTCGTTGACGAGCGAGACCTTGATCGGGCCCAGGAACTTTACTCAGCGTTCTTCGGCAAAGACACAACTCCTCTCACGGGCGGCCCGGGCGAAGAGGATGACGGGGAAGACGAATGATGAACTATGAATGATGAATGATGAATGATGAATGATGAATGATGAATGATGAACTATGAATGATGAATGATGAATGATGAATGATGAATGATGAGTAAGAGCTGAGTGAATCGCTTTTCAGCGATGGATCCAGTTCGGCAAAAAGAGAAAACCTATCCACGACATCACATTAATCAACACTAAATCTTTGTGGAATTTCGTGTGATTTCGTGGATCGTTGCTTGATGAAATACCGAACCAAAACGACTTAGAATTTAGAATAGACATTCATAGTTCATCATTCATTCATGCCGTCAGATCCAATAATTGTCTTAATGACCGCCGGTTCAAATGAAGAAGCCGCCGGCATTGCTGACATGCTCGTCGAAGCAAACCTCGCCGCCTGCGTACAAATGCTGCCACAGATGAAATCGGTTTACCGCTGGAAGGGAAAGATTGAACGAGAGGCTGAGGTATTATTGATCGCCAAAACCTTGAGTTCTAAATTCGACGAGTTGGAACGCCGTGTGAGAGCAATTCACAGCTACGATACTCCCGAGATTGTTGCCATTCCCGCTGCGTCGTTATCTACACCCTATCGTGAATGGCTTGTGGAGACTCTTAAGGCGTCAGAAGGATAACCACCAGAAACATCAGCTAGCGGGCCTTGAGCTCGCGAATCTCGTCTGACACGGTCTTGTCGAGCACCCGGAGCGAACTTTGACTATTGACCAGAATGTCGACGACCTCGGCGGGTGAATCGGTTAGGTGTAGAAGTTTCAGATCCTGTTGCGAGATCTTTCCTTCTTTGAGTGCAACAGTCTTGATCCAGGTCATCAACCCTTCCCAGTAATCCGAACCAAAGAGCACCACAGGGAAGTTACGAATCTTACGAGTCTGGATTAGTGTGAGAGCCTCAAAGAGTTCGTCGAGCGTTCCGAAGCCGCCCGGGAAAATGATGAAGCCCAGGCTGTACTTGACGAACATCATCTTCCGCACGAAGAAATAGCGGAACGTTAACGAACGCGTGAGGTAGGGGTTAGCGCCCTGTTCGAATGGCAGTTCGATGTTGCAGCCGATAGAAAGCCCGCCGGCCTCAAACGCCCCGCGATTAGCCGCCTCCATGATGCCGGGCCCGCCACCCGTGATCACCGCAAATCCCTCGCGAGCCAGCAGCGCTGCTGTTTCCTGAGCGGCCTTGTAATACGGGTCCTCGGAACTCGTCCGCGCCGAGCCGAAAATCGAGATCCCGCGCGTAAGACTAGCGAGCTCATCAAAGCCCTCTACGAACTCTCCCATGATGCGAAACACTCGCCAGGTGTCTGTGTGCGTAAACTCGTCGCTGCGAGGGCTCTCAAGGAGTTGTTCGTCCTGAGTAGCATGCGGCAGACGCTGCTCGCCTTCCGTTGGTTTCTCCATCGCGTCTCCCTTTCGTTGAATCGAATGCCCGGCCGGGTTTAAATCCCCATAATGCTATAGCCACAGTCTACGTGGATCACCTCACCCGTAATCCCGGAAGATAAGGGGCTACAAAGGAACAGCGCAGTGTTGCCGACTTCGCGCGCTTCAACATTGCGGCCCAGCGCCGCGCGTTCAGCGTGATGCTTCAGCATTGAAGTGAAATCGGAGACGCCGCGAGCGGAGAGTGTTTGTATAGGGCCGGCACTGATGGCGTTGATGCGAATGTTGCGTGGCCCCAGATCCCTCGCGAGGTAGCGTGTGCTTGCTTCCAGCGCGGCTTTGGCGACGCCCATCACGTTGTAGCCGGCCACTACTTTTTCAGCGCCGTAATAACTCATGCAAACGATACTGCCACCTGCTGTCATGAGCGGGACAGACGCCCTCGCGAGCTGCGCAAGGGAGTACGCGCTTATCTCCAAAGCAGTTAGAAAAGCTTCCCGGCTCGTATCCAAAAACTCTCCTCCGAGGGCTTCGCGCGGCGCGTAAGCAATGCTGTGGATGAGAAAATCGAGACGCCCAAATTCGTCGCCGACGCGTTTGAAAGCTGCATCAACCTGTTCCTGGTTAGTAACGTCGCACGGCAACAACAACGAACCTGGCATCGCTTCGTTGGTCAGCGCTTCGACGTTTTCCTTCAGCCGATCGCCCTGGTAAGTAAAGGCGAGGCGCGCACCGGCTTCGTGTAGTGATTGGGCCGTGGCCCAGGCGATGGAACGTTTGTTGGCAACACCAAAAATGATTCCGAATTTGTCTTTCAGCATAGGTTTCGAAGTGTAACGCAAACTGTTAGTTTGCGTTAAGGCGCAGGATTATAGGATTGAGCGCAAACTGACAGTTTGCGCTACAAACTAATGCTTGAAGTGCCGAATGCCCGTAAAGACCATGGCCAATCCGTGCTCGTCCGCGGCGGCGATCACTTCCGCATCGCGCATTGATCCACCGGGCTGAATCACCGCTGTGATTCCATGTTTAGCTGCTTCATCAATACCGTCGCGAAAAGGGAAGAAGGCGTCCGAGGCGAGCACCGAACCCTCTGTTGGAATTTGAGCGCGCATCGCACCCAGCTTTACTGAATCCACGCGCGACATTTGTCCCGCGCCGACTCCCACCGTTTGACCCTCGAGCGCATAAACGATCGCATTCGACTTCGTGTGTTTGCACACCGTCCAGGCGAAGAGCAGCGCACGGGTTTCTTCTTCTGTCGGCATGCGCTTACTCACGATCGTGAGGTTTTCCTGACTGAGTTTGTGTCTATCGCTCGTTTGAACAAGCATACCGCCGCTAACCTGCTTGTACTCCAGTCCGCTCTCACTCTTCGTTGCGCTTGCACGCAGCACTCTAAGGTTCTTCTTAGTACGCAGGACTTCGAGGGCAGCTGCATCGTAGGCCGGGGCGATAACTACTTCCGTGAAAATCTCAGTAACCGCTTTCGCGGCGTCTGCATCGACGGTGTGGTTGAATGCGACGATGCCGCCGAACGCAGAAACCGGATCGGTTGCCAGCGCCCGGCGATACGCCTCCTCATTCGAAGCACCCAAGCCTACTCCCGCAGGGTTTGTATGCTTGATGATCGCGCAGGCGAGTTCGTCAAAGTCACTGACGAGCTGCCAGGCAGCATCGGCATCGACGTAGTTGTTGAATGACATTTCCTTGCCGGAGAGTAAGTCGGCATGGGCGATGCCGGCGGCCTCTACGGCTGAGTAAAGAGCCGCCTGTTGATGTGGATTTTCACCGTAGCGAAGGGCGGTTTTCTTCTCGCCCAGTAGACTAATGTGAGGCGGGAAGCCATGTTCCTCAAGTTTAGAGGCTATAGCTTGCAGCTTATCAAATTGCGTAACGGAAAAAAGATCTCGCATCTCATGGCTGTGTGAACTTTCGGCCGGCGTATAGCCTTCGGTCGTGGCATGAAGCTTAGAAGCAAAGTAGATGGAGATACTGCGATCATATTCCGCTGTGCGGAAAAAAGCCTGAGTGGCAAGATACGCGCGCTTCACGAGAGACAGCGCACCTCGATTTGTTGCAAGATCGGCAACGATTTCCGAATAGAAATGTGGTGAAACGGCAATCGCAACGTCCCGAAAATTCTTGGCGGCGGACCGAATCATTGCCGGGCCACCGATATCGATCTGCTCAACCGCTTGTTCCAGGGTCACGTCCTCGCGCGCTATTGTTTCCTCGAACGGATATAGGTTGATTACGACCAGATCGATGGGCTCAATGCCCTGTTCCTCCATTGCTGCCTGGTGAGATGGATTATCGCGAACGCCAAGAATACCGCCGTGGATTTTCGGATGGAGCGTCTTTACGCGACCATCCATCATCTCGGGAAAACCTGTTACCTCGGAAACGTCGCGGACCTCAATGCCGGCGTCGCGCAGCGCGCTTGCGGTTCCGCCCGTGCTGATGATTTCGACACCAAACCGTTTGAGTTCGCGCGCAAACTCAACAATGCCAGTTTTGTCGGAGACGCTAATGAGGGCGCGGCGAACTTTGCGCAAGCCGAGTTGCTGATTGTCGGTCATTTAAGAAACACGAAACTGTACTTGGATTTTGAAGGTTACTGTTTACAGAAACAGTAAGAAGTAAGCAAGTCCATTTAGTCGTGTCCTAAGATTAAACGGAACAAGGATGCGAGCCACCAAGCCACACTAAGCGACACAAAAACGCTTCGTGCAGCTTCGTGTTATTTCGTGGATCGTCTTTAGCTTAAGGCTGTGAACTCAAAATAAGCACTACGGCTTTTTGAATGCTTCTCGCGGCCGCTCAACGAAGAATTCCTGCTTACGGGAAAAACCTCGGGCACCAACCTGATACTCAACACCAGCGGGGAGACTGAGGGACAATCGATGCTTGCGACCGTCGTGCGCCGCCGCACCGATATAGAAACCCAGGAGGTATTGGCTCCTGAGATCAGCTTCGATTGTGGCAAAAACCGGTGTTAGGTCCGGGTTTGACGTAGTTTCAAGTGCTGACCTCGGGTCGCCGGCAAGAAAGTATTTGCCTCCGGTTTTCTCCGCCAGGTCCCGAAAACCCTTCGCAGGCGAACGCACCGCCAGTCGACCATCGCGCGGCTCGAAGAGCGGCAAATGGATCACATAGATGGAAACGTTTTGTTCGACTGCCGTTTTGATTGCCTCATCAGCCTTAGTCGCACTCGCGTTATCTAGACCATCGCTAATCAGAATCACGATGCGGCGTTCCGATCGAACGCGCGGCAACGATTCGAAGGTGCGCACTGCTGTGGCTGCGGCGTCGAAGATCGCGGTGCGTCGATTACGACCGGCGGGGAAAATGAATGCGTCACGGGCCGAATCAGTATCTCGGCCGAATTCCGCAGCTAAGATGGGCCGCTCCGAAAACCGTAGGACCGCAACACGCGACTTTTCGCCGAATCGTCCAAAGAGCGCTAGCGCCGCCTCTCGCTGTTGAGCGATAATTTCACGCAGGCTCCCGGACTGGTCGAGTGCGAATACCAGTGCCAACCGGTCGGCGCCAGCAGAGAAATAAATGCCAGTTGTCACGCGGTCTTCGTCTTTCAAAGTGAGATCGTCTTCTGTTAGCTTCGCTTGCTGAGCTCGTTTATCGCGAACGCGGATGGGGAAGAGCAGAAGTTCCGTGCTTACGCGAATCACCTCATCGTCTGCTGGAGGATCCTGAGCAACTGAAGTTATTGGGTATCGTGCTAAGAGCGTCGCGAAAGCGCAGACCAAAAGAAGCGAGTGGCATGATGCGAGACGCGGGAAGGCGAACGGATTTCGGTTGAGCTTGGCGTCAGAAAGGCGCATGCAGCCTTTCGGCTATATGAAGAAGCGCCCGAGAAACAAAATGCTCAGGATTATCAGCACCGTGATCACGATGATCTTGACCAGAGTCAATGTGATTTCCTCATTGAAACGTCGAACCAGAGGTTGATGGGGTGACTTAAACAGGCCCATTCTATGAGCGCCCCATGTTAACTGTCAACGAACGCGAGTTCCACTCGAGTACTATTCAGCGTACGACCTAAGCCAGGCTTCGGTTCCCTGGATAACCGAGAAACTAATTTGCGGCGGCCGGCAAGGAACCGACCGCCGCGCGGAAAATCCTCAGACCAGCCGATCAGAACCAACGCAGGGTGTAAGTAACCCGCAGGCCGCGACCCATCTCAGGAGCAAATTCCTTGATGAACGAGAGATGGTTGCGATACAGCCGGTCTCCGAGGTTGAACGCGTTAAAGGAGATGATGTGCGCCGCGTGCTGTCCCGCTATCAGGTATGAGCCTGAAAGTCCGAAGACGGCATAACCTGCTGTCCGAATCTCATTTGCGAAGAGACGGTTCTGGTCCTGCGCAACTACCACCTCGGGATTGAGCAAAAGCGCCTTGTACCGAATTTCCAAACCGGCGCGCGCCCTGAGCGGCGGTATCCGTGGTAGGGGAGTACCGGTTTCCGTAAGTTCCGCGTTGACATAATCGGTGCCCAGGTTGAGCCAAAGGTTTTTATGTAGTGCGACGTCCAGCTTCGCCTCCATGCCTGCGTATCGCGCCGTGTCTTGTAGATACTCGGCCTCAAATAGGTCATCCTCGATTGCGCCAGTTGGCGCCAGAAAAACGAAGTTCTTGATGTGGTAGTAAAAGCCGTTCCCCTCGAAGCGTAAGCGCTTTGACGAATGTCGGACCCCAAAGTCGAGACCATTGCCCAGCTCGCGATTCAGATTAGGATCGCCAATCTCAAAAGCAAGGTTTCCCGGATGGGGTCCGTTGTTGTAGAGCTCTTCAAGCGTAGGAGCCCGTTGAGAGTGAGAATAGTTCGCAACGAATGCGCCGCCGGTCCATGTGGGAATGCGAACGCCGATTGCTCCAGAAAAGGCAGTGAAGCTTCTGTTTGGCAGAATCCCCCTTTGATCTGTTTCTTCCGGACGGTATCGATTATGTTCCAGCCGACCGCCAAACTGGAGGGAGGCACGCTCGAAGTCAAGGGTTTCCAGTGCGAAGAGCGCAAAGGCACTGTGCTTTGTCGGAGGTGCGAGGGCTTCGTCGCCCGTAGCCGCAAAGTCACGATTTAGCGCCCAAGCTCCAAAACGCCCCGTCAGTTTTCCCCTTTTGCGCTGGTCGAAGATCGCTTGAAAGATGGAGGTTTTGTTTTTAAACGATGTACCTACTTCTCCTGTAAGCGAGTCGATCTCAGAGTGGGTATAGTCAGTAAACTGTGCGGAAAACGTTCCCGCTTCAATAAAAGAGCCCGACTCTCGAAAGCCCCCGCGAGCTTCGATTGTATGCCGGCGCGGATTCAACTCAACGATTTCTGGATTGTCAGCATTTGGGTCGAATGGAATTCCGTATCGACGCTTGTCGAAATTGTAATTAAAACTGAAGAAACCTTTTGTTCGATAGTAGCCAACTCCAGTGGCCACGTTTCCTTCACGAGTAAAAGAATTGGGCACTCTGCCGATAGGCGATTTGTAATCGCCTGAGCGTTGACCGCCACCGTTGGCCCAGAACAGCCAGCGGTCAGTGCCGAATTCGAAACCGCCGCTGCCGCCTGCCTGGCTGCCATTTGTTGCTCCAACTCCCGTGATGTACCCGTTCACTCCCTTATGGGCTGAGTCATGGCCCGACACAGCGTTAACTACGCCGCCAATAGCGTTGCTGCCATAAAGTAGCGTGGCTGGACCTTTCACCACTTCAATGCGTTCAACTGTTAGCACGTTGATCGGCTCTGCGTGATCGCCAGACTCGAAGCCGAGCCCACCCACGCGATTTCCGTCTTGAAGTATGAGCACGCGATCACCATCAAAACCCCGGATCACTGGACGCGCTGTGCCAGGACCAAAACTGCGTTTCGATACTCCGAGTTCGCCGTCCAGCGCTTCGCCAAGCGAGACTGAACTCTTTTTCGCCAAATCAACTGAGCCGATTACTTCGACCGACTGGATCGAGTTGGAAAGTGATTGCTCGGTACCGCTGGCGGTAACGGTCACCTGCTCCTGCAAGCCGCCTAACTGCACCTGGAAATCAAGCTCCGCACTTGTACCTGCAGTGACTTCAACGCTCTGAACCATGTCGGGAACGCGATCCAGGTGTGCGAGGATTTCATATCTGCCGGGCGGCAGATTCTGAATTTCATAGTTGCCGTTTTCATCAGTCCCGACCGTTCGTTTCAGCTGAAGAACGGTGATCAGAACGTTGTGAATCGGCTTACCGCTGTCGCCGAGGGTTACCTTGCCGCGCAGCGTTCCTGTAGCAGTACTGGCCGTTTGGGCTTGAAGAGAAAAACCGCAAAGTGAGATGAGCGTTAACGAGAGCAGGACCCTGGTAGCGCGTTTTACAAATTGAGTTTGAGCGAAATGGATCATGACCTTACCTCTTGTAATTAACCAACGTTTGAAACTAAATGCCCTTGCAAACAATGCATGCGACGCCGCCGGACCTTCGTCCAGCAGCTCTTTCGGAAGCTCTCGCTCGCAAAAGCAGTTGTTGAATTAACTAAGAGGCGACGGGAGGAGCACGACCGGAGGTGGATGTATTGAATCGTGTGAGGAATATCGAAGATACCGAGCGACAAGATTCCGTGTTCGTTAGCGTGGGAAGACTGTCGTCCCGGACGGTTATAAGGGAAGCGGAAAAATGCTTCTGAAGCTGGCAAATCAGACACTCAGCGCAGGACGGAGACCCGCCGCCAAGAGTCCCCGCATTTTGGTCGTCGCAAACTGAGTGGGTTGTTGAGTCGTCTGAAACCAGGATTCGGCCGTGGCGGTGGGCTGCCGCGATGGTCGTGCCGTAAATTACGAACACGAGCAGCAGGGCGGAAAGCACCCGCGAGAACGCCTGGCGCTGACTTAAGGTATTCAGATGAGGTCTCGTAGCAACCATTCGAAGCCCTATGTTACATTTCCCGAGCCGATGTTAGACGTGCCTAAGCAATCGTGTCAACGCTTGTGCTGACAGTTATGAGACCAGACGCCTTAACATTTCCCACCTTTTTTACCACTCGGATTGAGTAGACTGGGATGCACTTTTTCGCGACCAGGGTTTCTCGCCTCAAACCACTCAAACTCTTGCTTGCGGCTTTTGTGATTGTAACTGCGGTATCGACCGTCAAGGCGCAAGTGAGGGTTGTTAACCTTTCCGTCCTCTCTTTGGCTCCCGCAAAAGTAAGAATCGAGTTGGCAAGCGTCGCTGGCACGGACTGGTCGTTTCGTAATACCTATCCCGGAGTCGTGGGCCTTGCTGAGCGGATTGAGAATTTCCAAGGAGCCGACAATCTCGGCCGCGTCGTGCCCGTACGGAAGCTGGCGGCCGGTGAATTTCGGTTCCGTGAAAACGTCACCAAAGTTCGTTATGAAGTGCTGCTTACGCCACCTTCGAACATGGGAGACATGTCGCATGTTTCCTGGCTCAATGAAGAATATGGCCTGCTAATGCTTGGCGACCTCCTACCCGAAGTTGGGATGGGCGCAACACCCAACCTCATTCTCAATCTTGAGCTGCCGCCGGGATGGGTAAGCGGGTCAAACAGGGATCCAATTGCCCCGGAGCGTTACCTGGTTACGCGTCCGGAACAGGCGGTGTTTGCAGTCGGCCCTGCGCTACGCACGAAAAGCATAAGGGTAGGGGATACGCAAATAAGAATCGTCACCTCGAGCGCTTGGCCGTTTAGTGATGGCGCGGTGAGCAAGATTGTGGCGAAGATACTTGAGGAGTACACGAGAATCCTAAGACACCCGCTGCCAGGCACAGTGGCCTTGTTAATCGGTCCGTTTCGTGGGTCAGTTGGGCCTGAAAGGTGGAGCGCTGAAACGAGAGGCCAGAGCGTCGTGCTTCTGTTGGGACGGCAAGGGTCAAGCGGGGCCTTACTGGGGCGATTGAGAGTCGTTCTCACCCACGAACTTTTTCACCTCTGGGTGCCTAATACCCTCACACTTCAAGGCGACTACGATTGGTTTTTCGAAGGCTTTACCCTGTACCAGGCGCTCTTGACAGCCCTGCGATTACGTTACATCACGTTTGAAGATTATCTGGCGACGCTTGCCCGAGTTTATGACTCATACCGTACATCACCTGAGCGTGATAAATTGTCATTGTTAGATGCATCCGCGCGCCGCTGGACGACGAGGTCAATTGTTTATGACAAGGGAATGTTGGTGGCATTTATATACGACTTAATGCTGAGACGCGCCACGGAGGGTCGGGCGACAGTGACGGACCTTTATCAGGAGCTATTCCGTGCGTCAACAGCGAAGTGGCAGAATGCGAACGACGTTCTAATATCACTCTTAAATCGCCCGAACGGTATGAATCGATTCTCAGGAGATTATGTTGAGGGTGCTGCTGAGATCGATTTGAATTCGGTGTTGACCCCTTATGGCCTCGATGTGGAAACTACCGGTTCGATTACCAGGCTAACGGTGAGAAGGCAGATTAATCCGGAGCAGCGTCGCTTGCTCAAGTCGCTGGGCTACAAACGGTAGTGATGATCGTTGCTCGAATAGGCAAATGACTTCGAATAGGCAAATGACAATGAGACTGTTCTTAGGGTTACCCCTCATTGGATTGTTAGCTTTCGCAGCGGGGTGCAATACGCTTGCGAAGCACAACGACTCCGGTGTCGTGGTTGCGAGCCGAGCTCAGATCCGAAGCTCAACTGCAGTTGTTGCAGCAGACCTTCTGGAAGTGAATCGCGGTGATCAGGTTGATGTCCTTGAGTCCGTTGATGTGCAGGATCCGACTGACAATACAAAAAAAGAGCGGTGGCTACGGGTGCGCGCCCATGATGAGGAAAGCACGGAGGGTTGGATTGAGTCGCGGAACATAATGCCGGAGGATATTTTGGGGGCATCGCGAAAGCTCGCTGAGGAAGACGCAGCGATTGCAGCTCAGGCCACTGGGCAGCTCAGGGCAAGTTCAAATCTTCGCCTAACGCCGGATCGAAGTGGGAACGACAACATCATGATGAGACTCGATTCAGGTTCGAGCTTTGAGATTGTTGGTTGGAAACGCGTGGCCAAACCCAAGACCTCGGAGGCAATTGAGAGCGATGTGGCACCGAAAGCCGGAAGCGCTCAACAGCCGGTGCGAAGTCGTGGCAGAGACAGTGAGTCAGAAAACCAACCCGAAGAGACAAATGAGCTTTGGTACAAAGTTAGACTGCCGGCTTCAATTTCTCCCGCGCCCGGTGGATGGATCTACGGTAAGCAAGTTGAGTTGACTGTGCCGAGCGACATCATTTTTTATCGCACCGGCAGAGAATTTGTTGCCTGGCAGCGACTGGATGGAAGCGCGAACGAAGGCGAAGGATCTTTAAATGATAAGAATGCCGGCAAGGAATCGCGTCCGGGTAGTTGGGTAATTCTTGAGAAGAGCAGCTCGAATCAGCCGCATTCGATTGACGAACCCGACTTTGACCGGATCTATGTTGTCGGCTACGACAAGCGGAATCAGGAACACTATACGGCCTACCGCAGTCCCGATGTTAAAGGCTATCTACCGCTGCGTATCGACGGACGCGGGGAAAACAAGACTCTCAAGGTGCGCGTACAGGACAGGAATGGGCCGGTGTCTGAAGTTTCGTACGGGGTTTACAAGGACGATAGAGGAATATTGAAGGTTGCAGCTCCCGCCAAGTGAAACCGATATGGATCTGCCTAGAGTAATCGCGGTCGGCGGCTTTGCATCAAATGTTGGCAAGACGACTCTGATGTGTCAGCTGTTGCGGGCCTTTCCCGGTTGGGAAGCTATTAAGACGACGCGCGGACACTATCGTTCATGCGGCAAAGACCCCCAGGCTTGCTGTGTCAGTCATTTGTTAAGTGACAAGCCCGTACTTCGTTCAGGGCGAGGCGAAACCTATGCGCCCGGAAAGGACACGGGACGTTACTGGGATGCCGGTGCCGCAAATGTCCATTGGCTGATCGCCGCAGAAGAACAAATCAAGCCGGGGATAAAGGAAGTGTTGAAACGCGTGCGCTCCGAAGGTGTCTTCATCGAAGGCAATACCTTCACCGAGTACGTTGACGTAGACGCATTGATCATGGCAGTTAGGGAAGAGGATCATCAGATAAAGCGCTCAGCCAGGCGCGCTCTGTTTAAGGCCTCGGCTCTGTACGTTTGGTCAGATACAAATCAGAATGGAAATCAGCACGATATTAGGGTGGAGAATCAGCACGATATTAGGGTGGAAGATTGGAGCAGTAGTGAAAACCTGAAACAGCGCGTTGCTAGACTGCCTCGATACACACCGGAGAATTTACCGGATCTCATTTCCAGTTTGCGAAAGATCGATCGGCCGGCTACAGCGTAAAAACAAAGAGTATTGTCTCTTTGTCCTTATAGTACATGCAGCCTTATAGTACATGCAGCCTTTAGATGAGTTACTTGGAGAATGCGAACGCCTGCATGGCCACATGTGCGCAGGCCAGTTACTTGGCGCTCGTATGGCAATTACCGGCTGCGCTGCAATCGGACTTGACGATCCGAAGGGAGCCGACAGGAAGAAGTTAATTGTTTGGGTAGAGATCGATCGTTGCATGGCCGACGCAATCAGCGCGGTGACTGGCGCGCGACTTGGCAAGAGAAGTCTAAAGTATTTCGACTACGGGAAGGTTGCGGCTACATTCCTCAATACCGAAACAAGTGAAGCCGTACGGATCGTCGCATTGGAAACGTCCCGGTCTTTGGCCGACCAGCGACATCCGGAGATATCGAACAAGAGCGAGCGGCAGTTTCTGTCCTATCGAGAAGCCACTGATGAAGAGCTTTTCAGCAAGGCGTTGGTGAAAGTTGATTACAGTGAGTTTGACGCCCCAGGTCGTCCGCGTTCACGCGTAACTTGCGGGCGTTGCGATGAAGGCATAAACGACGGGCGGGAAGTAAAAGGTCCGAATGGGATTGAAACACTGTGTCAACCGTGCCTGGTTGGAGGTTACTACCATTTCGAGAGGGACGATTTTGGGTGAGGCAACGAAATTCGATAGTCTGCATCCAATTGCCCCTGCGAATAAATTCCTCACTTCATTTGGTATGAGGGCGTGATTTAAGGCAGGGTTGACAACTAAAGATATGTCCCTATAATGCCCATTCCCACGGAGACGGGATTGCCGCCAAATAGGGCGTGGCAAGGCACTCGAGAGGTGCCGCTTTTCTCTTGAGAAATTTTGTGAGAAGGGCGGCGCTTTTGTTCGCCAAAAAGAACCAAAAAGAACAAGACGCGAACAATTTAAGAGTAGCTTGACAGAGTATAGTTCATACGTTAAAGTCTCCGTTTGCTTGAGGCGAGTTTAGGTCGTCTGTAAGGCAATCCAAATACAATTTGGAATTGATGTTTGAAAACTAGATAGAGCGTGTCCATATCAATGACCTTTGAGAGTCAAAACGTCGAGCGATAAAGCTCGCGTTCAAAACTCTAAAGAAGAGTCATTATCGGATACTTAACCAGTAAGCGATAATGTTCCAGAGACAAATTCTAACGAGAGTTTGATCCTGGCTCAGAATCAACGCTGGCGGCGTGCCTCAGACATGCAAGTCGAACGCGAAAGTCCCCTTCGGGGGACAAGTAGAGTGGCGCACGGGTGAGTAACACGTA
>JBPCNX010000017.1:0-23994 GCA_051000815.1 Pyrinomonadaceae bacterium
GCGCGTAGCGCGAACATATTGAAGTGATGAACTGGCTAATAAGCGGCTCAGTTTAATTATGGCTGAGTGGCTTTTAACACAATGTTCGCGCTACGCGCTCATTGCGAGTGAGACGCCCGCGATCCCAAACCCGCTGCTAACACCACTCCTTCCTGCAGCAGCGCATTCATTTTCGCGACTGACGTAGCCTCCGCATAGATGCGCAGCATTAGCTCTGTTCCGGATTGGCGGAAGAGCAACCACGATTCGTCAGCGAACAAAAGTTTTGTTCCATCTGTAGTTTGCACTTCTGTCACGCGATCGCCATCCACTTCCGCCGGCGGGTTGGCGTCAAGCTTCGCAACCAATCTCATGCCCCTCTCCACATTTATCTTTAAGTCTCGACGTCCAAAATGAAACTCGCCAAATTCCTGGTGCAGGTCGCGCAACATTTCAGACGGCGGCTTCCCAGCGGTCACTATCGCTTCGAGGAAGAGCAGGGAATTCAAAATGCCGTCGCGTTCCGGGATGTGGTTCTTAACGCCGATACCTCCCGACTCCTCAGCGCCGATCAGGATGTCGTCCTTCAGCATCAGGTCGGCGATGTATTTGAATCCGATGGCGGTCTCAAAGAGTTTGAGCCCGTGGGCCGCAGCTATGCGCTTCAACAGGACTGACTGGGAGAAAGTCCGAACGACTCCGCCAGTCAACCGGCGATTGCGGGCGAGGTGCAACAGCAGGAGGGGCACTACATCGTGCATGGTCAAGGTTTCGCCCAATTCATTCACTGCCCCGACGCGATCGGCGTCGCCATCAGTAGCCAGTCCAACGAGCGCCTTTGTTTCCAGCACTCGATGTTTAAGCGCGCCAAGATTGCTATCGATCGGTTCAGGGTTAACGCCGCCGAACAACGGATCACGATCGCCCCGAATTGTTTCGACTCTTAGCTTTCCGCCCGCAAGAAAACTTTCAACCCATTTGCCACCCGAGCCATGCATCGGGTCGACGATGACCGTCGTGTCCAGACTGCGCAAGCGATCCAGATCGCAGTAAGCAGCAATCTGTTTCTTATAACTCGCAATCGCCGCATCGAGATCGGTTGCTTCAGCCGGCACCGTAGCTCGCTTTGGCGGATTGGCGTCGACCAATCTCTCAACGTGCGCGGTGATCTCGGGCGCGGCACTGCCGCCCCAGGATGCTTTGATTTTAAAACCGTTAAAGTCGGCAGGATTGTGGGAAGCAGTTATCACCACTCCGCCGTTGGCTTGCAGGTCCTTGACCGCCCACGAAATCACGGGAGTTGGCTGAGCTTCCCGAAACACCGCAACGCGGAAACCATTTCCCGCCAGTACCTCAGCGGCGCGCTCAGCGAAGCGTTCTGATAGGAAGCGCCTGTCATAGCCAACTACGACAAATGGCGAGGTGCCCACTTCAGTCAGCAAAAAATCCGCATAAGCCTGAGCCACTCGTTCGACATTTGCGAAGGTAAACTCGCGAGCAATGAGCGCGCGCCAGCCGTCGGTGCCAAACTTGATCGCAGTCTTCAGTTCAGTCACTACTGCACTCCACCGGTCATCGTGTAGTCGGTTACGGAAGTCTTGTCACCCAAAACAGATCCGGCTCCGATCACAGCTGAGCGACCAATGTGGCAGCCGCGCCCGACGATCGCACCGGTTACGCCAGCCGCAGTACCAATTCGCGTGTGGGGCCAAATAACCGAATTCTCCACGCGCGCGCGTTCTTCGACAAAACATCCGGGTCCCAGAACAGAGTTGATGATTTGTGCGCCGGGTTTGATCTGGCAATCGTCCCCTATGATTGAACGTTCATCAATCTCGGCTACGGTGGCGGAGTCGAACGCCCCGCGTCGCTCCTTGATGTGAATTCGCGCCACGCGATTGGCCAGCAAATCCTGGTGTGCTTCGAGGTAGCGTTCCGGCGTGCCGATGTCGATCCAATACGTCCGCGGCGGGATGTGAGCAAAGAATGCTTCCTTCCGGTTAAGCAGATCGGGAAAGAGACCGTACTCAAAGGAGTAGTTTTCGCCTGACGGAATGAAATCGAGTACGCGTGGTTCAAGAATGTATGTGCCCGCGTTAATGTTGTTGCAAGTGATTTCGTCTTCCTTCGGCTTTTCCAGAAAGCGGCGCACGTGTCCATCTGTTTCGGTTTCCACCAACCCGTAGGCACTTGGATTGGCGACCGGCTGCAGAACGATCGTGGCCGTCGCTTTTCGTTCGATGTGTTCGCGGATCACGGTTTTAAGATCCAGATCGGTGAGGATGTCGCCGTTAAAGACTACGGTCTGTTCCCGAATTAGGTCCTCGGCAAACTTATAAGCTCCGGCGGTACCCATCGGCTGTGGTTCGACGGTGTACTTTAGTTTGACACCGTAGTCAGAACCATCACCGAGCAGGTGCTCGATCTTGCTGGGTTGATACGAGAGTGAAAGAGTGATGTCCGTGATGCCGGCACGCCGCAGCGTATCGATCTGATAAAGGAGAAAAGGACGGTTGCAAATCGGAACAATCGGTTTTGGCGTGTAGACTGTGAGCGGGCGGAGGCGCGTGCCTTTGCCGCCAGCAAGAATCAAAGCTTGCATGTTTGATTACCGGACTGAACGGGTTTGAATAGCAAAAGAGTCTAGCATTCGATCACGCGTGTTATCAAAGATTGTCCAAAGTCCAACGTCCAATGCCCAAGGTCCCGAAGATGTCCAAAGTCCAACGTCCAAGGTCCAAGGTCTGTGGGGCGAGACAGCCATTGGACCTTGGACTTTGGACTACGCGTTCTTTTGGTTAAACTAGTAAATGGTTATCAAGAGTGGTCCTGGTGGCTAATTCATAATCGAGCGGGAGAACTGATGTCTGTGGTCAGAGAAGCAGTAATTATTAGTGCGGTAAGAACGCCGGTAGGAAAGTTCCAGGGCAGTCTCAAGGGATTTAAGGCGACCGAGTTGGGCGCGATTGTTGTGCGCGAGAGTGTCAGACGCGCTGGTGTTGGTCCGGAAGAGATAGATGAAGTGATCATGGGATGTGTTATTCAGGCAGGGCTGGGCCAGAATCCCGCGCGGCAGGCAGCTTTGCACGGCGGCCTTCCAGACACAGTCTCAGCGGTGACAATTAACAAAGTTTGTGGCTCGGGTCTCAAGGCGGTGATGATGGCCGCGCAGGGGATTCAGCTCGGCGACACTGACGTAGTCGTGGCCGGTGGTATGGAGTCCATGAGCAATGCTCCATATCTGCTGCCGAAAGCGCGTGAAGGATACCGGCTGGGAAACGGTGTTTTGGTTGACGCGATGATTAACGATGGTTTGTGGTGCGCTTTCGATGATCAGCACATGGGGTGTACGGGCGAAGTCGTTTCCGAACGCTTTCACGTCAGCCGTGCCGAGCAGGATGAATATGCTTTGCAATCACATCGCAAAGCTGGTGCGGCGATCAAAGCGGGAAGGTTCAAAGATGAAATCGTTCCAGTGGAGATCCGCCAGAAGAAAGGCGCTTCGATCATTTTTGATACGGATGAAACGGTTCGCGAAGACACGTCGCTTGAGACCCTGGGAAAACTAAAGCCTGCGTTCAAAGAAGGCGGTACAGTTACAGCAGGCAACGCACCTGGCGTTAACGATGGCGCCTCGGCATTGGTTGTGACTTCACTGGAACATGCGCAGAAGTTAGGTGTTGAGCCGATGGCGCTCATTGTCGCGCAGGCGACATCCGGCACCGAGCCGAAACTTGTAATGATGGCGCCGGTGGAAGCGATTCGGAGAGTACTGAAAAAAGCCGGATGGGCGATAAATGATGTTGACCTCATCGAGCTGAACGAGGCATTTGCGGTGCAGGCCGTAGCAATCATGGGAGAGTTAAACCTCGACCCTGAGCGCTTGAATGTAAACGGCGGCGCGGTGGCGCTCGGCCATGCGATCGGGCAATCCGGTTCGCGCCTTTTGACAACAATGCTGTACGAGATGAAACGTCGCGCTGCGCATCGCGGCGTGGTTGCACTATGCCTCGGCGGTGGGAATGCGGTGGCCCTTGCCGTTGAGCGGTAGACTGATAGTGATATGACACCCATTGGTCACAATAGAACACTCGGATTGTTACATCTTCTTTACGGCGTCTTTTGCATCGCGCTAATGATAGTTGTAACAGCCATGGTCTCGGGAACGATCGATGCGCTGGCTGCCGGGCGGGTGTCCGGCGAAGCGGTGCCGGTTGCTACCTTTGCTTTCCTAATCGTCGGCGGCATTTTCCTGAGTCTCGTGCTAATCACGCCCTCGTTCATTACCGGATACGCCCTGCTTAAACGAAAACACTGGGCGCGAAAGATCGGCATCGTCGCCGGGGTACTTGCCGGGCTGACTTTTCCGTTTGGCACGGCTCTGTGCGTCTACACCCTGTGGTTCATGTTCGGCGAGAAAGGGAAATTTCTTTATCACAAGGCGGCCTACGCCTTACCGCCGCCACCCCTGGCGCGAGGAAGACTGAAGAAACTGATGCGGGCGTCTGAGCCATATGTCCCACCAGCGACACCACCAGACTGGCGCTAGCTGCTTTTTAATTGGGAGTTGAGATTAGTGAGCGAAATTATCGGCGTAGTCGGGGCCGGCACAATGGGGAATGGCATTGCTCAGGTTGCAGCGCGCGCCGGCTACCAGGTTGTGATGCGTGATGTAAGCGACAGCCTCCTGCAACGCGGAATGGCGGCTATCGACAAGAGTCTTCAGCGCGACGTCGATAAGGAACGCTTAACCACGCAAGAAAAGTCTTCGATCATCAGCCGCATCCAACCGGCAACGTCGCTCGACTCATTGCAGGAAGCGGCCATTGTCATCGAAGCTGTAACGGAAGACTTAAAGGTTAAGACTGAAGTTTTCCAGTCACTCGATCGCATTGTGACTCCCGAGACAATTCTGGCTTCGAACACTTCGTCAATCTCCATTACTAAACTTGCGACGGCGACGGAAAGAGCCGACAAAGTTATAGGCATGCATTTTATGAATCCGGTACCGGTAATGAAGTTAGTGGAAGTCATTCGCGGGATGGCAACCTCTGATCAGACTTATGAGAAGGTTCGTGAAGTGACAGAACAACTGGGCAAGACCGCGCTTGATTGCCAGGATTCTCCTGGATTTGTTTCTAACCGCGTTCTAATGCCTATGATCAACGAGGCAGTATTCACCCTTTACGAGGGTGTGGCGACCCGCGAGAGTATTGACGGCATAATGAAACTGGGTATGAATCATCCGATGGGGCCGCTCACGCTCGCGGATTTTATTGGCCTGGATGTTTGCCTGGCCATTATGAATGTCTTGCACGATGGCCTCGGTGACCCGAAGTATCGACCCTGTCCTCTGCTGAAGCGTTATGTGGATGCCGGATGGCTGGGAAGAAAATCGGGCCGAGGATTCTACGAGTACGCGTGAAGAGAAGGGAACAGGGGAACGGGGGAACAGGGGAACGGGGGAACAGGGAAACCGGAACAATCTGAATTGATGATTAGGTTCCAAAACAACGTATTTGAATCACTACTGACTACTGACTACTGATTGCTGACTACTCTTCTTATGCCTCAGGTCGCTCATTATTGCCAAAAATGTCTCGCAGCAAATCCGCTGGGACAGGACTTCTGTGCGCGTTGTGGCACGAGGTTGATGATCATCGTCGAGCCACCCGCTTCGCGTTACGAGGTTGCGGAAGCCGGCGCCTCGAGCGACGAACACTTGCTCGAGCGTATTTCGGCTTTGGAGAACCGACTTGGCCGGCTCACCGAAAGACTCGAGCGTGGTCTGGATCTGCTTCTGCGCCAGGCGCAGAACTCCTACTTCGATCGTTCATTAGTGAAGGCTTTGATTGCGCTGCTGACCGAGGATGAAATCGTCGAGGGAGCACGCCTCGAAAAGCTTTGGAACGACCGCTGCCAGAAAGATGCCGAAGAACAGGAAGAGAGTGCTCGCCGGGAAGAATTGCGTGTAAAAATCCTTTCCTGCTGTCGCGGTAATCAGCGCCGTACCTTTGAGCAGTTCGTAAACGAAGGGTTCCTGCTGATCGAAGATGAACAGATTGGGCGCGGCATTAGATCGCTGCAGCGCGCTGCGGATCTGGAACGTGAGAATGCGCCGCTACTTTCATTTGTGGGTGAACATTTCTTCCGGACAGGAAAGACTCGGCTCGCCCGGGACTACCTGTCGCGAGCATATGAGTTTGCACCGGGGGATATTCGCGTCTCGCTGCTGCTGGGATTGACCTGCGCGGACGAAGGCGAAACCGAACGCGCCAAAGAACTCCTCAATACTGCGACCCGACGAGGCGGTTCTTCCTTTGCAGCGCATTACGGCCTAGGCAGGCTCTTCATTGCCGAGGAGAATTGGCAGAAGGCTCTGCGTGAATTCAAACGCGCGTTGGCTAGTAAACCGTCTCCCGAGGCGCATTACGCCCTGGGTTGCCTTTATTATCAGCTTACCCGCGATGCCCTGGCCGCGCGACACCTGCGCAAAGCAACTGAAATGGACGCAGAGTATGGCGAAGCGTTTTATGTCTTAGGCCTAATTTATCAACGCACCGGGCAAGAGAAGCTGGCCGCCGAATCGTTGGCTAAAGCTAAGAGTCGCGAACCGGAGCGGACCTCGAAGGCCGTTGCCACCGGGAAAAAGAAGAATGTAGAGATGAGACCAATTCTCTTTTCCCGGGAGCTGAGTTCCGATTTGCGACTGATGACCGGCGGCGATCAGCGGCTGGCCAGAGCCCTCCGACAAGACGCTCTAAATGTTTTTATCTCAGCAGATGCTGAGAGTGGTTAGGTTTTGGCGCGTTGACAGTGAGTCTTCCGCCGCTATAATGAGTCCTTTTTGCGCAACACAGCCAAAAAACGATATTTGCAACAGGGTAGTGGGTCATGCTGGTCGAGCTTGGAAGTCTGGAGCGTCAGGGAGGCAGATTTGCCCACAATTACCAACCTGATGAGCTGACGCTGGACGACGAACGTGTTAATTTGGCCGCGCCGCCGAAAATTGCGGGTCAAATTCGACGTTCGGGAGCGAGACTGACCGTTGAAGGTGAGATTGAGGCTGAGATTCGGCTGGAATGCGACCGTTGTCTGAAGCCGATGCAAATGCCAATCTCGAGCGTCTTCAAGATCGACTACGTAACTCCGGCCGTTTATCACGCGGAGCCAGCGGCGGAACTCCTCGAAGAAGATCTGGCGCTATCAGTTTTCGACGGCGAAGTCATTGATGTCGATGAGATCGTGCGCGAACAACTCTTGTTGACTCTTCCAACTCAGGCGCTGTGTAGTGACGATTGCAAGGGGTTATGTTCGTCGTGTGGCGCCGACCGAAATCTGACTCAATGTAACTGCGGAGAAGTAGACATCGATCCGCGCTGGGCAGGACTAAAAGGAATCTTAGATCGTTAATCGTAAATCGTTGATAGGAGCAACTCCGGAGTCGTCCTATTCACCATTTACGATTCACTATTTAGCAATGGAGTAATTAATGCCAAATCCGAAACGAAGACATTCAAAAGCTCGCCGCGGCAAACGACGCGCGCATGATGCGCTACGGGCACCGCAAACAACCCTCTGTCCCAATTGTCAGGAACCTCGCTTGCAACATCGCGTCTGCCCAAAGTGTGGATACTATAGAGGCCGCGAAGTTGTGCAGGTTGAACAAACCTAGCAAACAGACAGTATCCCCCTGTGCGAAATCAGTCGAAGAATGGAAGCCGCCTGACGGGAAAAGTCGTTCTCGACGCGATGGGCAGCGACCATGCTCCGCACGTCGAAATTGATGGAGCTCTGGCGGCCGCCCGTGATTTTGGTGTTGGCGTAATACTCGTCGGCCAGATCGAAAAAGTTGAGCCGGAACTTCGTCGCTGCGGTTGGCGCCGAGACGGTGATAAGGGCATCGAGCTTGTAGAGGCGGCGGAAGTTATCGGAATGGACGACCCGGTGATGATCTCGGTGCGTCGCAAGAAGAAGAGTTCTTTGAGGATCGGAACGAAACTGGTCACTGAAGGTCGCGCGGATGGCTTCGTCTCGGCTGGAAATACCGGGGCAGCTATGGCCACTGCGAAAATGGTAATTGGGATGCTGCCCGGAGTTGATCGACCCGCGCTCGCTGCGTTGATTCCCACCAAATCTGCCAAGCCGACCCTGTTGTTGGACGTCGGCGCCAATTCCGAATGCAAGGCCCAGCATCTGGTGCAGTTCGCCATCATGGGAGACGCGTACTCGCGCGCTGTGCTGGGAACGATCAAGCCGGCTGTCGGGCTGATGAGCATTGGCGAAGAAGAGGCGAAAGGGAACGATCTAACCAAAGAGGCATTTCCTCTGCTTCGCGAAATGACCGGTTTGAATTTTGTCGGGAACGTTGAAGGTCGTGATTTGTTTTCCGGCGCAGTCGACGTAATTGTTACAGACGGCTTCACCGGCAACGTAATGCTTAAGCTTTCGGAAGGGTTGACGGATGCAATGCTTTCAATGATCAAGCGCGAGCTTAAAGTTTCGGCGGTTACAAAAGCAGGAGCGATGCTGGCGAAACCGGCTTTTCGGAACATTAAGAAGCGTCTTGATTACTCTGAATACGGTGGCGCGCCTTTGTTGGGCGTGCGGCAAATCGTTGTGATCGGCCACGGAAGTTCCAATGCGCGGGCGATCCGCAACGCCATTCGTAACGTGAAGGAGTTTTCCGAGAATCGCGCGAGTGAACGCATAAAAAAGGGTATTGCAGAGACGAACGCATCGCAGCTAATTTCCGAAGCCGCCGCTGGCAGCTGAGTTGGCTTTTCGTTTTTTAGCCGCTACTATGGCCCGTCCCCTAAGCAACTGAGGAAATAGATGGTAACTGAACGCGCCGGTATTCTGGGCACCGGTCATGCATATCCGGAAGGCATTTTGACGAATGCCGACCTCGCAAACATGGTAGACACTTCTGACGAGTGGATTACCACCCGCACCGGCATCAAGCAGCGACGCAAAGCAGCTCCTGGAGAATACACTTCGCTTTTTGCAGTGCGGGCAGCGCGTAAAGCGATCGAACGCGCCGGACTGGACGTTTCCGACATCGATCTCATTCTCTGCGCCACGGTAAGCCCCGATCAGATCCTGCCTTCGACTGGTTGCATCATTCAGGCTGAACTCGGAGCCAACAAGGCCGCGGCAATGGACGTCGTCGCTGCTTGTTCGGGATTTTTATATGGTCTGACCCTTGCCAACACGATGATTCAGACCGGTCAGTCAAAGTATGCACTGGTCATTGGCGCGGAAATTCTGACGCAGTACGTTGACTATTCCGATCGCCACACCTGTGTTCTGTTTGGTGATGGCGCCGGCGCTGCCGTGTTGGGGCCGGTTAACGGTGACCGCGGAATACTCGCAACCAGGATTAGATCCGACGGTAGATTTCAGGAGCAACTTTTCTCGCCAGGAGGCGGAACGCGACGCCCAGCCACAGCGAAGACATTGGCCGCAGGCGATCACTTTTTCAAGATGAAGGGCAACGAGCTCTTCAAAGTTGCGGTGCGTTCGATGGCGGAAGTGTCACGTGAAGTTTTGGAAGAAGCGGGCCAGACGGCTGAAGACGTGAAACTCTTCATCCCCCACCAGGCTAATCAAAGAATCACTGACGCCGTGGCGAGCAAACTGGATGTTGATAGTGAACGGGTCTATTCAAACATCAGTATGCACGGCAATACCTCTTCGGCGTCTATTCCGATTGCTCTCGATGAGTGTGTCGAAGCAGGGAGGGTAAAGGAAGGTGATTTGATATTACTTGCATCGTTTGGTGGTGGCGTGACCTGGGGCGGGACGTTGATGCGCTGGTAAGGTAATTGCCAATTGGCGATTGCCGATTGCCGATTGGCAGGTCTTGAGCATGCGCTTCATCTATAGCGCGCTTTTGATTTAACTAGAATTACCGTGTCTGAGGGGAACAATTGGCAATCGGCAATCGGCATTCGGCAATTGATGATCAATCGGCAATTGGCAATCGGCAATCGAAGATAGCGTTCCTCTTTCCGGGTCAGGGTTCGCAGTATCCGGGGATGGGAAAAGAGTTGGCGGCGAACTTTCCTGCCGCCCGACAGGTCTTTGAAGAAGTTGACGACGCGCTGGCTTTCTCCATTTCGCAATTGTGCTTTGATGGTCCGGCAGAGACGTTGCAACTTACAGAGAACACCCAGCCCGCAATTTTGAGTGTTTCCATTGCGGCCTTGCGAGCGCTCGAATCAGCGGGTGTGCCCAAACCAGATTATGTTGCGGGGCACAGCCTTGGCGAGTATTCAGCATTAGTTGCTGTAGGGGCCTTAACGCTTAAAGATGCCGCGCGGACCGTGCGGGCGCGTGGTCGTTACATGCAGGAAGCGGTGCCTGCCGGACAAGGCGCAATGGCAGCTGTGTTAGGAGCCACGCTGGAAACGATTGAGCGGATATGCGCGGAGGCGCGCGATGATCAAATCTGCGCGCCCGCAAACATCAACTCTGCGGGTCAGGTAGTGATAGCCGGTAACACCGAAGCGGTTGATCGCGCGATTGAAAAATTGAAAGAGGGCGGGGCCAGGCGGGTTGTGAAGTTGAATGTGAGCGCTCCGTTCCATTGTGCGTTGATGATGCCCGCGCAACAGCGTTTGGCCATCGACCTGGGTAAGTTGAGTCTTGACGAGCTAAGCATCCCGCTGATAAGTAATGTCGACGCGATTGCGATTAGAAAAGCAGCAGCCGCCCGGGAGTCCCTGATCCGGCAGGTTTCATCGCCTGTGCGCTGGTTGGAATCGATGAACCTGTTGCTTGAAGCGGGTGTGGACACTTTTGTTGAAGTCGGACCGGGGAAAGTTTTAACTGGCCTGCTGCGCCAAATCAATCGCGAAGCGAGATGTCTTAATGTTGAAGATCCTGCAGGGGTAGAAACAGCGGCTGAGGATCTGAGAGTTTCATAGGTTGGAAAGTTTGTTTTTACAAAATCACAGAGGAGCAAAACGAAATGCCCGATCAAGAGATCGAGAATAAGGTCAAACAGATCATCGTCGACGAACTTGGCGTCGACGAGAATGAGGTTACTCCAAACGCTCGCTTTATCGACGATTTGGGCGCTGATTCACTGGATACCGTCGAACTCGTCATGCGTTTCGAGGAAGAGTTTGGCATAGAGATTCCGGACGAGGACGCGGAAAAGATCCAGAGTGTGCGCGATGCGTACAACTACATCGATCAGCACAAAAAGTAGTGATTAGTAATGGGTAAAGGGATAGGGCCTTGGTGGTGAATTGTCCCATCACCTGGTACCCATCACCTATTACCGACTTTCAAGGAGTTTTGATTTGACACGTCGGGTTGTGGTCACAGGCCTCGGCCTCGTTACGCCGGTTGGCAATTCGGTCGAGGCTACCTGGGCCGCCTTGATGAGTGGTAAGACGGGCGTCGATTACATCAAGAGGTTTGATACCGAAAAGTTCTCCGTAAAGTTCGCGGCCGAAGTCAAAGACTTCGATCCGCTCAAATTCATTCCCAAGAAAGAGGCGCGCAAGATGGGCGCCTTTATTCATTACGCCATCGCCGCCTCTGTGGAAGCGATGGCGGGTGCGGGATTCGAGCTGACTGAGGCTGGGAAGTTTCCGGAGGGACTCGCGGAGAACGCCGGGACTTACATCAGCAGCGGTATTGGCGACTTCTGGGCCATCGAACGCGAGCATTCCAAGCTGCTCGAGGAAGGGCCCGATCGAGTGTCGCCGTTTTTCATCGTCTCCGCGATCGTGAATCTCGCGGCAGGCCAGGTGTCAATTCGCTTCGGCGCCAAGGGTCCCAATTCGGCAACCGCTACAGCGTGCTCCGCCGGAGCCCATGCGATTGGCGACAGCTTCAAGATAATTCAGCGTGGCGACGCGGATGTGATGATCTGCGGCGGTGCCGAGTCTGCAATCACACCGATGAGTGTTGCGGGTTTTGCTTCCATGAGGGCTCTTTCAACCCGTAATGATGATCCGAAGCACGCCTCGCGTCCCTTCGACGCAGACCGGGATGGTTTCGTTATTGGCGAAGGCGCCGGCATTATGATCCTGGAAGAACTCGAACATGCGAAAGGGCGCGATGCAAAAATTTATGCCGAGCTGGTTGGTTACGGAATGGCCGCGGACGCGTTTCATCTGACTATGCCTGACGAGACCGGATCCGGGGCCCGACGGGTAATGCAAAGAACGCTGAAAGACGCCGGCATTCAGCCTGAGCAGGTTGGCTATATCAATGCGCATGGCACCTCGACTCCCTACAACGACAAGTTTGAAACGCTGGCCATTAAGGACACCTTTGGCAAGCATGCATACAACCTGGCCGTCAGTTCGACAAAGTCGATGACGGGTCACTTGTTGGGAGCAGCCGGCGGTATCGAAGGGGTTTTTTCCGTCCTGGCTATTCATCGCAACACGCTGCCGCCGACAATCAACTACGAGAAACCTGACCCGGATTGCGATCTCGATTATGTGCCCAACGCGCCACGTGAGGCGCAGGTAGAATACGCTCTCTCAAACAGCTTTGGCTTTGGCGGTACGAATGCGGCGTTACTATTCAAGCGATATGACCCGTAACTACCGACTAACGAACTTGGAACTTTGTACTTAGTTCTTTGTTCGCGCGTGAAGAGTTGAAGGCCGACCTCAAAATATCTGAGCGGTAACAAAACAAGAACAAAGTACCAAGTACAAAGCACCAAGTACGATTAAACGCATCGGTAAATGAAGGCTAGCTATTAATGATGAAGATTATAGTCTTAATGAAACAAGTTGCGAGCAAAGACGCAATCCTGCGGATTAACAAGGACGCAACCTGGATCGAGGAAAACGATCTGTCATTTGAAGTCAATGAATCAGATGGCTACGCGCTCGAAGAGGCCTTGCGCGTGCGCGAGAAGGTCGGCGGCGATGTCGTTGTTTGCACCATGGGGCCGCAACGGGCCAAGAGTGTAATCAAGGACGCACTGGCCCGAGGCGCTGATCGCGCAATTCATGTTGTGAGTGACAACCTCGCGCACCTGTCGCCATACGCTGCAGCCGGCGCCCTGGCGGAAGCGATTCGCGAAGAAAAGCCGGATCTGATCATGACCGGTCTACAGTCTGACGACTACGGCTACGCACAAACCGGGGTGATCATGGCCGATCTTTTGGGAATGCCGCACGCCACAATTGTGATCGAGGTCGACGCTGCGGGCGAGAAGTTGCGAGTGAAACGGGAACTCGAAAGCGGCTGGTATCAGTGGTACTCGATGTCCACACCGGCGCTGCTGACAATCCAATCGGGTATCAGTCAGATTCGCTACGCAACGCTAAAGGGAATCATGGCGGCAAAGAAGAAGGAAATTAGGGACGTCGCTCCGCCTGCTGATATCGTTAGCAGGCCGTCGCATCAAAAAATTGAAAAGGTTTACTTTCCGCTGAAGACAAAACAGACACAGTTTTTGGGAAATGGCGACGCCAAGGCCGGCGCTGTGGCGCTCGCGGAGAAACTGCACACAGAAGCCCGGGTAATCTGACCGTTACGCTCAGAAACGACTCCAACTTGAGAGGAACAAATGAAAATGTTGGTACGCCATGCGATGAAGACGACGGTTTTGACACTTGTGGCGCTACTGGCTCTCCAGGTCGTGTCGATATCGGCGCCAACTGCGCAGGAGCCTACGAGCGAAGTTATGGCATTGATGCAGGACGGCAGTGCCTACTTTCTGCGAGACGACCTCAAGAAGGCAATCGGACCGTATCAGAAGGCGCTTGATCTGGAGAAGGTCAAGCGCACACTGAACAAGTCTCTTTGGAGAGTGCTGGTAGACAATCTGGGTATGGCCTATGGAATTAGCGGAGATCTCAAAAGCGCAAAGCAGACGTTTGAGTACGGAATCTCCAAGGACCCGGATTACCCGATGTTCTATTACAACATGGCCTGCACCTACGGTGAGATGGACAATATGGAGAAGGCGATCGAGTTTTTGATGTTGGCGTTTGCACGCAGGGAGAACATGATCCCAGGCGAAAAGATGCCCGATCCCGCCAACGACTCATCCTTCGCGCGATTCATTGATGATGAGAAATTCAAAGCTGCGCTCAAGGAACTCAAGAACAAATGAGCAACGGCATCCTGGTTTTTTTCGAACATCGTGGCGGCGTTTTCAGCAAGCATTCGTTCGAAGCGATTGCAGCTGCGCAGGATTTGGCCTCGCAACTTCAGCAACCGGTGAACGCAGTTGTGTTGGGTTCCAACAACACCGCACTGGCGCAGGAGGTTGCCGCATTCGATGTTGCAAAAGTCACTTATGCGAACAACGCCAAACTGGCGGATTACACCCCTGACGGCTATACCGATGCGATGGAGCGGGTCGTAAGACAACTTGATCCGCAACTCGTTGTCATGCCCCACACATATTTAGTTCGCGACTATGCTCCCAAGCTCGCCGCGCGTTTTGAAAAGTCATTGATCAGCGACTGCATTCGGGTCAGAGTTGCCGATGGCGCAATCACCTTCACACGCCGGATTTTCCTGGGCAAAATTGACGCCGATATAAAATCGGATGGCGCCGCGCCCGTTTTCGCGACTTTCCAGTCTGGCGCTTATCGCGCTGATCAGGCTGGGAAGGGAAGCGGAGCGCCGGTGGAGACGATGGAGGTTGAAGTCGGCGAGATTCGCATGACACCGGAAGCCCCATTCCAGGAAGTTAAGCAGGCCGTCGATTTATCGAAAGCTGAGATCATCGTGGCGATTGGCCGGGGAATCAAAGGGAAGGAGAATATCGCGCTGGCCGAGAAGCTGGCCGCAGCGCTGGGCGGAGACATCGCTGCGTCACGTCCAATCTGCGACGCGGAGTGGTTGCCTATCGACAGGCAGATTGGCTCGTCCGGACAAACCGTCGCGCCAAAACTCTACGTTGCGTTAGGCATCTCAGGGGCGATTCAACATTTAGTGGGAATGAAGAACTCGGGGACGATTGTGGCGATTAATAAGGACCCTGAGGCCCCGATTTTCGATATCGCCGATTACGGCATTGTTGGCGATCTCTTTGAAGCGGTGCCCGTGCTCACGGAAGAAATCAAGAAGATCAAAGGCCTGGCGTAAGCGGGTTCACCCAGCGCATTAACGCAATCAAGCGTAGTTGCAGCAACAATCTCAGACATTATCAGAAGCCTGCCCTCTTGGTGATCTTCCAATATTCAGTCGCCCTTTGGTGCTGCCTCCAACCCGAATTCGCGATAACGCTCGGGTGCGTATCGGGCGGCAAGCAAACCGGTTGCTTCCTCGACTTTGATCTCCTGCACCAGCACGCCTTCCTGCCCATAAGGCAAATAGGCCTGGCATTCGCCCGACGGAGCGATGAGACTTGTCGCCGATTCCTGGAAGCGCAAAGCATAGTTGACGCTGGCAAAGTAGATAGTATTCTCCCTGCTGCGCATCATCATCGCCTTCTCGTAGTAAGGCCCATCGGCCGCGCCCCACTGCGTTAGCCGGACACCTTTCTGATCACTCCCAGTGTGGTGAGGATGAAAAACGATTTTGGCGCCCCGCACTGCCGCCCATCTCACTGTCTCGGGATAGCGCCAGCCCTCATGGCAAATCACCACGCCAAACTTAGTCCCATTGATCTCGAAGAGTCGACGGGTGTTTCCCGGTACATAGAACTGATCCTCGGTTGGGTCAATTTGATTTTTGGTTTGGTAACCCTGAATTTTGCCTTGGGCGTTAATGACAAAAGCGGCAATCTGCCGGCCCGTCGATGTGAGTCTTTCCAATCCCAAAATAGTGGCGACCTCATACGTTCGCGCCAAGTGCGCTACGGCCTGGATCACTCGTTGCTGCTCCGTCTGATCAAACGGCAATACTTCAAAATCCTGTCCCCGCAAACCCGGAAGATAGGCCTCCGGAAAACAGACGATCTCCGCGCCCTGGGCCGAAGCCTCGGGAGCAGCCACTTGATCTTGTCTAAGCCGTCATCAAGGGTTGAAGCGATGCCAGGCGACGCCAGGCCAATGATCATGGACAACCTCCAGTGAGATTGAATTCGACTAGATTGGTGTGCGAATAGTTAGGTAACTGCGAACGATCCACAAAACCACACGAAGCAACACCAGTCTTATACCGTGCATGTTCGTATGATTTCGCTGCAAGAGTCAGCTTTGCCTTAAAAGTCGGATCTTGGTGTAACTTCGCCTTTGCCGCCGGATGTGAGGCGGTGGCTCTGCCCCGCCCTACGCGTGCTTTTTACATTTGGGCTCTGCCCCTCGTGCGGCCTTTGGCCCAATAACCCGAGGGGCAAAGCCGAACCGGGGCATAGCCCGGATATGAATCTGGCCGCTGTCGGCGGGGCTTAGCCACCGCCTCACATCCGGCGGCAAAGCCGAACCTCACATCGCGCATGACTTTTGAGGCAAAGTTCGGGTGGCGAGTTCGCTAAGGCAAGCGCCAAATAGGCCTTGGTTCGAAGAAATTCGCTTCTTTGGAGTGCGGCAACTCGTTGCCGCTTTAGAACGCGGCATCGGCACGGCCCATCGGAAAATACAACCCGTGAGCATCACCTTCTTTTCGGAATCGGCAGGAGCATTGAGACTTCCTTCCGATACTCTTCATATGTCGTGCCGTGAATACTTACTATGTCGCGCTCCTCAAGCTGAATAGCGACCAGGATGTAAGCGGTTGTCACAACAGCGAAGAGAAGATGACCGATCGTCATGTGGGGCGTAAACCAGAAAGCCATGATGAAACCCAACATGATCGGATGGCGCACAATCTTGTAGAGAAAGGGCGTCCTGAAGCCCAACTCTTTATACTCCTCTCCACGCTGGTAGAGATAAACCTGCCGTAAGCCAAAAAGGTCGAAGTGATTAATGAGGGCCGTACCGCAAAGCACGGTCGCCCAGCCCAGGAAGAAGAATGCCCAGAGGATGTATTGCCCGGCGAGATTATCAATGTGCCAGACGACATCAGTGATCGGTCGCCACTGCCAGAAAAGCAAAATCAGGGCGAGACTCGCCAACAGAACATAGGTACTCCGCTCAACCGGCGCAGGAACAAATTTAGTCCACCAACGCTTAAAGCCGGGACGCGCCATGACGCTATGCTGGATGGCGAAGACGCCAAGAAGCAGGATGTTAATCAGAAGCGCCTCAGCGAAGGGCGCCGGCTCTCCGGAATCTATCGATTTGGGGACCATCAGATTGCCAACAAACCCGATGGCAAAGAGAAAAGTGACGAAGAAAATCAAATAGCTGACCACCCCATATACGAAAGCAAGTATTCGACCCATGATGTGTTTCTCCTTTCGTGTCTAGACTTTTGATGAAGAAAATTTACTGCTCGACGCGCTTAAAACATGCCACCTCAGCGGCCCCTGATCGTGTTCTGGTCATGCATGATGAGCCACCTGGGGCCCCGCTTCACCACAACGAACGTCCTGATTAGCCCTTCGTTCTCATGCCTGACTCCGTCGGGCGTGGTGTAAGTGCTAACCCGGCTGGGCACGGTCACGACCGCCACGTCGGGAGAAGCGAAGCGGACCGACATCTCTTCGGGTGTGTCGGACACGCCTTTGAGGAACGTGGAGTGAACCTCCTTCAGTTCCTTGAGGACCGCCACCCGCCCGCGCGTCCACGCGCCCAGCGGATTGATGTGGACCCAGTCCTCGGTCGTGAACCCAGCCGCCCGACCGAAGTCATGCGTGTTGAAGGCGTCATAGAATGATTGCACCGCCTGGCGCACCTGTGTCTCCTTGCCGGAATTCTGAGCAAGCGCACCGCCGGCGAAACAGAGACTTATCACAACTGACAGCAGAAGTTTCATGATTGGGTCCTCCGGCCCTGCTACTGTAGACGGTCTAAGGCTGCGCTTCAGCTGCGGCGCACTTTAATGATGAAATCGGATATTTGCGCCTTCGCCGCATGCTGTTGGTAGTCGGCTACAACTCGCAACTTAGCACCTCTAACTTCGCTCGCTACCTGCTCGCACCGGCCCGCTTGAGTAAGCGCACAATTTCTTCCCGGGCTTCGTCTTTCACATCTCTCGAACCTTCCAGCCATTCTTCCAGATACCTGAGGAGCGTTATTTTTTTCTCTCCATGGCTACTAACTCTTGGCAGATTCGGGTCGGCGTACGCTGCGAGTAGAACCTTCACGATCTCCACGTCCGGTTCGCCGACGCTAACTGCCGCCGATAAGGGGGCGCCTTTACCCCAGTTTACGTCGGCACCTCTCTCCAGCAGTGCCTTAATCATCACGACATCACGCTGTTGCTCAATTGCATAGATCAATGGAGAGATATGGAAGTCACGGGCCGGGTTCACCCGCGCGCCCGCGGCGATCAACGTGTCCAGCACTTCCGTCCAGTTATTATTGCAGCGGTTCATCGCCATCGTCAGTACAGAGAAGATAGGGCCGTGAGCGAAGCCACCCCCAGCATTAGGGTCGCCGCCGGCGGCGAGGAGGACTTTGACGACTTCGACGTGTCCACCCCCCGCTGCAAGCATTAGAGCTGTGACCCCGATCGGGTCCTTCTCGTTAGCCTCAGCGCCCTTATTCAACAAATAACGTACTGCACTGATGCGGCCCGCAGCCGCTGCGCGCATCAGCGGGGTGAGGCTTTCTTCATAAGTCTGCGGTGTACGCCTGGACCTGTCTCTTGCCCGCTGGGCAAAGCAGTTTGCGGTGCAGTCATGTAATAGGAGAATGCCGAGAGTCGTAATGATCATCATTCTCATGATCGAGCACCTCACCTGAACGCCTAACGCCCGGCATCACCGCCGCGGCGGGCCTTTGGATTGCCGGCGTCTCGCGGATGAAATCAATGCTGAGTCGCGGTCGGGCGCGCCATTAGGCGGCCCGCCGCCGGTGGCTATGCTTTTTACAACCAGAACTCTTCGACACCCGATGTCTTTGTGAATCATGTGTTGAAAATTGCTTTAGCCAAATAGCTCCAGGCATCGCTAACGGCAAATCTGGAGGCCGCGACATAGACCACAATCATGGCGGCATAGCCTACGGCGAACAACCGATCAAAGGCTCGGCTCAGGAGGGAGCGGACGAGCAGGAACACAGCACCCAAAGTGAAGATAGGGCCGAATATTCCCACCCACCTGGACTCGCCGAAGATTGGGAAGAGGATGGGCATGCGGACGGTCGCGCCGGCCAGAATGCTCAGGCTCGCTAGCAGCATCATCGCGCGGTGTACCTTCGGCCGCTTCCGGGACAGCACTCCCGCCAGCACGAAGAGGGTGAAGAGCGCCACCTCGGCCAGCATGACCATCAGGAACTGCCGGTAGTCCATGCCCCAGAAAGGCAGCAATGGGAACGGGCGGACGGATTGGATCGCAACCATAAACCCGCTGACCGAGACAACGAGCGCCACCGCCACGGCGCCCCAGCCGAGCTTCATGTGGAGCCGCCGGTTCCGGGAGGCGATCAGCAGCGATTGGATTAGGAACAGGACCACCCAGGCCGTCATCGCCGCGCCGTGAATGAGAACCAGCGTCAACAACTGAGGCGAGATCTTCCGCCCTCCCATGCCTTCGCCCCGGAGGTAGTAAGGATAAAAGCCCGTGAGCATGACCGCGAGCATGACGACCGCGGCGGCGATGTAGAAATATCGTGCCGACCTGGCCGGGCAGGTCCGTGCAGGCTTATGACCTCGGACCACATCAATCTGAAAAGGTGTTGGTTGACTCATTGCCTACTTACTATCTGCTCAACTTGGTGGAGTCGCGTACCGCGATGGATCGAGCGCGCTCGCGGGTGGAGCGACGGGCCTTTGGAACAGCGTGAATCTAAGCCGCCTAAACGCCCGAATTAACCCGCCCGCGCGAGCAGCCTTCAACATTCCATGTGAGGAACAATGATCAGAACCATGCTATCGCGGGTCGGGTTGATGAGTTGCTAGGCGCGGCGTTCTCAGAAGGGCACCCGCAGGGAGGACACGATTAACCCTTCTCAAGGATGATGTCCCAGTTAATGAGAAGTGAGTCAGGCTCAAGCTCTTTAGTGGAAGGTAGAACCTTACCAATCGCGGCATCCTTGCTCGAACCCAGTTCCTTGAAAAGACCGTCCTTCTCATTCAGCGGCTCGTCCGGGAAATACATTTGTGTCACCAGGCGATCTTTTGTTCCCAGCACATCGAAATGGATATGTGGAGGGCGCGCGTTACTTGGATTTACCGGATTGATGGGATACGCGCCGGGCTTAATCGTCTTAAATCGGTAGCGCCCCTCGGCGTCCGTGATTTGGACGCCGTAGCCTTGAAAATTGGGATCGAGTGGTGCCGGATTGGTGTCGGTCGGGTGAGCGTAGCGCCCGTGGGTGTTGGCCTGCCAGAGTTCGATTTTAGCCGCTTTTACGGGCTCCCCTTTGCTGTTCAAAACCCTGCCAGTCAGATGGATCAACTTCCCCTGTGCGTGCCCACGTTTGCCCTTAATAATGGTCAAATCCATGTCATGGTCTAGCGGCCGCATAATAGGGTAGAAAGGCCCCATAATCTGCTCGGGTGTAAGCTGGCGCTTCACCTCCTGCGCTAACACCGAGCGGATCGGATACGCCATGGCGAGACCGCCGAGGGCGACTGTCATTTCAAGCAACTCTCGACGCGAGAAGAGATTCTTTGGGTGATTCATTTAGCTCCTCCTGGGGGTTAGCGCGCCAAACGCGAGGGAAAACAAACGCATGATATTACAGCTTGAAACTTTATGTTAACACACGTTGCGTGTGACTAAAGCCTCTGAAAAACGCTCCGAGCAAAGGAATACGGCTGCCGGAATACTGAAAACAGCGATGATAACTGCCTTGATGTGCCAAGGAGGTTGGTTGACGAAGGCGATTATGTTCACCACGTAAAAAAAGAACGCAGACAATGCTAGCGTGGATCTAAAAAACTCGAGGGAGACTAATCCAGCTCGGCTAGTCTGGCCCGGACCAAATCCTTCACTAATTCTCTATCGATTTCCCAAGCGACAGGGATCTGAAAGCAGTTCTTCATGACGACAAACTTCGCCAACCTCACCTTAAAGTCTTCAATTACACGAGGACTCCAGGCTGAAAATGTTAGATGATGCTTGTAGGCACAAACGCCAACTACATACTTCCCATTCCGGTGGATGGTAGGTACGTTCCAGGAAATTTTGGACTCTAGTTCCGGAAATTGGGTAAGAATCAAATCAATTACGGACCTGACGGTCCTTTCTTTCGTAGGGTCCAGTGAGGCTAAATATTCCTCAACTGAATTGAATTTTGGGGAGTTCATTTCTTTCCGACTGCGTTGATGTGCCACGGAGGTTGGTTGACGAAGGCGAGGATGTTCACCACGTAAAAAAATGTCGGACGTGTTCAGGGGCGGAATCCCTTAGGACTTCGCTTTCTTCGAAGGTTTCGACTTGCCAGAACTGTTGAGGGCTACCGCTTGGCGAACGAGCGCCTTGAAGGCGGACTCGTCAACTTCTTCTCCTTCGTGGATGTCGATCGCGCGGCGTGCGTTTCCGTCGAGACTCGAGTTGAAGAGACGGGCCGGATCCTTCAGCGACGCGCCCTTGGGGAAGGTAAGCTTCACGACATTCTTGTAGGATTCGCCAGTGCAGATGATGCCGTCGTGCGACCAAATCGGCGTGCCCATCCACTTCCACTCCTCGACGACGTCCGGGTCTGCTTCCTTGATGAGCTTGCGCATTCTGCTGAGGGTTTCCCCGCGCCAGTCCCCGAGTTCGGCGATTTTTTTCGAGATGAGCTCCGATGCCGACTGGCCTTGGCTCGCGCCCGACTTTTTCATGTTCTCATCCTAGAAGTTCCAGATAAATTTCATTTGCAAGACGTTGGAGGATAGTCATAATACATTAGTATTCCGGTAATTAGCATAGGCTTGACTGGCGAAGTCAAAAGGAGGACCAGAAATTCGATACCGCTCCAACCGATGTATAGCAGGCGTGCCCAGTTCGCGGCTCGCAACATGAAAATGGCGCAAAGGATTTCAATGGACAGCCCAAGCTATAGCATAACGTATTGCAGCAGGAGTGGAATGGGGCTCTTAGCCATCTGTTCCTGCGCCATTGGGTTGTTGATGGCCATAGTGCTCCCAACAAGGCCAGCGCGCTTATGACAAGCAGAATCCCAGCGATCACGGTTACGGATGTGGGTCGCTTTTCATAAATCGGGTTTTAGCGCCTAACGCTGGCCTTCAGCTGCGGCGCGCGATCAGCATCCAACCTGAAGGAAAGAATTTACTTGAGAAGCATGCTATCGCGCCGTCAGCTGCAATGCTTTGTTGGGCCGCGTGCGAATCATTAGGCTGCGGATAAGAGGGCTTTCTCTGCAGCTTTGGGCAACTCTATGGGAAGGAAATAATCCTGGGGATAGAGGTAATCTTCTCCCGATTCATCAATCACCCGAATGTAACCATCCGCCGCGGCAGCCTCATCCGCCACCACTCGATACAGCTTCCGAGGCTCTAGATCCTCACACTCTTCATTCCGAAGACAGATGACAAATTTGCCAATAAGCTTTGATCGTTTCATCGCTTTCAATCCAGATAACGTTTGATCTTCAGCTTCTTCTTTCCTATTCCTTGCGCTTCATACCAATGTAATTCCACTGTGCGTATCCTATCATTTGCAAGCCGAACAGTCGCAATACCCTTCAGCTTACGCCAACGTCCGATCCCAAATTGCTTCCGCAGCCGTACGCGCTCACGAACCGAGGTCCCGCGCGCATTATCTCTACGTCGCTAATCTCGCCAATGATTTCAAAATACATCAGCGAAGTGTGACCTGGCTCTTCGGATTAATCATCTCAGCGGCCCAACGATGGCCTTCAGCTGCGGCGCGCGATCAGCATTCAAGCTGAAGGAAAAAGATTACTTGAGAACCACGCTATCGCGCCGTCAGCTGCAAGGCTTTGTTCGACATCGGCTGACGTAACCGCACATTCCTTAGTCATTTGTCCTTCCCGCTGACGGCATTGTAAATGTCCGCGATTCCTGCCCCGTTTTCATGTCCCAGAACTTGATTGTAGTGTCAACGCTGCCGGTCAACAGAAAACGATCGTCGCGCGTGAAGACCAGCGCGTCGATGTCGAACTTGTGCCCCTCGAGCGCGAAGAGTTTTTCTCCCGTCTTCAAGTTCCATACGAGAGCCTGGACGTACACGTAAGTGTTTTGCTTGGGATCGAGTCCTATATCACTGGCGGCGACCAGCTTCCCATTGTGGCTGAAGGCGATTGAACTCGAGTGTTGAGATACACCTGCCATCCGGGTCATCGGCAGGCTCCGGACCTCCCGCCACGTAGAAGTGTCCCAGAGCTTCAAGACAGAGTCAGCAAGCGAAGCCAGGAGCCCATAATCGGGGCTGAATAACAACTTAAAGACACCACCGTCGTGCGCTTTCCAAACTCTGGTCTCTTTTCCCGAGGCGACATCCCATTCGCTGATCGTTCCGTCGCCGTTACCCGCATAGATCTTCTTTCCGTCACGGCTGAATGCGACCGAATAGACTGACATGTCGATGTCATCGGAATTTATGTGAACGAGTGACTTCAACTCTCTTCCCGTTTTCACATCCCAGAGCTTAAGCATTCCATCGTTACCTGACGCGGCGAGCACCTTGCCGTCCGGACTGAACTCCACGGCCTTAACTGAGCATCGATAGCCATTCAGTTTCTGAAGCTCTCGGCCCGTTGCCACGTCCCAAATCCTCGCCGTTCTGTCTCGACTCGAAGAGGCCATGAGTTTTTCGTCCGGGCTGAAGACCGCCTTGTAGATCGCGTTTGTGTGCCCGGTCAGAGTCCGTTGCACCTCTCCCGTGGCCATATCCATAAAACGGATCTTTGCGTCCCCTCCTGCAACAACGAGTGTCTTGCCGTCACGACTGAGACTTAAACCACCAACGCCGGGCTTGACGTTCGGCGGCATCGGCGGTGTTGGGCGGCAATTTGAAACCGTTTGTGCCTTACAGGAAGTGAGACTAGGCAGCAGAAGAAAGCCGATGCAGATTGAGCAAATGGTAAGTCGTAGCATTAGAGTTCTCTCTCTCTC
>JBPCNX010000018.1:0-3912 GCA_051000815.1 Pyrinomonadaceae bacterium
TCCATCTCCAGGGCTTTTCTGGCGGCTGCGTTTGCTTTTGCCATCGACTCTTCAGGTTTGCCGGCGGAATACTGCGGGAGCAAAACGTAAGCCAAAGCCATTCCCGCGTACGCCTGCGCGTAGCTCGGGTCCTTCTCGATTGCCTGATTAAAGTACGCGATTGATGTCTTGAGAGCTTCACCGGTGCGTTTGTTCCAGTGGTATAGGCCTTTTAAGTAAAGCTGATAGGCCTCGGGGTTTGCGGTATATGTTTTCGCGACCTTCTGTTCGTCGTCGCCTGAGAGTTTGGTCCTAAGTTTATTTGAAACGTTGCGAGCTATTTCGCTCTGCAAGGAAACGAGGTCGGTCTGTTGGCGATTGTATTGTTCGCTCCAAATTACGTTTTCCGTTTGCGCATCTACCAGCTCGAGTGTCAGGGTCAATTGATCGCCACGTTGTGCGATTCGTCCGTTCAAGATCGCTTGTACGTTCAGTTCCTTGCCGATCGTTTGTGGATTTGTCTCCTTGCCCTTATAACGAAAGACCGATGAGCGCGCCTTCACACTCAGATTTGGTATCTGCGACAAGCTGCTGATGAGCGTGTCCGTCATGCCGTCGGACAAATACTCGAGTTCCGCTTTGCCGCCTTCGTTAACGAACGGCATCACCGCTATGGATTTGATGGTGGCATCGGACGTTCGTCCACGGAGATAGAGCGCGAGTATTGTTATTCCCGCGGCCAGTACGGCAAGACCGATGATCGCCGCCGTCAATTTGTGCTGCTTGATTCCAGAGACCAGATACTCAGCGCTCGATGCGCGAGTCTGAAGTGAAGAAGACGAACTGATTGTCGGGACGACGCTCTCGCTGCGTGTGGCCTCAGCCCTCGCTGTACTCCTGGATGGTAGCGGCACCGTCGTATCAATGCCCTCCAGGTCACGCCGAAGTTCCTTCAACTCGATTGCGACATCCTTAATTGACTGATACCGATCGTCAGGGTCTTTCGCGAGACAGCGCCGGACAATTCGTTGTAACTCAAGCGGAGCCGAAGGATTAAGATCAGCAATTAGCGGCGGCTGCTCGTATACGACCATGTGCAACGACTTGATTATTGATTCACCCTCAAATGGCTTCTTGCCCGTAGCCGCCTCGAAGAGGATGCAGCCGAACGAAAAAACGTCTGAGCGTTGGTAGATGCCTTTAGTTTTGCCCTGCGCTTGCTCGGGCGACATGTAGCCGATCGTGCCCATCACCGTCCCAGGCGTTGAGTGTTGCTGCATCACGGCGGTTGCGACTTCACTCGAGCCACTGTTCGGCGCGGCCGCTTGCTCGATCAGTTTCGCAAGGCCAAAGTCGAGGATTTTCGCGTGACCGTCCTGCGTAATCATTATGTTGTCGGGCTTGAGATCGCGATGGACAATTCCCGCGGCGTGAGCGCGAGCCAGACCCTCCGCCGCATGTTGCAGGAATCGGAGCAGCCTTCTTAATTCAGTTCGCTCACGATGAATCTTCTCGCGCAGCGTCTGGCCCTCGATAAACTCCATGGCAATGAAGTTAGTGCCTTCGGTCTCACCAATCTCGTAGATGTGAGCGATGTTCGGATGATTGAGCGCGGCTGCGGCTTTTGCTTCCTGCACAAAGCGCCGCATCCGATCCTGATTCGCCGCAACCTCCCCAGGCAGAATCTTCAGCGCTACTCTGCGGTCGAGTTTTGTATCTTCAGCCAGATAGACCTCTCCCATCCCACCCACGCCGAGTTTCGAGATGATGCGGTAATGCGAAAGAGTAGTGTTGGCGTCGAGTTCTTTAGTCATCCTCGATCAAATTCATTCCGGCAGATTCAGGCGCTTGAGCATTTCCCTTGAATCGCGGCTCGGACCGCAAGGAATCAAGCTCAACTAAAACCGCGAAGTAACGAGCGTTTGCCCCTCGTTCGGAAATTTCTCTTTCGAGCCAAACCATTGCGTCCTCTTTCTCATCAAGCCCGATGTAGATCACGGCCAAAGCGATGCTCTGGACATAACGCTGCGTTGATTCCTGCTTTAGCTCGCTGACGAGCTTCATCGCCTCCTCGCGCTGACCTGACTTCGCCAGCCAATGACCCAAATATCCCTTTCCCGTCGGATCGGGATCCATCTCAAGATATTTACGTAGCTCAGCATAGGCTTCCGTGTACATTCCTTTTGCAGCATAGGCCGCACCTAAACTAAAGTGCGCGACGGCAATAGGATTGACAGAAAGTGTGCGCTTGCACTGGGCAATCGCCTCATCATAACGGCGAGCGTATAACAGTGTATCTCCAAGATTCGACCCTATTATCGGCGCAAGCGGGTCAAGTTCCTCGGCGCGTCCCAACTCAACATGAGCCTCATCGAATCGTTTCAATGCGGTGAGGAGGTTACCGTACCATTGATGAGCGGTCGCATAGTTCGGATTGAGTTCGATGGCACGACGAAATTCCCTTTCTGCGCCGGCGCGGTCAAATTCGTAATGATTAAGGTACTCGGCAAGAGCCGTGTGTGCCTCCGCCAGCGAATCGTCCAGTTCCAATGCCCGCTGGGCGGCGGCTTTCGCCTGGGGCATGCTGTCCTTTGGCAATGCCACGCTATAGCTCGAAAAAAGGACATACGTTTCAGCCAGACCTGAATAAGCCAGCGCGAAATTTGGGTCGATTTCAATTGCTTGTTTGTAAAAGTCGACCGCCTGTTTGAGAGCTTCGCCGGTGCGCTTATTCCAGGAAAAACGACCTCTGAGATAGAGATGATACGCTTCCGTGTTGGCGGTGGAAGTCTTCGCCAACTTCGCCTCGTCTGCACCTGAGAGCTTCGATTTGAGTTTGCTCGACACATCACGGGCAATCTCGCTTTGGAGCGTTACGAGGTCGGCTTGCTTGCGGCTGTATTGCTCACTCCAAATCACGTTCTCGGTCTGCGCGTCAATTAATTCCAGACTCAACATTAATTGGTCGCCGCGTTGGATAACTCGCCCGGTCAAGATGGCTTGCACATTCAATTCTGAAGCAATCTTTTTCGGATCAAGTTCCTTTCCTTTGTAACGAAAGACCGACGAACGCGCTTTGACTGATAAATTCGGAATCTGTGAAAGACTGTTGATCAGCGTCTCCGTCATTCCGTCAGAAAGATATTCAACATCCGCATTCCCGCTTTCATTGACGAACGGCATCACCGCGATTGATTCGATTTGTTTGTTGCCCGCGGTGCGGTTGAAGATAAACCAAAACCCGACTCCAATCAGCGCCAGCAGAACCAGCGCACCAAGCGTAACGCCGCGTTTATGTTTTTTGACCTCCTGCGTGATGAACTCCGCGCTCGATGTCGGCGGTCGCGCCTCATCCGTTGTCGCGGCGGTCAGTTGTGTCTTTGGGTTTTCACGATTGGGCGCGGCGGTGCGTTCTAACTTGTCCTGAAACTCCAACTCCCGTTTGGCATCTTTCAAATCCGTCAACAAATCACGCGCCGTTTGATACCGCTCGTCCGCGTCTTTCCGCAGCGTCTTGTTGACGATGCGTTCAATCTCACCCGGCAACTCCGGCAGGACTTGCTTTAACGGTGTCGGCTCTTTGTGCAGAATCGCGCCGATGACCTCCAGTGCGTTCTCCCCCGCAAACGCCCGCTTGCTCGAAAGCATTTCGTACAAGACGATTCCGAAGCTGAAGATGTCAGTTCTGGCATCAACCTCTCTGCCTTTCGCCTGCTCGGGCGACATGTAGTTTGCCGTCCCGATGACCATTCCCGGACTCGTCCCTTGCGGCTTGATGGCCGTCGCCGCTTCTTCTTCGCTACTTAACCCACCCGCTTGTATGTTAAGAGCATGCAAGTTAGAAAGTGTCTATCGCCTGTGGCCAGTCGCCGGTAAGCAAAAGCGATTGGTCCAAGGGGTGCAGCAGATCGTCCACCCGCTTGGCAGCTTAGA
>JBPCNX010000019.1:0-28464 GCA_051000815.1 Pyrinomonadaceae bacterium
CAAGGGCGGCGGCATCGGCCGGCGCCGTACGCCGGATTCGAGGCGCGTCGCTCCCAGAAGATCGCTTGACCTGCTGGCCCGAAACCGTCCAAGCCATCGCGACTAGGGTCAGGGCGAGAAGGACGGCGGAGATGACAAAGGTTCGCCGCGTTGACATGGCACCTCCATCGCTTCAAACCGGTTGACTGGGCCGGTACCCGATCCGACCAACGCGCAGGGGCTGCGTCCTGCTCGCATTTCGCAACCAAGCTTCATCTCATCTTCCTGCCGCAGCCTGCGTGACATCGTCGCGCGAATAGCGATTCATTACCGATTACATTTACTCTGCTCTCCAACCAGCGCGGCCTAACGCTGCAGATAACCGGCGCGCTATGACCTTTGAGAATAAAATGCCTGCTGAGTGCGCGTCCGGTTCATCTGCTGGTTAGACATCCGTTCGCGGAAGCCGACTTAAATGTGTGTGAGGCGACAACACTCACTTGAATAAAACCGGTTTGCGACAATATTCTTCAGGTACAGAAACTACGATTCCAGCGCCGAGCCTTTCAGGCGGATCATTAGGACATTTGAACAAGATGCCGCAATCCGAGTTATCGATTGCAGAGTTCATCATGAGATTGTTTGTTGGCAGATTTATACTGTTAGGTGTCGCTTGCAGCAAAAACCCATCAGGCATGTAGAGGGCAACAGAGACTTCTAGTTCAGCCGGTGTGGATTCTTCTTTTCGCTTGATATTACATATCACTCTTTCTGAGGGACGCTCTACAACAGAGTAATTATGAATTGACCCTTGAAGAATTATGGATTTCGGCCCTTTATATTTTTTGTTTATGAACAACCTATTCTGACCAATAGTCGCTAATGTTGCTCCAGACTCATCGTAAATCTTGAATGATATTCCAAGATAACCAGAATCAGAGTGACGTTCGATCCTAAAAACTGATTCTCCCCTATACACAATCAGATTTGGTGTATTAATGAATGCACTACCACCAAGAACCACCTCAAATTTTTCTTCCACTTCCCATGGCATAATGATCACCTCTCTATTATTTCTTGATCTACATCCTCTGTTATTCCATCCTTTACTACATTCTCAACAGGATGTCTAACGACTGCCTTCAGCTGCGGCGCGCGATCAGCATTCAGCTTGAAGGAGAGGGATTATTTGAGAAGCATGCTATCGCGCCGGCAGCTGCAAGGCTTTGTTCGGCAACAGCGGGTCTTTACGCGGAAGTTCCGGCAAAGTAGACCAACTTCGCTTCTTCCACATCGATAAATCCTGACCAGCTCGGACAAGCAATATTCCCCTGGTAAACGGTTATTGGTAAGTAACGCTTGTCTTTCTCCAGAGAAGGCGATCCCTTTTCCTTGAGTTCTTTGTTGTACTGGCTGAGTTCGGTCAATTCCAAGACTCGGGGCGGATAAAGGACCACACCATAACTCTCATTCTCCGAGATAGTGAGCATCACCCAGTTCTGTCGATAAGAAGAAATCGATTCTTTGAGCCAGCGCCAGACAATTTCATCATTGCTGTTTCTGCGCAGCTTATCACTTCTGAAGCTATGAGATTGTAGTGATCGCGAAACGATCTGTTTCGTGAGAGGCCATTCTTGTTCTTCAGGCGCTTGCACAATAACGGGCGCTGTTTGCGAACGAAGTGAATGAGATTTCCAGACAGTCGCTGCAACCGCTCCGACTCCGAACGCAAAGAGTGCAGTACCCAAATGAAGCAATAATCGTCTCATATTCTTTGTTCTTTCGATTCACTTCTGGGTTAGCTGTTGCCGAACTACGTATTAGATTGCGGATCCGTCGCGTACGAATAGGACGGTCTTATACGACATCATTGACCTTAATGAGAATGATACTTCAATAATGGATAATTGAATGAGCGACAAGTGATAAGCCATGAATGACCCTTGGGTGCCGCGACCCAAAGCGCCATCAAGCCGGCGCACTGCAAAAAAAGAAACTTCCGTCACAACGAGTCAAGACTTTGGAGTGCGGCAACCTGTTGCCGGTTTAGAACCTGGGATGAGAAGGGCCGGCAAGAAAAGCGCCGCCAAGCCGGCGCACTCCAAAGAGTTGAACCGAAGCGTCAACAAAAGCCAATCCTCAGCGGACAAGCTTCGTTAGTTCCTGCAACACCTCTTCCGGCTTCCAGCTGTTGTCTCGATAAATCTGCGCGACCTTACCCTCTGGAGTGACAATCACCGTGCGCAGTCCGTGAATAATTTCATCCCGATCGGCGTAGTAGCGCAAACCAAAGAATTGAGCGATACCTTTCACCTGATCTTTGGTGCCGGTGGCGAACTCCCAATGTGAAAAAGTTTCGTCGGAATACTTACCCGTGTGCGCCGCGCCGTAGCTGCGCAACACGGCCGGACTGTCGAAATCCGGATCGATGCTTACACTCAACAGATTTGTCTTCTGATAGAGCTCCGGTTGCTTCGCTAACTCACGGTCGATCTGCGCAAAATTGTTGCTCATCAGCGTGCAGTAATCAGGAATCGGGCAGCGGGTGTAGATAAACGTCAACAGCAAGACCTTGCCCCGATACTGCGAAATGTGAATCGGCTGTTCACTTTGATTAACCAAACCGTAATCAGGCACCTCGTCACCGGTCTTTGCCCCAACTACGCCGCCACTTCCGGCCGCGTTGGTGTCGCTGCTCTCCTGAGTGATAACGATGTTCTCCAGCCAGGATTGCGTGCCGTCAACCACCAACGTTGCTGTGATTTGATCGCCAGGAACAAGGACCTCAAAGGCCCAGTCTTCACGGAGCGTGAAGGGCATCGTCATGCTCGGCATGTAATCCTTGATGTCCTCGTGGGCTACGGTAATCAGGTGTTTGTCCTGTTCGACTGTTAGTACCTTGCCTTTGATGTCGTAGTGTTTTTGATTGGACGTGTCTTTCCGGCAACTCGTTAGCACGAACAGAGAAAGAATGATCAATACAAGGAGAGTTATGTGTTTAGTCATCTGCTTATGATTTCAAGTGCGGAGTCGGAGTTTCAGCCGCGGATGAACGCGGAGAACGCGGATCAAGACACAAAACCAGTCTCAATAGTCTTGCAGAGGCACCCATGTTGACGAGACAGAAGGTCGTCCTGTTTTTGTTTCTTCTCATCCGGTTCATTCGCGCAAATCCGCGGCTTTACTTCCGTTCCAGCTTCTCATCATACATTTCCTGATACTGCCAGAAATTCGTCATCACCTTAAATACATAGTCCTTTGTTTGCGAAAACCCGATCTCGGATACATAGCGGTCGGCATCGCCCGATCGCGAGCGCGCCACCCAACGTGCCATGTTGTCAGGTCCGCCGTTGTAGGAAGCAGCAACAGCCTGCGGTTGTCCCGGGAATTGTTGAAACAGCCCGGCGAGATATTGCGAGCCGAAGAGTATAGCTGTGTCAGCATTGTAAAGATCATCCTGGCGAAAATCTTGAAGCGCAAGCTCAGTCGCAGTCGCATTGGCGGTTTCGGAAATGAATTGCATCAGGCCGCGGGCTGCCGCCACTGACTTTGCGTCAGCGCGAAAGCGAGATTCCTGGCGGGCAATCGAGATTACGAAACGCGGATCGACGCCGCGCGACGGAGCATGCTTGAGGAGGGCCTCGCGATAGGGGAGCGGATACAACAGGTCAACCATGTCGCGTGTGGCCAGATCCAGAACGTAATCGCCGGGAATGTTTCTCCAAACTTGTTCTCCGAAACGCACTGCCTGATCTGCATGGCCGCCGCGGAGCTGATAGAGCGCAAGAGTGTAGTCAAGATCGGTCAACGATGATGTCGCAGCGGCAATTGGTGGCTGTGATTCTTTTCGTGCTGCAGCAAACTCCGGCGCGCCTTCGTCGTAGAGTCCGAGAAAGAGAAGCTCGTTGGCAATTAGTGCATGGGCGTTTTCACCCTGGGTCGAGTTCGGAGGTCCTGCGGCCCGGCTGTCAAATACGTTCTGACGTCCCAAAGGAAGTACCTTGAAGTCGCGGAACTTGTAAGCCGGCAAGGAATCGTAGGTGCGAAGCACGAGTTCGAGAATCTCATCCCGCGCTGCCTGAGCGGTCGTAAGTCGAAAGCCGTTCTGGGCCGCGCGGCGGCCATGATCCATATTCCCGGCAAGGATTAGCTTTTCCGCTTCCGCACGAAGCGACAGTGCGCGACGCTGAATCAAGTTTCCTTTGGCGCCTGCTCCGAGGGCCAGCAATCGTTGAGTAGCTCGCTTTCCGTAGTAATCACTTCGGCCGTCGGGAAGGGAGAGATATTCGGTTATCGCCTCATCTGTCCGTCCCAACTGCTCGAGGGCGAAAGCCCTCAGAAACGTAAGCTCTGCCGCCGTCGTGCCGCCCGGCACGCGCGTGCCTCCCGGGTCTTGAGCGCTTCTCAATTCCGTTGCATCGTTGACGACAGCTTGCCAGGCACCCTGCGCCAGATGAATCCTCAATTGCGCGAACAGAGCGAGAGAGTCGCCGATGCGCGTGCGGAAACGAACTCGAGTCTGCTGCACCCATTCGAGCGCCTCCTGATTGCGTCCGGCTTCATGCAAAGCATCGATGATGTTCAGGAATGGGCGTTCCGGGTTGGGAGCGTCCGGAAATTTGTCAGTGAAGAGTTTGTAAGCGGCTATCGCCTCATCTGTACGCTTGAGGCGATTGTGAGCGCCAGCTGAAAAGCTCAGCGCGTCGCGCGCACTCATACTCTCGGGAAACTGTTTGAGAACGCGCTGGAAAAACTTCAGAGCCTCTTCATACTTCTGTTGCAGATAGAAGCCGCGGCCGATTTGGTAGAGAGCGTTGGCCACGGTGGGACTTTGAGGAAAGCGTTCGACAACGGTGGCGTAGTGCAGTCGGGCAGCATCGAAGTCGCGATTGAATTGATAGACTGCCCCGCGCAACAGGTGTTCTGCTTCGGCTAACTGAACAACCTGAGTTGCAGCGACTGCAGTGGAGCCAGCGTCAAGGCCATCGAGTGCGCGTACCGCCGCGAGCGCAAAGTCGTCAGGGCGGGAGGCGTCGGGCATTTGCATCAAGAGCCGGGTGAAAACATCGCGGGCCTCGGGAACCTTGCCTGACTGAAGGAGGGCGCGACCCATTAAGGTTTGAGCTTCGCGGGCAACGTTCTTGTTCCTGGCCTCGCTCAGAGGGCGCAGGGCAGAAACCGCGGCGTTGTAATCCCGGCTTTCGAAGAAACTCTGGCCCAATCTCATCGCCGCGGCTTCCCGTAGAAGACTCTGCGACGACGTGTTAAGCAGTTGTCTGAGTCGCTCGCGTTCGTGCACCAGGTCACCGGAAGCCCGAGAGATTTGCGCAAGATGCCACAGGGAATACTCCGCGAGGACGGCGTTGCGGGCGACAGTGGCCTGGTAGTTCTCCGCGGCCCCTGCTAGATCACCATGTTTTTCCTGTAGCCTCGCCAGCAGATAATCGTAATTGTTCGCCTTGAAAAGCGGTGAATTCGCATCACGGAGTGCTTTGAGTTCCGCGAGTGAGGCTTGGACATCGCCCGAGTCCACTGAGGCGCGCAGCTGCTGATGACGTGATTGCGAAGTTTGCGCTTTGACTGGTTCAGATATGAACGAGACGGCGACGAAAACTAGAACGAGACAAAAGAGTTTGGTTTTATGATGCACGTATGGAATTATCAACGATGGGCAGGAGAATTCCCAAACGGGGCATGATAATCGCGCTGAAGGTGCACGCTGAAGGCGGGTAGTGTCCTAATCTGTAACGCAAACTGTTAGTTTTGCGCTGAATGAATGGCATTCAAGGCGCGCGCAAACTAACAGTTTGCGTTACGAAAACCAAACTAGCGCACTTCCGAAGGCGTGAAAGTTAATAGCCGTGGGCAGCGCCACGGATCCTATGACAGCAATAATGGCTTCCAACGAACAGAAAACTTCAAACGCTAAACGCGCCGCCGTCCTCGAGGGCGCGCGCGTCGCTGACGAGATCAAACAGGAGGTTGCGGCCGACGTAAGACTGCTCTGGGATACTCACGGGATTAAACCGTGCCTTGCGGCAGTGCGTGTTGGCGATGATCCCGCTTCTGAAGTTTACGTGAGGAACAAGATCCGCGCCTGCGAGGAAGTCGGAATCTATTCAGAGCACCACGCGCTTCCAGCCACAACTCGGGAAAGCGAACTGCTCCAGTTAATAGCCTCGCTCAACGCGCGCCCTGACGTTGATGGGATTTTGGTGCAGATGCCGCTGCCGAGTGAAATCGACGAGACTGAGATTTTGGACGCCATTGATCCGGCCAAGGATGTCGATGGTTTTCATCCGCAGAATGTCGGAAGGCTGGCGCAGGGACGTCCAACCTTTGTTCCCTGCACACCGGCGGGAATCCTGGAACTTCTGAAGCGAAGTAACATAGAGATGCGTGGAGCGAACGCCTGTGTTGTGGGCCGCAGTCAGATTGTTGGGCGACCGATGGCGCAGCTCCTGATTCAGAACGATGCCACTGTGACCATCTGCCATTCGCGGACACGCGATCTGGCTGCTGTGACGCGGCAGGCCGACATTCTCGTGGTTGCGATTGGGCGTCGCGGGTTAATAGGCAAAGATCACATTAAGCCGGGAGCGGTCGTAATTGATGTCGGGATGAACAGGATCACGGATGAGAGCACCGCGCGCGAACTGTTTGGCGAAGACGCCGAACGACGGCTTGAAGTGATAACGAAGCGAGGGTACACGCTAGTCGGCGACGTTCATCCTGCTGAAGCCGATACGGTTGCCGGACAACGTACACCAGTACCGGGTGGCGTCGGCTTATTGACTGTGGCGATGTTGTTACGAAATACGGTCAAGGCGGCGCGGCTGAGAAGGGGTTAAAAAATTGCCGATTGCCAATTGCCGATTGGGAGTCACATAACGTCAACGTTTCATCGATAGCGAGTGCGCTCCGGCCATCGGTAAAAGTATCCCAAAAGGACCAATGGCAATCGGCAATCGGCAATTTGTAATGGCCATCGCCAATCGGAAATGACCATGCTGCGTGTCGGACTTACAGGATCAATCGGCGTAGGCAAGTCGTTCGTCGCCGGCGTGCTTCAGGAACTGGGTTGTCGTGTTCTTGATGCCGACCAGACGGCTCGGGCAGTGGTGGTCCCGGGCGCGCCGGGGATCGCGGCGGTGACCAGGGCCTTCGGGGCCGGCGTGTTGCGCGAAGACGGCACGCTTGATCGACCGAAGCTGGGAGCGCTCGTGTTCGGCGATCAGAACAAACGCGAACTGCTAAACTCGATTCTGCATCCATTCATAATTGCGCAGCAGGACGAACAGCTGCGCGAATGGGAACGGCGGGATCCCAACGGAATTGGGGTAGTAGACGCCGCTCTGATGATCGAGTCGGGCAGCTACAAGCGCTTTGACAAATTGATCGTGGTACATTGCCGTTCGGGTGTGCAGTTAGAGCGACTGATGAAACGGGACGGTCTGAGCCTGGAAGCTGCGCAACAAAGAATCGCCGCCCAGATGTCTCAGGAAGAGAAACGGAAGTTTGCCGATTATCTGATCGGTACTTCTGATGGCTTTGAAACGGCCCGCGCGCAAACGTCGGAGGTTTATGCGCGATTGCGCGAGCAACGTTGAGTGCTGAACTTTTATTAAGTCAGAAGAAGATGAAACCCTTTCCCCCGAAACTGAAGGCCGCCGTGGCCGGGTTTTTGTTACTGGCTCTGAGCATCGTTCCCACCGGCTGCTTCACTGATCAGAATTACGAACCCTTTTACGGCCGGGTTGTGGTTCCGCAGTCTCAGGACTTTCGTTGGATCGACGGCACGCTTCCGCAGACGTTTGATCCGGCATTTGCCGCGGCGCCTCCCGATACAGATTTGGTGCGCGCCATCTATGAAGGCCTGACTGACTATGATCCGCAAACACTCCAGCCGGTGCCTGGCGTGGCAACGCGTTGGGAATCAGCCAATGAGGGTCGCACATGGACGTTCTACCTTCGAGAGAACGCGCGTTGGTCAAACGGGGAAGCCGTCGTTGCCAGGGACTTCGTCGACTCCTGGCGACGCACCATGAAGATCGGTGAGCTCGCACCGCATACCGATCTGCTCAGCAACATCGTTGGTGCTGCCGCAGTCTCGGTTCCAGTCGTGCCACCACGTAACGGCAACGGCAGAGGTTCACGCTCAAATTCGGACTTTGAATCAGATCGCGCCGAAAGACGTTTTGGCGCCGAGGCGATTGAGACTCGAGTGTTGCGGGTGCACCTTCAGTCTCCAGACATGAACTTTCCCGCGCTCGTAGCCCACCCGGTGTTTCGTCCTGTAAAGCTTGCTGAGACCGATTCGCTAAAGCGGATCGGGCCGGATGGCCTGGTATCAAACGGGGCTTTTCTCCTCGCAAAGCAGGATGATGCTCGAGTGTTGTTGGAGCGCGACGATAATTACTGGGGTCGTAGCGAGATTGATCTGGAGCGGGTGGAATTCGTTGGCGCGGCGAACGCCGAGGCTGCACTGGCAGCTTATCGGGCTGGAGAGGTGGATGCCGTCACTAACTCGAACTTCGAGCCGCTTGCGTTGAAGCTACTTGCTCCCTATCAGGATTTCCGGCGGCAAACCTACGGTGCTCTCACTTATTACCGATTCAATCTGGCTCATGCGCCCTTTGACGACGTCCGCGTGCGTGAAGCTCTGGCAATTGCCATCGATCGCGAACGTCTGTCACAGGACGAGATGGGCGGCGCAACTGAACCAGCCCGGAAATTTTTGCCTGCGGTGGAATCAGAAGAGGCGAAAGCGGTTGTTGAGCAGAGAGAGTTATTGGAAAAGGACGAGACGCGCGCCCGTGAGTTGCTCGCGGAGGCTGGTTATCCCGAGGGCCGCGGTTTCCCGAAGATCCGGCTTTTGATAAACAGAAACGACCAACAGCGTCTGATCGCCCAGGCCATTGCCGCGATGTGGCGCAACATTCTGAATATCGAAACTGAGATTAGAATAAAGGGTTGGGATGAATATGAGCAGGCCATCCTCGCCGATGAGTACGACGTAGTACGACGTGGGGTTGTGATGCAGACCACCGATGAGCTGACGAACATCCGCACAATTTTTCCGCTGGACAATCAGCGGCCGAACGTCGCCGACAGCGGCCAGGCTACTACCGGGACTCCCAATGCGAACAGGAATGCGAGCCCATCGTCGAGCGTTCAAAAGGCGCCGCGAATTATCGAGTCGGAAGCGGAGGCTTTAAAGGAACTGCGGGCAATTCCGCTTTACTTCGCTTCTTCCCACGCTCTCGTCAAACCCTATGTAAAGGGTTTTGATTCAAACCTCCTGGACCTCCCGTCGCTGAAACGCGTGCGCATCGACACGAATTGGAAACTAGCAAACCCCTGAGATTCAACCTCCGCCAGCCCTAATGAGCCGGATCCAGATTGGTTGGACACTGAACAGCTTTGCCTTAAAAGCCGAAGCTCACATCGCGCGTGACTCTTTAGGCCAAGCCTATTGAACCGTCGTCACCCGTTAACCGGGCGCCCGTCGTGTTTCTTGATCAAAGTTTTTTCGCGTGTTAACGTCCACCCGAAATTCGACCGCGCCGATCGCTCGCGTATGAAGTTCATCACCAAAACTCCTTCCTTGAAACAAGCGCTAGCCGGAATCCTCTCGGCTACTGTCGCGCTCGTGGCGATCGGTTGCCGGGTTTCAGCCGGCAGCGAAGAATTCTTCGGCAAGGTTGCCCCTCCCGAACGCAACATCCTTCGCTATGTAAACGGTGGCGAGCCGGAATCGCTCGACCCGGCCATCAGTTCCGGCCAACCAGAAGCGCGTATCTACATGGCGCTCTTCGAAGGACTGGTTGAATACGATCCAAAGTCGCTTGATGCGATCCCCGCAATTGCCGAGCGGTGGGATGTAAACAAAGACTCGTCGGAGTTTGTCTTTCATCTGCGCAAAAACGCTCGCTGGTCTAACGGCGATTCCATAAACGCCCACGATTTCATTTACAGCCTGCGCCGCGCGCTTTCACCGGAAGTTGCTTCTCGCACGGCTAATTTGGCCTACTACATTAAGAACGCACAGGCATTTAATTCCGGATCATTGTTTGTGAGGGATCCGCAAACGGGAAGGTTTCTCCTGGAGAGAGATTTGGCGGAGGACGCTGCTGAGTCGACCGTTTCTCTGAGTCAAAAATCCCTCGGCCCGGATGAAAGAGAATATGAACCTGGAGATGGAACTGAGTTACCGGCCCCTGACTCAGCCTTTCATCAGTACATGCATTCGCCCGCGCGACTCACCTTACCCGGCAGCGAGAAGGCGCGCACAAAACTGTTGGCGGCAAATCAGAAGTTACAGGCGGCAGTTCTGGGCAAAGAACTTGTTAAGGTGACTGCCGAAGATGTTGGGATCGAAGCCGTTGACGACTACACCGTGCGGATTTCTCTCGCCCAACCGGCGCCCTACTTTACTGGCCTCGCGGCTCACCAGCTCTTTCGATTGGTTCCGCGGAAGGCTATTGAGAAGTATGGCAGCGACTGGACCAATCCAGCCAATATCGTCACATGCGGCGCGTTCAAATTGAAATCGTGGAAGCCCTATAATGAAGTTGTGGTGGAACGAGATCCGATGTACTGGGACGCAGCGAATGTCCATCTGGATGAAATTCGTTTCTACGTTTCCACGGACCATCCGACAACGATGAATCTCTATAAAGTTGGAACGGCTGATGCTGTGCTGAATCATTCCGTGCCGCATGCCTGGCTTGATGTCGTGCGCCCCAAGAAGGACTTTATGGATGCTGCGGAGGCGGCGATTACCTACATTCTAATTAATGTAACGCAACCGCCGATGAATGATTTGCGCGTGCGTCGCGCGTTCAACATGGCAATAGATAAAGAGACCTACTCGAAACATAAGCGGACCACTAAACCACTCTCGGCCTTCACACCTCAGGGGATCTTTGTTGGCTACCCGCAGCCGCAAGGAGATCGATTTGATCCGGAACAAGCCAGGAAGCTGTTGGGTGAGGCGGGATATCCGGTAACCCAAAAACCTGACGGGAGCTACGAGTGTCCAAAGTTTCCCGTTGCTGAAGTGAAGTTGATGTTTGCCACGCACACCTCCAACAAAACACTGTCGGAGTTTATGCAGGCGCAGTGGAAACAGAACCTGGGCATCACGGTGATGTTGAATAACATCGAGTTCAAGACCTACATGAGCGCCCGTTCCAAGCTGGAATACAAGGGCTTTGCGCTCGGCATCTGGGCCGCCGACTACATGGATCCTTCCACGTTCCTTAACCTGTTCCTGACGCCCGGCGGCGATAATGGCAGTGGCTGGTGGGACCAGAACTATGCTGATTTATTGGAAACTGCAAACCACACTGCCGATAAACAAAAGCGTTATGAGTTGTTGGCGAAGGCCGAGAAGTACATGCTGGACGCTCAACCGACTATTCCGATCGAGACACCATCGGTGAATTGGGTCAAGAAGCCTTACGTGAAAGGTCTGTATCCAAACCCAGCCTCATTATTTGCTTGGAAGTTTGTCTACATAGAACGTGATCCATCGAAGTGGGATTATCGAACGCCCAGTTTAGCTGAGTAGCTGACAGGCATTCTGGCCTGTCTTTTTTATGCTTGGTTTCATAATCAAACGCCTCCTAATCACGATTCCGACTATCCTGGTCGTAATCACGATCACCTGGGGACTAATCAGACTCGCGCCGGGAAACTTCTACACCGGTGAAAAACGACTCCCACCCGCAATCGAACAAAACATCCGCGAAAAATATGGTCTCGATAAACCCTGGTATGAACAATACCGGCGAACGATCTGGGGCATCGTGCGTCATTTGGACTTTGGAACGTCATTGACCTACCCGGGTCAGTCAGTAAACTCGATCATTGCCCGGTCAATTCCCATCTCTGCCACTGTTGGTTTACTCGCTTACCTGCTCGCATTAGTTGTGGGAATCACAACAGGGACCATCGCAGCCCTGAAGCCCAATTCTCGCTGGGACTACGCATCCATGGGTCTGGCGATGCTGGGAATCTCAATTCCAAATTTCGTTCTTGGACCCATCCTCGTTCTTATTTTTTCGTTGAGCCTTTACTGGCTGCCGCCGTCGCGTTGGGAAGGTTTTTTCAGCAGGAATTTGATCCTGCCGGTCATCACGCTGGCTGCCATCTACATGGCTTACATCGCTCGCTTGACCCGGGCCGGACTGCTTGAGGTGCTGAGGTCCGATTACATTCGCACGGCACGCGCTAAGGGCTTGAGCGAAAGACAGGTGATTATGCGACATGCACTACGCGGCGGGTTGATGCCGGTCGTCTCTTACACCGGGCCGGCATTGGCGTTTCTCTTAACAGGCACGGTTGTCGTCGAGCGCATTTTTATCCTGCCTGGGTTGGGGAACTATTTCATCAACGCTTCGCTCAATCGTGACGAGCCTTTAATTATCGGTATCGTCGCCTTTGTGGCCATCGTTCTCCTGTTGATGAACCTGCTTGTCGATATCGCTTACGGTTATCTGGACCCGCGGATTCGGTACTGAGTAACTAAGCGACGGGGCCCTCGCGACAACATTCCAGAGAATGAAGGAAAACTCTCCAGACAATTCACCCGAAGATCGGAACAGGGAACCCGCCTTCACTCCGCTCGGCACGCCGCCAGCACCGCCGGTTCGTTCCCGCGCGGGTGACATCATCCATACTTCGCCTGAGTTGGCAGTTGGTGAGGGAGATGTCCGTTCTGCGGAATTGGGCGAGGTTGTGATGGGTGCTTCGCTTTGGCGCGACGCCTGGCGCCGGTTGGTAAGGAACAGGCTCGCAGTCTTCGGAATGATCGTCGTGGCACTCATAACGATCGCGTCGCTTACCGGACCTGTTGTTATCAAAGAACTCACTGGTGTCTCACCTGATTACATTCCCTCCGACGCAGCTTTGCTGAAAGCGTTTCCACCGTTCACAGCGCCTGACGGATCCTTTTCAGCAAAACATCCGATGGGCACCGACAATCAGGGCCGCGATCTGTTGGCCCGGGTGCTTCAGGGTGGGCAGATCTCTTTGATGGTGGGTCTAATCGCAACAGTAATGTCGCTGCTCATAGGAGTAGGCTATGGCGCAATTGCAGGTTATCTCGGTGGCCGGATTGATAACCTGCTGATGCGTGTGGTCGATGTACTCTATTCCCTGCCTTACATAATCATCGTGATTGTTTTGCTATCGATGTTCAAGAAACAAACCGCACAGGGGCAGGTTGTGCTCTTGTTCGTTGCGCTTGGTTCAATCTCGTGGTTAACGATGGCGCGGATCGTCCGCGGGCAAGTCCTTTCGCTGAAGAACCAGGAATTTGTTCTGGCAGCCAGGGCCACCGGAGTTTCGACGCCGCGGATCATTTTCAGACATATTGTGCCAAACACCCTCGGCCCTGTGATTGTGTATGCCACGCTGACCATCCCTTCAGTCATGCTTACGGAGGCGTTTCTTTCTTTTCTCGGGTTTGGCGTCCAGCCGCCGCTTGCTTCCTGGGGAAGTCTCGCCGCCGATGGTATTCAGCACATCGGTATCTATCCGTGGCAACTTCTTTGTCCGGGTTTGACGATGGGGCTGACGCTGTTTGCTTTGAATTTTTTAGGAGACGGGCTGCGCGATGCTCTCGATCCACAGATGAGGAGATAGTCTCAAGTCCCAGGTCTCAAGTCTCAAGTCTCAGGTCTCAAGTTTCAAGTCTCAGAATGTAGGGTTACGGAGAGATGGCCAATTTTGGGATGCTGTTACTGAGACTTGAAACTTGAAACTTGAAACTTGAAACTTGAGACTTGAGACTTGAGACCTGAGACCTGAGACTTAAGACCGATGAGTACTACAAACGGAAACCTTCTCGAAGTAAAGGACCTCCGCACTTACTTCCACACTGACGACGGCACGTTGAAGGCTGTTGATGGGGTTTCGTTTGCACTTAGGCGCGGAGAAACGCTGGGAATCGTGGGCGAGTCAGGTTCCGGAAAGTCCGTTACCAACCTTTCCCTCATTCGGCTGGTGCCGTCTCCGCCCGGTGAGATCATTTCCGGCGAAGTCGTCTTCGATGGAGCAGACCTTCTGAAACTTCCCGAACCTGCGCTGCGCAGGATTCGCGGCCGGCGCATCGCCATGATCTTCCAGGATCCGATGACGTCGCTCAATCCTTTTTTGAAGATTTCGAAACAGTTGATGGAGATGACCCAACTCCATCTGGGTCATTCAAGGTCGCAGGCCTATGAACACGCGATTAAGATGCTCGAGACCGTGGGTATTCCTGACGCACGGAGGCGGGTCGACGATTACCCGCATCAGTTCTCTGGAGGGATGCGGCAGCGGGTAATGATCGCGATGGCGCTCTCGTGTAAACCTGAACTCCTAATCGCTGATGAACCTTCGACTGCGCTGGACGTAACGATTCAGGCGCAAATCCTCGAGCTGATCAAAAAACTGAAAGAGGATACCGGCACGAGCGTGATTCTGATCACTCATGACTTAGGCGTGGTTGCCGGGATGACTGATCACGTGATTGTCATGTACGCGGGAAAACTCTTTGAGCAGGCGCCGACAAAGGAACTCTTTGCATTGCCCGGTAATCCCTACACGAAGGGTCTATTGAGATCGGTTCCGGATCCCACGAGTGAGCAGGGAAGACTCTACCAGATCCCGGGTCAGCCTCCGGATGTGGCGCATCTGCCACCGGGATGTCCGTTTGCGCCCCGGTGCGAACGTGCCGTTGAGATTTGTAGTCGTGAGTTTCCGCCGCTCGTTCAGTTGACTGCTGACCATCATTCCCTATGTCACTTCGCGGCTGAGGTCTACGACGAATCCCGGAAGGAGGCAACGGCGAGATGAGCCCGCAGGAACAACTAAATTCACCTCGTCCAGACCCTGCAGCGATCGCAGATAAAGAAGTGTTGCTTTCAATCCGCGACCTCAAGGTTCACTTTGGCGACGTCAAAGCCGTGGATGGTGTCAGCATCGACATCCTAAAAGGTGAGACGCTCGGACTGGTGGGAGAATCAGGATGCGGCAAGTCAACTCTCGGCCGCGCGATTCTTAGACTCACGGACGTTACCGCAGGTAAGGTTCTGTTTCGCGATCGTGATATGGCAAAACTTTCCAGTCGAGAAATGCGCGAGCAGCGACGGCATTTACAGATCATCTTTCAGGATCCTTACGCGTCGCTTAATCCTCGAATGACTGTGGGACAAATTGTGCGTGAACCGCTGGATACTTTTCGACTGGCAAAGGGCAGGGAAGCCGACAGACGGGTCAGTGAGCTGCTGGAAACCGTAGGACTGAGTAGTAGTTTTGTTAAGCGTTACCCGCACGAGTTTTCCGGGGGACAAAGGCAACGCATTGGCATCGCGCGGGCGCTGGCAGTTGATCCGGCTTTTATCGTCGCGGACGAGCCGATCTCTGCGCTCGACGTTTCCATTCAGGCCCAGATTATGAACCTGCTGGAATGGCTGCGTCATAAGAAGGATTTGACCTTCTTGTTCATTTCTCATGACCTGCGTGCAATTCGCCACGTCGCGGATCGTGTCGCCGTGATGTACCTCGGGAAGCTCGTTGAGATTGCCGACTCTCGTAGTATCTACGACGAACCGCTAATGCCGTACACCAAGGCGCTGATCTCCGCCGTTCCTGTTCCTGACCCGAACGTCGAAGCAACGCGCCAGCGTATCGTCCTCGAAGGTGATGTTCCTTCGCCGATCAATCCGCCCAGCGGTTGCCGCTTCCACACACGCTGTCCTTATGTCATCGACGCGTGCAAGACGATTGTGCCGCCCCTGATAGAGATCCGGCCGAAGCATTTTGCCGCCTGCATTCGGATCAGTGCCGAGCAGCCTCAGATTGAGAACGTGGCCGCCGGTGAGGCGCCAGGTCTCGAAGCCGCGCAGCAAGCATTGAGATGAACATTCTGTTGTTAGGTTCTCATTCACACCGCGGCTTCAGCCCGGTGATTTGAAGTGACCAAGCAAGCGGGAAACCGTTTAAACGGTTTCTGGTCTCAGTCTGCACCGAACACCGCGCTGAAGCGCGGTGAGAATGAGAATGGTCCGCTCCTGGCGGTGCCTTGTGGTCTTCCCGGTTTGTAGACTCTTCGTGCAAGGCCCCGCCCGAAATTGGCGTGTGAATCGTCGTCCGTCGATAACGTCGTCCCGCTCTCAAGTCCCCTCATATCAAAAGATTACCTCGTGAAAACCTGCGATTAGTCATATAGCCATAGAGTGAGTTGTACTCTGTGATCAGACAAACGGCAGGGAAACTGTCGTGGGCTTAGGCCCCGCCTGCCGATAATTGGGCCAAATATGGGGTTTTTAGACATTAACCAGATTGGGCCGGCGGCGACGACCAAAGCGGTTTAGATGACCAGGAAATCCCCCAAAACGAAATCGGCGATTCCCCAGGAGCAACCGGAAGGTGCGCCCCACGGTTGGGCGTCCGTTCAGGAGAAGCTTGCGGCGGCTTCGGGTGTCTCCCTCTTGTTGGTCGAAGGTCATCAGCCGCCCGCGCTGGTGGTTTCTAACAACAATTCGATTTGCCACGCTTTTCAAACTTCGCCTGAACACGCCAGTGCCTGCGATCCGTACTGTGGCGACGCGCATCGCCGCGCAATGAAAGCCGGAACAGCTACTGAGTACAAGTGTCATGCCGGACTCACTTGTTTCGCGGCCCCGATCAAGATCGGGAAGGTCGCGAATCTCGCCGTGATCGGTGGGCGGGCCTTTGTTACCGGTAAGGACTACCGGGCGACCGTCGAGCGGTTTCGTGCGGGCGACTTGCAGGATCTGCTTCCCAGTGAGCCCTTCCGCAACGTGATCTTTTCTGACTCCTCGAAGCTTGAAGAGACAGCGGGCCGCCTGACGCAGGCTGCGCAGAAGTTTGCCGACCTTTCGCGAAAAGCAGAGACGACCGAAGTCCAGGTTGAAGCGAAAGTCGCTGAGCCGGAGTTGAAGCGAGAGCTCAAGGAGCATGAGGAAGAAGCAGGGCTGGCAGCAGCATCGTACGCCGCTGAGTTGCAACGCGAAGTCGACCAGCTGCGCAGCGAGCTCGAGCAGCGCGCGCAGTTTGATGAATCGTTGCAACACTTCCTGGAGCGGATCAGTGCGAGCGATCCGCAGAAAATGTATTTGGCAATCCTGAACAACTCGATGGAGTTGCTGCTCGCCGAACGCGCCTCCCTCCTCGTTCATGATGAGAACGCCAACGAATTAATTATGAAAGCCGCGATTGGCTTCCCGACGGAGATTTCTGAAATCGCCCACGTTCGGGTTGGTGAAGGAATCGCCGGACAGGTGTTGGAGTCGGGAGCGCCGCTCGTCGTCCCCGACATCGAGCAGTCCGAGTTCCAGCCCGCGCCGCCTGAGCGTGGCTACAAGAGTAAGTCGTTCATCAGCTATCCCATCGTCATCAGCGGTCGGAAGATCGGTGTGCTCAACGTGACTGACAAAGCGGACGGCGGTGTTTACGACGAAGTCGACCTCAGCCTAATCGACATCATCGGGCCGCAAGTAGCACTGGCGCTGGAGCGCGCCGGCTGGCAGGAACGCGCTTCCGAGTTTCAGTTGATGTCGATTACCGATCCGCTTACAGGTTTGCTGAACCGGCGGTATCTCGAAGAGCGGCTGAATGAAGAACTCAACCGATCACGTCGTTACGAATACGCGATGAGTTTCCTGATGATCGATATAGACGACTTCAAGAACTACAACGACGTCAACGGTCACCAGGCAGGTGATCAGGCGCTCCAGATAACTGCCCATCATTTGAAAGCGGGACTTCGGCTCGAAGATGTGGCTTGCCGCTATGGTGGCGAAGAGTTCTGCATTCTGTTGCCGCAAACTCCGGTCAACGAAGCTGCGGTAATTGCCGAGCGCGTGCGCCAGGGAATCGTCAACACTGAATATCCTTACGGGAAAAACCAGCCGCTCGGGGTTGTGACAGTCAGCATCGGTGTCTCTTCTTTTTCCAAGCACGTGGATACAAGCGAACGCGTAATTGCCGCGGCCGATCGCGCTCTTTACAGCGCTAAGAGCAAAGGCAAGAACCGCATCGAGTTTTACCAGGAGAGTTTGGCGAACCCAAACCGAAATCCGACCAGCGATGAACCCCAGTAAGGGCACGAAAAATACCCGGCGCATTCTGGGCCGGGTTGCCGCGGAAGAGTTCGTCGGACGTAGCGCCGAACTCGAACAACTCGTGCGCCATCCTGCCGCTCCAGGCGCGGGTCGCGGTGTGCTGCTCTTGATGTCGCCCGCGGCCGGCGTATCAGAACTGCTCCGGCAGATCTACGACAAATTGTTTAATCAGAGACAGGATGTCGTCCCCATCTACTTTGCTTTCACGCGTAATGAAACAACGGCGGTAAGCGCAGCAATCGAGTTTCTCAACACGTTCCTGCTTCAATACATTGCCTACCGCCGGGACGAACCTGCGCTCTGCCACGCGTCGCTCACGCTGAATGATCTTGCAAAGCTGGCTCTTCCCGACGATCTCGATTGGATTGAGGAGCTGATCGAAGGTTACAACCGCGAACGTTTCACCAACGACGAGCGCGCATTGTTGCGATTCTGCTTCAGGGCGCCGCAGCGCGTACCGCCGCGAACCGGTCGACCCTTCGTGATGATCGACGCAGCTCAGCTCACGGAACATCTCAACGGCATCGGCCGGTTCGGCGCGGAGATCATGCGCGTGATTGGGAGTTCCAACCTGCCCTTCGTGTTCGCCGGATTGCGCCGCCAGGTGCTGGCTGCTGCTCATCGCGCCAATTGCGATTTTGAGTCTATCGATATCCTTCGGCTGGGCCGCCTTTCGGATGAAGACACGCGACGGCTGATTCAGCAAGTGGCATTAAGGCAGCAGGTCGAAATCAACGAAGAGATCAGAGATCTGCTGCTGCAACAGTTTGAGTCGAGCCCGTTCTTCATCACCGGTTTGCTGCAGGCCGCGCGGGCAAGAAACGTCTCACTTGAAACCTACCGCGATTGTGAACAAGTTTATGTAGACGAACTTCTTGGTGGAAGGATCGGTCGCTACTTCGGCTCCTTGCTCGAGGAAATTGCACCGCAGCCTGAAACGCGTCGCCTGCTTATCCGGATCCTTGCTGAAACCGCAGGTGAAGGGCGCAAGGCTTCATTTGCGGCGTGGCGCAAACGATTGCAGGTCGAAGTTGAAGACCTGGAAAAGATCCTGCATGGACTGCACGTACAGGAATTAGTGAACTGGGATGGTGCCCTTGTTGAAACACTGTCCGGCCCACCTGCATGGAGCGACTATCTAAGGGCGCGTTTTCGGTTGGACGTAAATGGCGACCCTCGTGCGCTCGTCGTAGCAGAAGCTCTCGCGGACGCGCTCAAGCGCGCGCCACAGGCAATGGCGCGACACTATCGTCGTGCAGCGACGCTCGGCTTGGAGGACTTGCTGGCCCGCTTTGATTGTCAGCGGGTGCCTCAGAGTCTGTTTCATTTTGATCAGTACAGTCGCAGCTACAAAGGTGCTTCGCTGGAGGAAATCAACGGCGGCATGGAAAGCGAAACGAATCTGTTAACACTCCCTCAGGTGGTTCATGTCGCCAGCGGCCAGTCGTTCAGTCCGGAGTTGAAAGACTACTGCGACGAAGAACGGTGCGTGGTAGCGCATGCATTCGCGGAAGCCCGCTACACCGAAGCGAATGAAACAGTCTGGCTGGCCGGCGAAATCGAATCCAAGTTGGAAGCGAATGAGGAGCTCACAGAGACATGGTGCTGGCGCCTCGAGTCGTTGGCCACAAAAAACGGATTTAGTCAGACACAACTGTGGCTCATTTCAAAAGAAGGCTTCACCCCGGAAGCGCTCGCAGCACTCGGAAAACGCAACGCCTACAGTTCGAGCCGCCAACAGGTGGAACTCTTGACTGCCCGCCTTGGCGCGACCCAGGCCAGGACCAGTCAGATCTCGGAGCCGGATGAGTTTGTAATGATTGTGCCGATGGGCGAGGACAATGAGCTGGTGGCCGCGAACACGGTCGAGCAGATCGCGCGGCGCCTGAACTTCAGCCCCGAGGCCATCAATCAGATCAAGACAGCGATTGTGGAAGCCTGCATTAATGCCTCAGAGCACAGCCTGAGCCCCGACCGCAAAATTTATCAGCGCTTTCGCGTTGAGCGTGATAAATTGGTAATCACGATTGCAAGCCGGGGCGTCGTACCTGCGAACGCCACGGGAGAAACACCGGACGAAGCCACAAGCGAACGGAGAGGCTGGGGACTCAAACTCATCAGAACATTGATGGATGAGGTGGAGTTTGAGCGCGTCGACGAGGGAACCAGCCTGCGAATGACTAAGTATCTCCGCGAGTCGTGAAGTCCCAAGATTGCAATCGTCTTGCCAAGCTCTTGCATTTGAAAGTAGTCTAACGGTCCAGCGGCTATTGTCCTTTTCGCTTCTGTGACACGTTTACAGGAGGACTACGAGATGGCGGAATCAATCGGCCTCTCAATTCGCTCGCATTGCGTGGGAACGACAGCGGTCATCTACGCGAGCGACTATCTCAACAAGCTGACCGGAGAACGAATTGAGCGCGAATGCAGGACGCGTCTCGATTCAGGTTGTCGCGCGCTCGTGATCGATTTCAGCGACACACAACTGGTCAACAGCATTGGGATCTCGATCCTGTTGGGAATCATCGATATCGCCGAAAAGAGCGGCGCGCGGGTGATCTTTTCCGATGTCAACAATCAAACCGTTGAGTTATTCGAGATGCTGGGACTAACGCGTCACGTGGTGTTGGCGAAAGACGAACAGGAGGCCCTCTCCACCCTCACCGGTTTCGCGGCGCAGACCAAAAGCGTTAGTCACTAGGTTCTTCATTGATGGATCCAACCTCGCAAAAGCTCGTTCACAGTTTTGGTGCGCTGGCGGATCTGGGCCAGGAAATCGCGAACACGCGCGAGTTCAACGAGATGGTACGCACGTCCCTGCATCTGCTGCTGGGAACGCTCGCTATCCGGAGAGGTGCGGTGGCGCAGTGTCTTCCTGACAAGGATGAAGTCGACTGCCTGGCCGTTTGGGGATTAGGAGATGAATTTCAAACCAGTCTGACTATCATCGCCACTGAGCGTGAAGCGTTTCTCACTTCGGGTCTCAGCCAGGTCAATGCAGATGCCGGCCCTCAGTTCACAGAATTCCTCACCCGCCATCGGGAAGAATTAAAGCGGCAGGAGATCGAGGTAGTAATCCCCATGGTCGTTCGTGGGGAGCTGACCGGAATTGTTTTGCTCGGCGGGAAGGCGAGCGGCGAACCGTTTACTGAGGACGATCTCGAAGTGATTCGGGCAATGGTGCGACACATCGGCGTCGGTATTCATACACACCGGCTCTTTGATCAGGTGGAGCAGCGCGCCGAAGAGAATCGCCGTCTCTACGAAGACCTGCGAGCAATCTATCGGGACACCGTGCGCGCGTTTGCAACGGCAATCGACATCAAGGACAAGTACACACAAGGCCACTCCGAGCGCGTGGGCAAATACAGCGAGATCATCGCGCGCGAGATGGGCTGGCCCGAACAGGAAGTGGAAGGAATGGCGATCGCCGGGTACCTGCACGACATCGGCAAACTCGTGGTCGAGCGCGACATCATTAACGCGCCTTACAAGATTGACGCCAAACAGTCCAGCGAACTCAATCGCCACCCCGCAGCGGGTTACGAGATTCTTTCACCCATTCATCATCCTTACGCAGACATTCCCTTAATGGCGCTATATCACCATGAGCGGATGGACGGCCGCGGCTACCCGGGGGGCTTGGTCGGCGAAGAAATTCCTCTGGGAGCGCGAATTGTCACGCTCGCAGATTCGTTCGACGCGATGACGACTGATCGACCTTACAAAACGCGCCGCTCGTTTTCAGAAGTGATTGAGGACTTTCGGCAGAATACCGGAAAACAATTTGATTGCCAGGTTGTGCTGGCGCTCTGTAGGGCGTTGTTGAAAGAGATCAACGGCACCGGCACCGATCGCCGCATGACAAAGATGCTGGGGAAGAATTATCTCGACACCGACCGCGACACACCTCTCATTAACCAACTCATCTCCGAGCTGGATCCCAACCAACAGGCCGCCGCCGCCACCGGCGGATAGAAGTTCCACAACACTATTACTACCGATGTTGAGGCCATGCCTTTTCGATCAGCATCCGGTTTTTCTCAATTTCAAGTCGTTCTCAAAAAAAGCTGTCAAGAACTTTTTTGGGGAAGGTTGCCATTACCAACTTTGTCGCGTCCTACTAAGCTAACTTGGTAGAGGGAGGCAAGCGAAAAGATGAGCACCGCAGAACAGTCCTACAATGCCGACGCTATGGCAGGACGATTAACCACCAGAGAAGCTCCGCCCTTCGGGCAGCGTATGGCCACGTTGCGTCAGCAGAAAGGCTTGACGCAAGTGTAGCTGCTTGCTGAGAGCATGGAGACCACGCAGAAGATGGTTGATTACTACGAGCGCCGCTCGCCGAACCCGACGCTCGAGGTGATGCAGAAGATCGCTGCCGTCTTAGAGATCAGTGTTGTGGTGAGGCAAGTAGCTTCTTTGGCATTTTTCCAGATTTCCGTATTTTGCTTGCTGTCCGGTATTCTGCGGGTCTCCTAAGCAACGCAGTCGTAGTTACATGCCGGGTTCAAATCATGGGCAATCTACAACCTTTCTCTGTTTTTCAACGGTGAATTGTATCGGTGCTCCTCTGACGGACTCATACCATAAGCACCCACTACGCTGCCAACGGCGACCTAGCTCCTCAGCAAGTAACTTTGAATTAGGCCAAGTTGAAACTTCTAGTTGTAGAACGTGCTCGCCCGATTTTACGGCTCCAGCGATTTCGCGGGTGTCGTCGCGAAGTGCAAAGACACCGACGGTAGCTCGAACTTCGTAGGAAGTTCCGGGTTGCAACACAGCAAAACAACTGCTTGGGACCGATCCTTTGAAACACTTACCTCCCTCAGTGGTGAGCTGCGTAAGAGATGAATCAACCTTGAATTGGCCCGCACCGATGTTGGCCAAATTCTCGCCGATCATTATTCGAGATACTAGATTACTGCCTTTGTAGAGGATTAGTCGCCGATCTGACACGTTGGTATAAGTTAGCCGAACGTTGATTCTAAGCCCATCTAGGTCTGCGTCACCGGGGCAATAGTTCTGGTCAACGATATCCACTGCGAGTCTAAGCGGTGGTTGCTGTTTCTCTTGCAGAGCGGTGTGGTGTTCACCATCGGTGCGGGACTGCACATGGGTTGCGCTTAGGTACGGAAAGCACAGCAAAATCACAATTAATGGGCACATGATCTTCATAGCAAACCTCAATTTCGCTCAGAAACAGTCCTTCAATACTTGCTTGGTATGGGCTAGGTTTACTTTGTAATCACTAGCATCCGGTCCAAATAATTTAACTTGGTGCCCCAGTTCATGAAGCAGGAGTAATGCGCCAAATTTGGCACCGCGCAGACCCGAGTTAAAATCGAGCGTTACGGGATTTCGCGGAGCTCCAGGAACGAACATTACATTGTTTAGGAATGGCCCTTTCGAGTTAGTGAAAACTGAGGTCGGTGAATTGGTTTGTACTCCAGTTACCGAGGTTGTGTTCGTGGCTGAGTCATACTTTGGGCCTCCTAAAGCCAGAGGAAGAATTCGATACTCAGTATTTCGAAGCATTGCAATCAAGTCTTCGGCTGACTTGCCGAACAACTTTGCACAATTCTCTGCCTTGAGCCTCTTTTCAGCTTCCGTGAGAGCGGCGTTGAATTGCTTCTTGTACTTATCTGAAACATATTTGTCTGGCGAGGGGTTCTGCGGAAGTCGCTAATCTCCTTTTGCATTCTTTTCGATCTCAGACAGGGCCTCTTGGGCCTGCGTCCGTGCCGGAGAGTAACTCATTCGAGAAATGACTTCGCGCACTTGGTCAACAACATCTTGTCTCCCACGAAAGTAGGGCTGTTCCGACATGACCTGAAGCAGATGTATGAAGTGGTATTGCATTACGTGATCTCGCTCGGCCTTCAGCCTGTCGATCACAAAAGGTAGTTTTTTCTCGCCGCCTTTTGCTATGTCATATGCCCAGCCTGAGGCGGGAGGCTTCCTTTGCATCTCGCAGCGGTAAATGTCTAGCTGCTTGTCCGCCAAGTAAGTTGGAAACTCCTTCTCCCTTTGTTGACCAGACAAGTCGTAAAACTCTCTGCACACACCCGGCGTCTCGTGCCTGCAACTTGAGTTTGGTGCCAAGGCAACGAGCAGAACTATCATGAGACAGACAATTTTGTTTTCCAGCGTCATTGCAAATCTCCGGAGAAACTACGATTTGGTTTATGAAGCATTAAGGCGGACAAGGATTACCATTCTTGGCAAGATCTTTTTGGATCTCATCTTCTTTCGCAAAAGCCTCCTTTTCAAAACGATTTCCCAGATAAGCCATATCCATATTTTGAAACTGGTAGAGCAGCGCAGCACTATCGCCCAAATACAGGGCCCCAAATACGGCATCGCCGTATTTTCTTGCTTGGAAGTTATGAGTTATCTCATGCGCTATGAGTTCTATTCCACGCTTCGTGTTTGGTTGATACTCGCCCTTGTTGAAGGAAATGAGATAACCAGTGTTTGTAAAGGCCCGCGCGTCACTGGGAGCGATGGGTGGAAGATAGTCGCGTTGTATCTCAATTCCGGCTAAAGATTTCCCGCCAAAGAATTTGGAAAGGTATTTCTGCAGACAAGGAGTGAGGTACTCTCGTTTGATGTTTATGTCAGGTACTTTTGTGGAACCCTTGAGGTCCGACCTTTGTTGTGCATAGTTCTGCGGTTGTACCCACAGAAAAGCTGACTCGAGCGTCGTAGTTGTACAGCTTCTAGCGAGATGAGTCATAGCGAGGCATTACTACTGGAGCACCGCCGACAGGATTAGACAGGATTTCTTCTTTACCTTTCTGCTGGAAACGATTGCCCTGCCGTTGGTAACGAGCGCGGGTAAAGTGAGTAGGGCAGCAATCTCCTCCTGTCATCCCATCCTCCGCATATAAATCACCTCCGATGGTCTTACCCTTACCGTACACTTCTATCACTAGCTCGCCATTTTCGCTGTATACCTGCCGCAACCCGCCATCAGCACGATCTCCGGTTTCAAATGACCATAGAAGTTTTGGAGACCCCTTTTTTAATGTATAGACATAGACATAATAGGGTATTGCCGTACCTTTGACGTTCTCAAAGAGCACCACCAGAGCCTCCTCAACTTCGTCACCTGTTACATCACCGTAGCTTAAGTAAGATAGAGATACGGGGTATGGAATGTCGAACACCCCTCTATACCTCCCTTCATACTTTCCATTTTTGAGGGTAAAACTCCTGTCGCCTTTTGAATAGATGGGCTTCGCCCGGTAAGTGAAATTACCAAAATCAAGAGAGCGAATCGGAGAGCTAGGAGCGGGACTTGGTTTGACTTCTGTAGGCGGCGCGGGCGACACACTTACTTGAGGAGATGGGCGTTGAGTCACCGCATCGCCAGTTGAGCAAGTAGTCATCGCACCGCTGATACCGAGGATCGCGGAGACGATTACAAAAATTCGAATACGCATCGGAACGCAATCTCCTTCCACTCTTCATTTCTTCAGACAGTTGAAGAAGGCGTCATAGCCCTTAGACAATGAATTAAATTCGTTAGCACGAGTTCTGTAAGAAGCTGGTTTTCTCGAACCCGCGCGATAAAGACCGGCAGTATCAGCGCGGCCTCTGCTTCTTGATGCAATTTCATTCAGAGCACGCGCACCAACTCTCAAACTGCTATACGCGTTACCATTAAATGATTGCGATTCTGAAAATACTGTTCCGAACGGATTGGGCAAGCCATCCGTGAAGGGAGATTTATTGTAATAGGTAGTCGAGACTTGTAATGGTCCTACATCCCAGCCGCCGTCCTCCGGCCTGTAGTTGCTAACTGGCGAGAAGTTGAACGGTGGTATTGCTTCTTTCGACCATGTGACAGCGAGTAAAGTTGGGTCAGTTCCCTCTAATGCCGAGGTGCCTACTATCGCTGCGGTTTGTGAGTAGCCTGGTGCTGGAGAATTACCTAGGAGCTTTGCGCACTCATTGTACTTCTGCTCGGATACTACGGGCAGCACAGGTTTCTGCGGAACAAACCAGACCGCATTGAATTCATAATGACCGAGACCGTCGTCGTTGATGTCAGTCACGATGATATCTAGATTCTCCGGCGAGATTTTCTTCTCGCCATCGTCTTCGACCCACTCTCTGCGCACTCGAACTCCTGGAAAATGCAGATCACGTCCGCCCCGAATCTCAAAATTATCCTGACCCCTTCCATTGACTCCAAGGTAACGCATGATCATTTCCAGGTTGCGGCAGGGCGTGCTCATCCCATCCCAGGCGCACCCGCTTTCGGGATTGAAGGGATCTCCGGCGGCCATGTACCAACCGCGGCTCATGGCGGCGTCGATGGAGGAAGTTTCATCGAGTGCCGGATCGGTACGTGGAATTGCTCCGGCCAGCGGATCGAGATCCAGGCGTTGCGATTCCACGGCTGAATTCACTTGTCCACTCGAGTTCGTTTGCAGCGTGGTGTCGGTAACGGGGTCGGTGTGCGACCAGAGCACCTGATCATTGCCTTGATAATCCTTCTGTTGCACTGCCAGCAACTCACCACCGGCAAAGACGTACCCTTTGTCCTTCTGACCAGTCGCAGTCAACTCTGTGACGACGTGGTTGCCGAGCACCGTCGAGCGCAGATCGTAGCTGACCTTTTGCGCAGTTGTGGGCGGGTTGTTGTTGAGTTGTGTGGTCAGGGACTGCACCCGCTTCAAGCGCTGGCCAGCACCGTCGTAAGTTTGATCAATTGTGAGATCGCGGGTGATCACGGTCGTCTGCGGCCCAAAACTGTGGCGACTGTGTTCCGTGTTCTGCGTTGTCTGTCCCGCGGCATCAATCGCGTATTGCTGAAAGTCCGGCGAGTTGGGATGCGTGATTCCCAGCACATTGCCGGCGGCATCATGCTGCCAGGTCGCAGAGCCATCATTCTGACGCCGATTGTTTACATAGGAGGCCGCAAATCCACCGCCGCCATCGCTCCACATTTCAGTCCAGCGGTTGGTCAGATTGTTAAAGCCATCGTGCCCAAACGTTTCGTAGTACGGCATTCCTCCGCCGCCTCCGGCACTCGCTAGATTCAGTCGGCCCACAGCGTCATAGCCATAGGAACGATCCCAGAGATTGTTCAGTTGGTCGTCGACGGCCTTTATCCGACCATCAGCACTGTATTGATAACTGGCCTTCAAGACACTGGCGCTCGGGGAATGAACATCGAAGGTGTTGCTTTGCAGGCGAGCGCCGTAGGCCATGTCCAACGCCAGACCGTTACCAAAGTTCAGATGCTTTATGCAGCGTCGGTTGCGGTTGTGGGATAGGCGAACGTGTTGCGGCTGTTAATCCCGTCCGAGAAAGAGTCGCCGTACGCGATGCTGGTCTGGTGACCGGCGGGATCTGTACTCCTAATAACCGAGCCTGCGGTGTTGTAGGAAATCTGCGTCGTCAGCGCCTTTGCCTTATTATTAATGTCTGCGACGTCCCAGCGCGAAACAGCCGTCACGTTGCCGCGCGTCAGAAAGGCCGTATTGAATGTTGGGTCGTGCCGCGTGGCCGCCGCAGGCAGCGCCTCGATTCTCGAGGGTTCATCGTAAGAGTAAGTAATCTTCGTTTGCCATTCGGCAGTATTCGAGACGTGCACCGCTGACACCAGGCCGATAATGCGACGGTCGAGATAGGCCTGGCTCAGATTGTAGTCCTTATAAGTGTGCCGGATCTGGGTGACGGCGTCAGCGGCGTAATCGATTACCGTGTAAGGGAGGCTGTATTGTTCGTAGGGTCCGTAAAGGATTACCGTACGACGGCGATTGTTTTCCGCGTCATAGACATTCGTCTCGGTTACACGCGGGTTCAGCAGATAGCTAACTCCGGTGTTGTCCTGAGTCCAGGCGGTTGTCGTCCTTTTCTTCCAACTGTCCGACGTCTCATCAGTGGCGTTGACATAGATTTTTGTAGTCGCTATCAGGCCCGCTTGCCACCCAGTGCCGTAGTACTCTTTGTATACCACCCCATTTGGAAGAACCATCCGCGGAGCGCCATCCGCGGCAATCCCAAACTGGGTCACGGCTTCCTCATTCGCAGTATAGTCGCCCAGGACGTCGCCGTTCCAGTTCTCCGCCCAGTTTCGTTCTGCCGACACGAGCGGACAATCAGTTCCGCTGGAAGCGAAATCATAGGTCGTGCGCCGGCGTTCGTGGTTGTCGGCCGCATAATGCCTGATCTCCGAGACCATGCCGTAGTAGTTGTTATAGGTGGATTCAACTTGAAGTGCAACTTTGAAGTTAGTGGTTAAGAGCAAGCTGCAGTAGCGTAAGCGTGCTTTTCCAACCACCAAGTCAAAGAAGCACACAAATGAACTATAAGCAGCTTGCCCGTG
>JBPCNX010000020.1:0-16259 GCA_051000815.1 Pyrinomonadaceae bacterium
CACGGGCAAGCTGCTTATAGTTCATTTGTGTGCTTCTTTGACTTGGTGGTTGGAAAAGCACGCTTACGCTACTGCAGCTTGCTCTTAACCACTAACTTCAAAGTTGCACTTCAAGTTGAATCCACCAGTTCTAATTGGTCGTCTAGTTGTTCAGTCTTGATCTTCTCATCATCCTTCATCCTTCATCCTTAGTTTCGTGCACATCAGCGAAGAAGTCTTTTAACTTCTCCTCATCCAGCCTGCCCTCAGTTCGCACACCGCTACAAACATCCACGCCGAAGGGACGTACCTGCTTGATCGCGTCAGCCACGTTTTCGGCTTTCAAACCTCCCGCAAGGAATAGCGGGACGTCAATCGCTTCCCGAATTCGCACACTCAAATTCCAATCGTGCGTCCGTCCAGTCCCGCCTAACTCCTTGACGGCCAGTGTCTGATTTCCTGAATCGAGCAGTATTCCGTGAACAAAGGGTGCGATCGAGATTGCCTCATCCACGGAATCCGGCCCATTAACATGAATTACCTGCACAAGCGAAACACCTGGCAGTGCGTCGCGCAGAGTTTGATAACTGTTCCGTTCGAGTCGATCACAAATCTGGATCGTGTTTACACGCAGGCGCCGCTGCTGTTCGATAATAGCGTCTGCATCCGTCTTGCACGTGAGTAAAAAGGACCCGACACTCGGCGGCAAGGTCGCGGCGATTTCGGAGATCAGCTCTTCAGCTATGACACCCGGACCGCTGGGCATTTCCGAAACGAGACCCACCGCCGCGGCTCCACTTTCGATTGCCAACCAGGCCTCCGCGACGCTGCCCATGCAACAGATCTTCACCCGTGGATTTGGAGTGGGTTTCATACTCCGGTCCTAACCGGCAGTGATCCTCGCCCATCTGTCTATTGAATAGTTCGTGGTGCTTGGTGCGTTTTCGTGGATCGTAAGCCAATTGGTTCCGCCAAACACGCTTCACAGATTGGACACGCTTGAAGAAAGCCGTCGCTATCGTCTTCAGAATCCGTTTTTGTGCAAAGCCATTGCCGAGTCTTAAAAGTGTCTTGCGAGGTCGGCAAATGACTCGAGATAAATGTCAGGCTCAGCGCTCAATAGCTTCCAGCTTGTTGGATAGGAACTGCGTACGCCCACAGTCGTAACGTTTGCACTCTTGCCCATCTGAATGTCTTCCGGGCTATCGCCCACGTAACAGGTTTGTATTGGCGCAACACCCAGGCCGTGCAGAGCGGTTTCGATCCCTTCCGGGTGCGGCTTCCGATTCCTGATCTGTTCGTGGCAAATGACCACTTCAAAAAAACCGGCAAGCTCAAGTTCCTTGATTTCACGATTAACACGACAGGCATTTCCACTGCTTACCACTCCCAAGCGGTAACCCTTTTGCCTTAGCTCAGCGACTGTCTCGCCAGCACCTTCAATTAATTCTGCGCTTTGTTCATCGTAGTGCTGCGTCCAGAGTTCATCGGCCCGTTGCCAGTGCTCTTTCGGCAACCCCAAACCTTCATAAACCGAAAGCCAATTCGGCGAATAGACCGCACAGTAGGCTTCGTGATCAAAAGGAACGCCCAAATCCGCGAAGGATTTTTCGTAAGCGACTAGACCAAGTTGCGCGGAATCAACCAGGGTACCATCCCAGTCGAATAGCAGAGCGGTGATCGATTCGTTTCGTTGCTTCATGCTTGGGTGAGTGTGCCTTAACGTTCAACTACCTCAGAGAGCACAGAGGAGGCACAGAGAACTGTAATCAACTCGATAGCTAGGCATTCCTCGGATACCTTTAGACTCATGGCCTCGCAAGGGCACTAAACTGGGCCTTTAAGCTGCGACAATTAGCAGGTGGGGAAGGTGGGCAAGGATGAGGGATGAAGGATGAAGGATGAGGGATGAATAAGAAAGGGGTCGCAGAACTTGCTGGTCTTATTTATCCCTCATCCTTCATCCTTCATCCCTCATCCTTGCCCACCTTCCCCACTTGCAAATTTCTCTTCCAGATCAAAAGGACACCTTGGCTAGTCAGCAATCATCACCGTGAGTTTACGCAAGGCTGCAGACTCCTTGACATCCTTCCGAACGGATTCATCACGATGCACCGGTTGATAGAGGATGTCGCGCTGCTGTGGCGTGAAACCCGCTTCGCGAATGAGGTAGCGCAACGTTTTCTCGTCCGCGCGATTGTGTGCTCCCGCCGCTGAGACAACGTTTTCTTCGATCATGATCGAACCCATATCGTTGGCGCCAAAACGAAGTGCGACCTGGCCCAATTTCAAACCTTGCGTTAACCAGGACGATTGGAAGTTGTCGATGTTGTCCAGGAACAACCGGGAAACCGATAGCATCTTGAGGTAGTCGATTCCCGTAGGCTCCTCTTTGATACGTCGCCCGAGGGCTGTGTTCTCTCGCTGAAACGTCCAGGGAATGAAAGCCGTAAAACCGCCGGTTTCGTCCTGTAAATTTCTGACGCGTTCCAGATGGCGCACGCGGTGTATGACGCTATCGCCAATTCCAAACATCATTGTTGCAGTCGAGCGAAGCCCGACTCGATGCACCGCACGCATTACATCCAGCCATTCATCCGTAGTGCATTTTGTGGAGACACGATTGCGAACCTCATCGTCCAGGATCTCGCCACCACCGCCGGGCAAGCTGTAAAGACCAGCGGCCTTCAAACGCGCCATGATCGTCTCGTAATCCAGACGCGAGATCAGATGGATGTTATGAATCTCAGGAGGTGAGAAACAATGCAGTTGAAAGTTGGGATACTTCGAGTGCAATGTGCGCAGGAGATCTTCATACCATTCGATTCCGAAGTCGGGATGCAGCCCGCCCTGCATTAAAACGCCCGTTCCACCCAGGGCAATCGTCTCGTCAATTTTCGCGCAGATTTCGTCGAGCGTGCGCACGTAAGTGTCGGGCGCGCCTGGACGGCGATAGAACGCGCAGAACGTGCACACAACGTTGCAAACATTCGTGTAGTTAATATTGCGATCGATGATATAGGTTACGACGTTGTCGGGATGTTTGCGTTGGCGAACCTCGTCGGCAGCGGCGCCGATGGCTGCGACATCGTGGGCCTCCAACAAGGAGGTGCACTCGGCCGCACTCATCCGCCCGCCCGCAAGCACTCTGTCGAGAATTGATTTCGTATTCACGTGCATAGTCTATTGGTTAGCGTAGTGATTCACCAAACCCGGGCAGTGCGCCTGGTCAAGGCCGGAGCCCGTCGCGAACCAGCATCAACTCTCAGCTACGATTTGATTCCAAACCGCAAGGGTTTCACTTCCTGAATTAACCCATGCTTGTAGGCTAGCTCAAAATACAGGCGCATGCCCTGCTCCATCGTTTCATCGGGTGCAAATGAAATGTTGTTCGTTAAATACTCAATAATGTCCTCGTGTGAGAGCGAGAGCAGGTTCTCGTAATGTGCTACGATCTCACCAAGGCTTGCCAGACCTTCATCACGTGCACCCTTGAAGTCGAGGTTTCGCGCCGCACTGGTTGCGTCATCGCGAATCATCCACATCGCAAACATGAATCCCAGCCCTGTGTATTGGCGCCACAAGCTTGCCAGATCCCAAACGTGGAAACCCTTACGGGAAAAAGTCATCCCGGGATCTCCGATGATCAAAGCTCCATCATTTTCCTTCAGCATGCGCTGAAGATCAGGAACCGCAGTCTGCCAGGCCGGCTCAACGCCCATAAACTCTTGGAAGATAATCTTCACGAGCGTGGCTGAAGTTCGCGAAGACTCATCCAACGCCACAGAACGCACCTTCTTTAAATCATCTGCGCGAGTTACGAGTACCACACTGCGAACTCGTTCCTTTGAACCAACGCAGACGCCAGGCGCCAAATATATTTCGCCAATCCGCTGATACTCGATTACGGGAACGAGGGCCGCTTCGACGGCCCCTCGTGATAATAGGTCCGCACACTCGGAAGGAACAGCATCGCCGATAATAACCTCCGCGCGCTTTGTGCCGTTGGTAAAACTCCAGATCAGTGGGGCCGAATTTAGATAGCTGGAGGCTGCGAGGCGCGGCAGTCGCTCTTGTTCATCCATGAAGCAGATTCTGGTTACGCTATGTTTATAAGTTGCAAGTGATGCTAACGCACGCAAAAGGGGCGCTGCAACATGCAACGAGCCACAGATGAATCGGGATCTCCACAGATTCAAACAAAACTGATTTGACCTGTTCATATTCTATCCGCTCAAATCCGTGTTCATATGTGGCCAAAGCACCACGGTTGACACTGTTCTGCGAGGCCAACTACTATGCCCGCGTCTTCAGTCTGCAATCACGCCCATGACAATTTACGATGTTAGCGTCCCGCTCTCGGTAGACACGCCAACCTATCCCGGTGATCCTCCGATCGAGATCGATCAATTTTTTAGTCTGGCAAAGGGCGACGTCGCGAATGTCTCTCTAATCCGTTTCGGGGCTCACTCGGGAACGCACGTCGATGCTCCCGCTCACTTTATTAAAGGCGGGACCCACGTTGGGTCTCTATCACTCGATACGCTCATTGGAAGAGTGCGGGTCGTTGAGGTGCCGTTTGCTGTTGAGACCATTGACGAACATGTCGTCACCGCGAACTTTGAGGGGGGCTGTGAGCGTATTCTCTTTAAGACACGCAACTCGAGTTTTTGGGAACGTGATCAGACAGTGTTTCACTCTGACTACACAGCCATCGACTCCAGCGGCGCGCTTAAACTGGTGAACCTGGGAGTAAAGCTGGTTGGTATCGACTACCTGTCAGTCGAGAAATTTGGCTCAGCCACATTTGACACTCATCTAACATTGCTCTCTCACGGGATCGTAATAATAGAAGGTCTGGATTTACGAGCGGTTTCTGCCGGCATGTATGAACTAATCTGTCTCCCGTTGAAATTGTCAGGCGGCAGCGGAGATGGCGCGCCGGCTCGCGCCGTTCTACGCACTCTTCAGGAAAACTGACAAGGCAATAAGAGCGGAGCTTAGAATGCAAGACGATTCGCAGTATCGCGAGCAAGTTTACAAAATTGTCCGCCGAATTCCCCGCGGTCGCGTGATGACCTACGGACAGATTGCGGAAATTTTGGGTGACGGTTACACGGCGAGGACTGTAGGATTTGTGATGCACGCCTCCGGCGACCATACTCCCTGGCATCGCGTGATCAATGCGCGCGGCGCCTGCTCTACGGGAAAAGTTGTACTTCCCGAGGACAAGCAACAGCGTTTGCTCGAATCCGAAGGCGTACTCTTTGATGAACGCGGCCGTTGCAAACTGGAGCGCTATCTCTGGATTCCGGATGAACGCTCAACACCATCTAAAGCGAAATCAGAGCGACCTACTCTCTTCAAGCGTTGAACCTCGCAAAGGAAACATCATGAGTTCAGACTCGATTGACCGAAAAGTTCCCTATGCAGTCAGCCCACCTCGTTACTCGGTTTCCCATCAGATGGTAACGACTACGTTCGAGCTGCCCAATTATCGCGTCGTGCAGAATCTCGGCGTCGTGCGCGGTATCGTTGTGCGTTCGCGCAACGTCTTCGCCACCCTTGGCGCCACCTTTCAAACAATTGTTGGAGGCAATATCACTGTTTGGACCAGACTCTGCGAAGATACCCGGTCTGATGCTTTCGACATCATGATTCAACACGCCACTGAGTTGGGAGCAAATGCAGTCGTGGGAGCGCGTTACGATACAACCGAACTCTCGACGGGCGTCACCGAAGTACTTGCCTATGGGACAGCGGTGATTGTCGAGCCGACGAGTCCGGGAGAGAGTTACCGCTCATGAAAACAGGAAGGCTCGATCCCGAGCAGGTCAAGCGAGCGGAAGCAGCGCTTGATAGCGTCCCTTTTGCAAAGCTGCTTGGGATTGAGTTGGAACAGATCGATACGGGCACGGCCACGCTGGCTTTCGAAATCAGACCTGAGCTGAAGCAAAATACAGGGGTCGTCCACGGAGGCGCGATCGCTTCGTTAATCGATAGCGCCACGGCCTTTGCCATCATTTCCTTGCTGCCACCGGATGAGCGGGCCACAACAGTGGACCTGACCATCAGCTATCTGAGGGCTTTAAACCGGGGTCGAGCCAGGGCTACAGCGCGGGTACTCAGAGTGGGGAAGCTTGATCGTGGTCTCGGCTGAACTCCATGACGAGGCAGGAAACCTCGCGGCTACAGCACTTAGCACTTACATCAAAATCTAGTCAGGCAACTTCTGCGCGCACTCGCCACTCAGGAAAATCCTCATGGACAGGCTGCGTTAAGCCATGTAAAATGTTTTTGGCCTTCCGTTTGCACTCCTGACGGTTAAGCCTCACAAGCCAGACTAGCCCAGTTGTTTCGCCCGGAAAGTCTACCCCCCATGTACTCGCTTTACGATTCGCTTTTAGCTCAACACTCTCGACAACTGACTCCCGTACGTTGCGCCGAGTCAACGATTGCCCAGCTCCACCGTTACTTTGAGGACGTAGTCCTCGAAAATCATCTGGGGGCGCTGGTGATCGAGAGTCTGCCTACCTCCGCGGACCGCTTGCCGCGTGAAGTTACCCGCATCCAGAAACTGGCCAGCGTCGCCCAGAGTTGTTTTCTCATGGTGACCGCGGAAGACACGCTGTCGAAATTGATGTTGAACCGAGGCAAAGACGATTCACCTGCTGTAGTTTTTGAGCGAACTGATCACGGTCCCACCTACGAACGCTTTGTGGTGATCGCTGACGCCCGCTTCTCCGCTTTGCTGGCCTCACTGCATAACGACCAGGACGACGAAAACTCCGGCGACCTTGTCGTCTGGACATTCGAACCAGACGTGGTTTACTCGGCCCTTGAATATCTTATGGCCCGCGTCACCGCGGAGCACAATTTTCATGCTGCGGCATTTGCCAATGCTGTCCGCGTTTCCATGCCGAAGGCAACGTCGCTTCAGCTAACGCTCGGAGTTACGACAAAACTCGCGCGCCTGCTCCAGGAGCAAGCAGAACGAGAAATCGCGGTAAACCGGATCGCAACAGCGATCAGGAATTCGCCAAATCTCGATAGCGTGATGCAAACCGCGGCCAATGAAGTAAGTCGAGCGCTCGGCGCGCAGCTTTGCGTGGTGCGCGTTCAGGGAGAACTCGTCGGCAGTGAAATGATGAAGTTTTCTCTCGACTCAGACCTTTCTAACAACGGAACCGGCGAGGAAATGATGGAACACCTTGACGCCATCAGTAACCGCATGCTGGCTTCTCCCAGGGTTTACGTTGACGATGACGACCATCGCGCGACTTCTTCAGAATTTGCACAAGCGGCGGCGCCTTTGATTTACAAAGGCGACTTTGTTGGTTTTCTGCTCGTCCGTTCAAACGATGCCACACGCGTCTGGGCCGATAACGAGCTTATGCTCCTGCACACGGTCGCAGAGCAACTTACAGTCGCCGTCAATCAGGCCCACCTCTTTGCGCAGATGGAACAGCAGGCTTTAACCGACGGTTTGACTGGTTGTTACAATCGTCGCTCATTTGACATGCAGTTGGAGCGGTACCTGCATTTAGCTACGCGAATTCGTCAACCGCTGTCGCTGATCATGCTGGATCTCGACAACTTCAAAAATATCAATGACCGCGCCGGGCATGAAGCCGGCGATGTGGCCTTGCGCATGCTTGCCGATAGTCTGCGCGACGAACTGCGGGCAGTCGACATGCCGGTGCGTTTTGGCGGAGATGAGTTCGCCGTCATCCTGCCTCAAGCGGATCTCGAGGGCGCCCTAATAGTCGCGGAACGATTGCGAGCGCGGATTGAACAAACTGAAGTGCCGGGTTACGGAGGAATTACTGCGTCGTTTGGCCTCGCCACGTTTCCGCTTCACGCGTCCTCACGTGATACGCTGGTAGTTGCTGCCGATCGCGCGCTCTATAATTCGAAAAACTTCGGACGCAATCGCGTCAGCACGCCACCTGAAGAGGCGTTGGGCTCATTTTCCCTTATGGTGGAAGATGAGAAGCTGATCGATTCTTTCCAGAACTACTGATCTAATAACCCGCTCAATACCCGTCTGCACCAGCACTGGTCTCATGACTTTCCTCTGTGGGAGTGATCCAGGCTTAAGCAGCTTCGCGTCTGGCATCTGGACGTAAAATCGCGCATGATAATGCTTTCATTTCACGCACACGAAAGCTTTTATCCATAGCGCGTTTGCCGATGCACGATCTGCGAAAATTTGCCCGATACTTCCGTGCCTACAAAGTGTCGTTAGTCACCGGCATCCTCTGTATCCTCGCCGGTGTCCTTTTCAATCTCAGCATTCCCTTAATTGTGGGACAGGCTATTGACGAGAACTGGAGGAGTCTCTCCTGGTCGAATTTGACCGTCTCGGCGTTGAAGGTTCTGGGAGCCAGCCTGGTTAGCGGCGCTTTCTTGTATCTACAGCGCCGCATTTTGATCGGGATGTCTCGCAAGGTTGAATACGACCTGAGAAGGGATTTCTACGCTCATCTGGTTGATCAGCCGCTATCTTTTTTCCAGGAACATCGCGTGGGCGATCTTATGGCCAGGGCCTCGAACGATCTGGCTGCCGTGCGGCAATTGGCGGGGCCGATGATCATGTACACGTTGCAGACGGTCTTTGTGGTGCTGCTCGTGCTGCCGCTGATGCTGATGCTCAACTGGTGGCTCACCTTTCTGCTGTTTGTGACGATGCCGCTTGTCTCCTTAACGGTCAAGGTGTTTGGGCAACAGGTTCATGTTCGCTTTGAAAAGATTCAGGACTTCTTCGCGCAGATTACTGCCCGAGCGCAGGAGAATTTTACGGGCGTCCGTGTCGTTCGCGCCTACGCGCAGGAGAGCGCCGAGATTGCAGCGTTCAATGCGTTGAATCGGGAGTTCGCCGAAAAGAATCTGAGCCTGGTGAAGATTGACGCGCTGATGCGGCCGCTAATGCAGTTTTTGATCGGCATCGGTTTTGTGCTGATCATCTGGGCGGGAGTGCCGCTGGCCATTCGCGGCGAGATTACAGTGGGCAACTTTACTGTTTTCAATATGTACCTGATGCGTCTGATTTGGCCTTTGATTGCACTCGGTTATGTCGTCAACCTCTTCCAGCGAGGTACGGCAAGTCTGAAGCGAATGAACGCAATTCTCGCTGTTAAGCCGGCCATCCTGGACGTTCCTCAAACGAGGTCGCAAGAACTGATCGCGGGAGAAATCGAGTTTCGCAATCTCACCTTTAGATACAGAACCAACGACGAGCCCGTGCTCCAGGACATTAATCTAAAAATTGCGGTGGGGCAGTCTGTGGCCTTCGTGGGTCGCACCGGCAGCGGGAAGTCGACTCTTGTTAACTTGATACCGCGGTTGCTTGAAGCGCCGGAAAATACCGTCTTCATTGATGGCGTCTCTGTGCGTGACTACCAACTCGCGCAGTTGCGTTCCAGTATTGGCTATGTCCCCCAGGAGACCTTTCTATTCAGCGATACACTGGCCGAGAACGTGGCATTTGGAGTGGATAAGACGGAACGAACGGACGTCGAGTGGGCAGCCGAGATCGCCGGCCTCAGTGAGGATGTACGAGCATTCCCAGCCGGCTTTGATACTTTAGTGGGTGAACGAGGCATCACGCTTTCCGGCGGGCAAAAACAACGGACAGCTATTGCCCGCGCCGTATTACGAGCGCCCAGGATATTAATCCTGGACGACGCGCTTTCTTCCGTCGACACCTACACAGAAGAAAAGATTCTCGGACGCTTGCGCGGCGTGATGCGCGATCGCACCAGCTTGATCGTTTCGCATCGCATCTCGACAGTTCGCGATGCGGATCTAATCTGTGTGCTTGATGAAGGACGAATCGTGGAGCGCGGCACCCATCAAGAGTTGTTAGCGCTTGGGGGTGAGTACGCCGCGTTGTATGAACGACAACTGCTGGAAGAGGAGCTGGCAGCGACTGGATAAGGAAGAGTAGCGATGAAGGAAACTGATCATAAAGACATGAACATCGATGTTCGGCATCGAACCATGCTGACCCTGTGGTTTGCACAGATGATGAGCGTGGTGATGTTTTTCCTTTTGACTCAGTTCGTCGCTAATTCCAACGAACAGCCGGGGCCTGCCGCTAATAATTTGTTGAGCTTTACCCTCGCGGGTGTTGGCACTTTTTCAGCGGTAATGTCCTTTGTACTCAGATCCAAGCTGCGGCAACGTTCTGTTGAACGACAGGATCCTTCCCTGGTGCAAACCGCTCTGGTGGCTGGCTGTGTGCCTTATGAAGTGGCGGCGCTGCTGGGGGTGTTGGAGCGCTTTATACTCCCCGGACGCGATTATCTCGTGTTGCTGACGATCAGTTTCGTCAGCATGGCCCTACATTTTCCGCGTCGCGGAAATTTGCTTGCAGCATCCTACAAGGACTCTTCGTACGGAGCGAGATTCTAGGCAAATGTCCACAGCCGTCAAACAGTTTCACGAAGAAGAGGCAATCGGAAAGACTTACGATTTCCAGATTGCGCGACGGCTGCTGCGTTATCTCAAACCCTACCTGCGCATGCTGATTCCGGCGCTGGCCCTGACATTCGCGCTGAACCTGCTGGGAATCCTGCAGCCGAAATTTACGCAGTATGCGATCGACTGGTACATCCTGCCAAAATCAACGGATGGATTAATGCTGCTCGTGGGGTTGTTTGCCGGGGTGCAGTTGCTGCGGCTTATCTTCTCTTACCTGCAGACGGTGTTAATTAATACGGTCGGGCAATACGTGATGTTTGATATTCGCCGCGAGCTGTACGACAAACTGCAACAGCAGGAAGTCGCTTACTACGATCGCAATCCCGTCGGACGCATCATGACCCGGCTCACCACTGACGTTGATTCTCTTAACGAACTATTTACGCAGGGCGTGACTGACGTTCTTGGCGACCTGGTGATGATCGTCGCCATCATCGGTGTAATGCTGTGGATGGACGTGCGGCTTACACTCGTAACACTCCTGACTGTACCGCTGCTCTTTGCCGCGACTACCTGGTTTCGCAAAGGCGCGCGTCGCGGTTACGACCTGGTCAGGACGCGGATCGCCCGCATCAATGCCTTTTTACAGGAGCACTTTGCCGGCGCGCAAACGGTGCAGATATTTAATGCCGAGGCAAAGTCCCTGCAAAAGTTTGACGTAATCAATAGCGATTATCGTAAGGCGAATCTCGACACAATCTTTTATTACGCTCTCTTTTTTCCTCTCGTTGATCTAATCGGGGCCGTCGGAATCGCCCTGGTGATTTGGTACGGCGGCTACCGCGTCATGAATTCGGCGTTGACGTTGGGCGCCCTCGTGGCCTTCATTCAGTATTCGGGATTCCTGTTCCAACCGATCCGTGACATTTCCGATAAGTACAACGTGCTGCAAGCAGCGGTGGTGGCATCGCATCGCATTTTCAAGACCCTCGACCTTCCGATCGCGATTAAACCTCCCAAGAAGCCGTTAAAGACCGGACGCGCACGTGGTTTCATCGAATTTCAAAATGTCTGGTTCGCTTACAAAGATGAAGATTGGGTCCTGAAGGACGTTTCATTCACGGTGAATCCAGGTGAGTCGATAGCGCTCGTGGGGCACACAGGTTCCGGCAAGACGACGATTACAAATCTCCTGATGCGGTTTTATGACATTCAACGCGGGCGAATTCTGCTGGATGGTGTGGATCTGCGAGATTGGGATCTGGAATCTTTGCGAAGAAATTTTGCGGTTGTGCTTCAGGACATCTTTCTCTTCAGTGGGACGGTGGCCAGTAATATTCGTCTCGGGCGATCGGACATCTCGGACGAACGTGTGAAGTGGGCGGCGAAGGAAGTTCACGCTCAGAAGTTTATCGAACGGCTTAGAGAGGGTTACCAGTCAGAGGTTAAGGAACGGGGCGCCGGCTTATCGGTCGGCCAAAAGCAATTGATCTCTTTCGCGCGTGCTTTGGCTTTTGATCCCGCTTTGCTCATTCTCGATGAGGCAACCAGTTCCATCGATACCGAGACCGAACAATGGATCCAACAGGCCATCGGACGTGTGATGCAGGATCGAACCTCGATCGTGGTTGCTCACAGACTCTCAACGATCCAAAGGGCCGATCAAATCATCGTCTTGCACCATGGTGAAATTAGAGAGCAAGGCACGCATCAGGAGTTGCTGGCCGAGCACGGACTCTACTGGATGCTTTACAAACTTCAGTACGCGGATGGCGCCTCACCGCAAACGACACCTGTCGTCGAGGAAGAAGCAACCGTGCAGCCCACAGGAAGATTACAGTTTAGCGAGTGAGAGACCCGTAACCGTTTCGTTCAACCCGGCGGCTTTTGTCGCCTTCCGTGCGGTAAGCCTCTGGCTTACCGGAAAGAGCCTTTTTCTGCGAGGCTATGCCTCCACCTATTCCGAACAGCGATCGGCAACTCGAGGCGTAGCCTCAAACATGAGCAGCGTCAGCCGGTAAGCCAGAGGCTTACCGCACCGAAAGCGGCAAAGCCGCAGTAGCGGGAGAACCTCCAAATGAAAACAAAGTATCTGAGATCGATTGTGGCTCTACCCTTCTTTCTTCTCGCGGTGATGCTGTTTCCCCAGGTCGCCGAACTGGGAAATAGCCCGGCCGCTAAACTTCGTTTTGCTGTTTGGTTCCCTGTCGAAAGGAGCACTAACCCGCTTGACGGACGACTGTTGCTGCTCATCTCGGCAAACAACGCCCGCGAGCCGCGTTTTCAAATCAGTGAAGACCTGAATACGCAGCAGGTGTTCGGCGTTGATGTGGAGGGATTAAAACCCGGCGCGGAAGCGATCGTTGATGACAGTGCTTTCGGCTATCCAGTGCGGTCGCTCGCGCAAATACCTTCCGGCGAATACTGGGTGCAGGCGGTGCTTCATCGTTATGAAACTTTCAAAAGGTCGGACGGCCACACTGTTAAGTTGCCCATGGATCGAGGTGAAGGACAGCAATGGAGTCGCGCGCCGGGAAATCTATACAGCGCGCCGCAAAAGCTGGCTATCGATCCCAGGAAAGACGCAACTATCACCCTGAAGCTCGACCAGGAGATTCCTCCGATCGTGCCGCCAAAAGACACGAAGTACATCAAACACGTACGGATCCAGAGTAAGTTGCTTTCAGATTTCTGGGGGCGCCCGATGCACCTGGGCGCCAACATCTTGTTGCCCGAAGGTTTCGATTCGCACCCAAATGCGCGTTACCCGCTCGTAATTTTCCATGGCCACTTCCCTGCTGATTTTGGAGGCTTTCGCGAGACTCCGCCCGATCCAAGCCTGAAACCGGAATACAGCGAGCGTTTCAAGATCGATGGCTATAACAGGATCGTTCAGGAACACGCTTACAAGTTCTATCAGGAGTGGGCCGGACCAAACTTTCCGCGGATGATCATCATGGAGATTCAGCATGCGAATCCCTACTACGACGATTCCTACGCCGTAAACTCCGCGAACCTCGGTCCCTATGGTGACGCTATCACGTACGAACTCGTCCCCTTCGTCGAAAAACAGTTTCGCGGAATAGGTAAGGGCTGGGCGCGTTTCATGTATGGAGGTTCAACCGGGGGCTGGGAGGCACTGGCCGCGCAGATCTTCTACCCCGATGAATATAACGGCGCCTGGGGTGCGTGTCCCGATCCAATAGATTTTCGCGCCTACACCGTAGTCAACATCTACGAACACAAAAATGCGTACTACGCCGATAGCCAGTGGAAGAAAATTCTGCGTCCGGGAAAGCGAAACTACCTCGGCGAGCTCGCGGCAACTACCGAGGACGAGAACCATATGGAGTTGGCGCTGGGCACGAAGAGCCGGTCCGGCGGGCAGTTTGATATCTGGGAAGCGGTCTATTCACCGGTCGGCGCCGACGGCTATCCAAAGCCGATCTGGAACAAACTAACCGGGGAGATCGATCACTCCGTCGCCGCCTACTGGCGGGAACACTATGACCTGGGTTACATCCTGAAGCGGGACTGGGCCAAGCTGGGCCCGAAACTCGAAGGGAAGCTGCACATTTATGTGGGCGAGGCCGACAATTATTTTCTGAACAACGCGGTCTACCTCGTCGAAGACTTTTTAAAGACGACGAAGAACCCTCACTACAACGGTGAGGTCGACTACGAGCCACGCGCCGAACATTGCTGGAACGGTGATCACACAAGACCTAACGGAATTTCCAGGCTGCGTTATCATCAGTTTTACGCTCCAAAGATCGTCGCACGCATTCTCAAGAGCGCGCCGCCGGGAGCCGACCTGACGAGCTGGAGATACTGACAAATTGGAAGGTTTGGCAAGAGTGTATGAGAGATCGCTAAGCGGTTTCCGATTAGACTACGAATCGGCTTTGCTGATAGGAATGATGAAGTTACAGTTTCCCCCACGTAAGATAGACAACGGCCTTCATCTCGTCATCAAAGTCAACGAGCATGTAAAGGGCACCATTTGAGGGAAGTATTACCTGGTCCGCTTTATAAGTCTTCGCGCCGTCGGGATTCCACCACGATAAGTCTTGGCGGTTCTGTATTGGGCTTTGGTCACTCCTAAGATAAGCATTGGCGAAAGGCGAGTGTTTAACGAATGCCTCCACATCTTGCTTATCCATCTCCACCTTCAAGAAAACGGCGTCATCGGGCCCGCCAGACTCGTATGCCGCATTGAGTGCACGAGTACTTTCAGGAAAAGTAAGATGCATTAGCTTCTCGTACTTTTGAAGCTCTTCCTTAGTGATATCTTGTTCGGAAAATTGAGATACGCGGTGGCGAACCTCGCCACAGGATATGCATCCTAGCGCGACCAAGAGGCAACTAATTAACCCTGAACGTACTTTGCTCATCGTGGTGTTTCACCGGGTTGAAGCCCGGTGTGAATGGTTCAAATTTGCACTAGTGCGCTTGAGACAAAACCCGTACCTTCAACAAACGGCGCTCACTTTCGTTGAGCGAAAACCTCATCCAACTCCTTGAAAGACGCCGCTTCGCCGAATGTGTCGAATGAGCCCCGTTCAGCAATCTCTCGAGCGGAACGGATAAAAGCGCCCCATGCGACTCGCGCGAGGGCCGAGCCAACAGAGATACGACGGACCCCAAGATCAGCAAGCCGGGAAACAGGGAGCGATGGGCTGGGTTTCGACATCAAGACGTTCACCGGCTTGGGCGATACTGCTTTGACGATCGCGGCAATTTCATCTGGTTCAGAGAGTCCCGGTGCATAGAGACAGTCCGCACCTGCGTCGGCAAAAGCAACCAGTCGTTCCAGTGCCACTTCCAGGGGCTTCTCCACTCCAACCAATCCAGCTTCACAACGCGCGGTCAGAATCACGGGAACACCCGCACCATCGATCGCCGCACGGGCCGCTTTGATTCGCTCGATTGCCAGCCTCCTCTCATAAAGGGGTGAAGCGTCCTGCCCGGTATTATCTTCGATAGATAATCCCGCCACACCAGTTTCGATACACAGTGCCACACTGATCGCTACATCTTCCGGTGAATCGGCATAACCATTCTGAAAGTCGGCGTTGACCGGGAGAGGCGTAGCGCCAGCCAACTCGCGAACATGGTTGAGCATCTCGTCGCGGCTAATTGCTAAGACGGAATCGGGCAATGCGCGAGTAAAGGCATAGCCTGCGGAGGTGGTCGCCAGTGCCTGGAAACCGAGCCGTTCCAGGTACACGGCAGTGCCCACGTCCCAGGGATTTGGCAGGACAAAGCAGCCGGACTCGTGCAGTTTGCGAAAGCGTTCGATCGCAGTTAATTGAACTGATGCGTTGCTGTTCATGTTGCGATCTTATCTTGTTGTTGGAGCTAAATCACGCTGAACGCGTGAAGGTTTAATAGCCGCGAACGCCCACGGACTCCTTTTGTGAGGTTCAGCCGTCCGTTACACGGACTTACTGACTGTTTGACGCGTCTACCCAGCACTGAAGTGCTGGATCGGGATAGGGAGAAGCCTCGCGGCGCCCCCCTCCCACACCACCCGGCATACGGGTCCGTACCGGGCGGTTCGATTGAAGAACAGGTTCACTTCCTGCCTGGCTTTCAGCTTCGCTTCCCGCTGTGGGAGTTTCAGTCGCTTCCTCAAGCGCCAGTTCCGGCTTCACCTCACCAGCGCTCATGAAGGCCAATTCTGTCTGGCTTTTCTGCTGCTTTACTCCCACAAGTTCAGCCTCCTACTCGCCCCTTCTCTCGTTCCGGCCTTCAGTGTTGTGAGTCCTCCGGTTTGCCCGGCTCGTTTCCTTCCACCTACTATGCCTTCTGCTGACTGCTGTGGCTGCCTCAGCGCCGATCACTCCGCGCCT
>JBPCNX010000021.1:0-30748 GCA_051000815.1 Pyrinomonadaceae bacterium
CACGGGCAAGCTGCTTATAGTTCATTTGTGTGCTTCTTTGACTTGGTGGTTGGAAAAGCACGCTTACGCTACTGCAGCTTGCTCTTAACCACTAACTTCAAAGTTGCACTTCAAGTTGAATCCACCAAATACAAAGATGAAATTGAATTAGGATAACTGGGCGAGCGGCTGTCACAGCCGCTCGTTTCTTTTGCGAGTCCTCGACACATGTTGCTCGGTTCCTCACTCATCGCTTCTCCCTTGTCACACCTCACCTCTGACTTGTAACCTGTTACTCGTTACTTATTCTGATCTCACGAACGCTGACCCCCGATCCGTTGTCACCTTGAGCCAGGACCTGCAATTTCTTCGCGCCCTGCTTGATGCCAGTCTGGATGGCATTCTCGCGTTTGATCGCGAGTGCCGTTACACGGTCTGGAATCGTGCCATGGAATGCATTTCTGGCGTAAAGAGTGAGGACGCGCTGGGGAAACAGGCATTCGAAGTCTTTCCCTTCCTGCTCGCGAGCGGCGAAGACAAGTACCTTCACGAGGCTCTCGCCGGACGCCGAGTCATTTCCGAGAACCGGCGTTACACAGTTCCCGAGACCGCCCGGGAAGGTATCTTTGAAGGACATTACTCACCCCTCTACGGAAATCATGGCGAAGTGGAAGGCGGTCTTTGCGTCATTCGCGACATTACGGCGCAACGAAAAGCTTACGATCTCGCTCAAGAAGCTCATCAGCGTCTGAGCTTTCACGTGGAAAATTCGCCGCTTGCTGTAGTCGAGTGGGATAGCGACTTCTGCGTTTCGCGCTGGTCGGAGTCCGCTGAACGCTTGTTTGGCTGGAAGGCCGAAGAGGTGCTGGGCAAGCACGTTACGGATTGGCAATTCGTTTTTTCAGAAGACGTGAATGCCGTGGTGCAATTGACCAGCAAACAACGCGCTGGCTCCGAACAACAAGGCGTGCTGCGAAATCGGAACTACACTAAGAACGGCTCAATCATTCATTGCGAATGGTACAACTCCGTACTCAACGACGATCAGGGCAAACCTGTATCGGTCTTATCACTCGTTCTCGATGTTACGGCGCGCGAGTTGGCCGAGGAGGAGCGAGCGCGACTGCTGGTACGCGAACGAGAAGCGCGCGAAGAGGCGGAGAGATCGGATCGACTGAAGGACGAATTTCTTGCCACCCTTTCACACGAGCTGCGCACGCCGCTAACGTCTGTCCTGGGTTGGGCCACGCTGATCCGCTCGGGCGAGATTGATGAAGCCAACTATGCGATCGCTTTGGAAACGATTGAGCGCAACGCGCGGCTCCAGGCGCGCCTCATCGATGATCTATTGGACGTGTCGCGAATCATCACGGGCAATCTCCATCTGGAATTGCGGCCAACCGATCTTGCACCGGTCGTCGAAGCGGCGCGCGACGCCGTCCGTCCCACCGCTGAGGCAAAGGGAATTCAATTAGCCACCTCATTCGGTGATGCTGAGTGCCACATCAAAGGCGACTCAAATCGGTTGCGCCAGGTAGTTTGGAATCTGCTCTTAAACGCTATCAAGTTTACACCGCGTGGCGGACTCGTTTCCGCCGACCTTCGTTGCCAGGACTCCTATGTAGTGCTGACTGTGAGCGACTCCGGTGAAGGTATTGAAGCTGAATTTCTACCTCACGTTTTCGATCGCTTTCGTCAGGCCGAAGGTTCCATTTCACGTCGGCAGGGTGGATTGGGTCTGGGGCTGGCGGTGGTCAGGCATCTGGTCGAGTTGCACGGTGGGAAGGTCCGCGCTGAGAGCGCCGGGAAAGGATTGGGTGCGACTTTTACAGTCGAGCTGCCGTTCTTCAGCCAGGATGATTGCGCACCCGAACACGCTAAGTTGAAACCCGAAACTTCGAGCGCGACACCCGGGTCAACGAAAGCGAAATCGGCGAGGCGCAAGTCAGAACCTAAACCCCGAGAGCCGAAAGGCGAAAATGCGCGTCTTAATGGCATCAGCGTACTCGTAGTGGAGGACGATGAGGACGCGCGTGGGTTAATCCACAAGGTTCTGGAACTGAGTGGGGCCAGGGTTACCTCCACCTCTTCCGCCGCTGAAGCACTGGAAAGGTTTGCCGCGGCGAAGCCCGATGTGCTCATTAGCGACATCGCGATGCCCGACCAGGACGGCTATGCTCTCATGCGCAAAGTGCGCAGCCTGCCTCCGCAGAGCGGGGGACTGATACCGGCAATTGCGCTGACCGGTTATGCCGGAGCTAAAGACAAAGCAGCAACCTTTGCTGCCGGATACCAGGCGCACCTTGCCAAGCCAATCGAGCCGTCAGACTTGATTACGGCGATAGAAGCGTTGGTCAAAAACCACTGAGACAATTTCGCCGTGCGCCGTTTACGGCGCTAGCCCGCAGGGCGAATAGACCAGCCGTTGTACGGCTGGTTAACGCTGCCGGAATATTCTTCGTAGGCCGCTTCAGCGGTCTTCTTCATCAGTACAGCACTGTTCCAGCCGTGCCTTGGTAGTTTTCTTTGCGTGATGTTCCTTCTGGTACTTTACATAGTTGATTACCCACTGAAGATCTCTAGTTCCAAAACTCACCACGCCGTGTCCTTCCTGCCAATCAAGCAGCTTACGGTTTGCGATCTCATGGTTGATGTAAAACGAGCTACCCCCTTTGAGCTTTCCGATCCAGTCACTCACGAGCAAGCTTGGCGGAACCGAGGCAGCCAGATGTACATGATCCTCTATCCCACCCACGGCATGGAAAATTACGTTTTTGGTTTCACGAACCTTGTGCTCTAAGTAATGATGAACGCGGCTTTCTATCTCAGGCGTCAGCACCGATTCATCATTCTTAGTATGCCAAGTCATATGAAGATTTATTTCGCTGTAGACGTGTTTGGGCATTGTGAGGCTCGATTGCTTCGCAAGAATAAGCTGCCTTGTCAATTGCGCCAAACCACCACAAGAAAGGCCGCTAAAGCGGCCTATGAAAATAGTCTGGCAGCGTTAACCAGCCGTAGAACGGCTGGCCTAGTTGCCCTCCGGGCTAGCGCCGTAAACGGCGCAGGACCTGGACGTTCGAACGAAAGACCGCTGAAGCGGCTTATAGAATATTCAGGCGTGGTTTAACCCGCCGCAAAACAGCTGGCCTAATTGCCCTCCGGGATAGCGCCATTTACGGCCCAACCCCGATCAAGCCTGTGCCCTTAACGCAGAGAGTCATCCATCGAAAGGAAAGAGTTAAATTTTTGATCTGACTCTTGCCCTTCTCACTCGCCTACGACTTTTCGGATTCCATAATCCGATTTTAGAAATGGTGGTCGAACTTCGTACCCTGCACTTTGTTTGCTGCTACAATCCTCGAACTTCCCTATCACCTTTCAGGAGTTCTAAGCGATGAAACGAAGATTCTTCTCAATCACCGTCGTCCTGCTACTAGTCTCGCTTTCGATCTTTGCGCAGCAAACCCAAACTGCCGGCACTGACCTCCTAACCCTGGATTCGATCTTTACTTATCGAACCAAATCGCTCGGCCCGGTGCAGTGGCAAAAGGACGGTAGTGGTTACCTCGCACTCGAACCTTCGGCGGAAAAGAAAGAGTTCCTCGACATCGTGCGTTACGACGCCGTGACGGGCGAACGCAGCATCAAGGTATCAGTCGAAAAACTCACACCCCAGGGGACCGCCGCGCCGCTCGCCGTGGAGGACTTTGTTCTCAGCCCTGATCAAACCAAGCTACTCATTTTCACAAGATCCGAACGCGTTTGGCGCAGCAATACTCGCGGCGACTTCTGGGTAGTTGATCTGGAAAATTGGTCGTTGCGCCAGCTAGGTGGAAATGCGAAACCATCAAGCCTGATGTTCGCCAAGTTCTCACCCGATGGAAAAAAAGTCGGTTATGTCCGGGAGAACAACATCTATGTGGAAGACCTTGACGCCGCTAGTGCCCGCATCACTCCTATTACTAAAGATGGCTCACGTTACATTGTTAACGGCACCTTTGACTGGGTCTACGAGGAGGAATTGTTTTGTCGCGATGGCTGGCGTTGGAGCCCTGATAGCCAGCACATTGCCTATTGGCAACTCAATAGCGAAGGGGTCAAGGAATTTCAGCTTGTTAACAATACCGCCGGTCTATATCCAGTAATCACTTCGTTTCCCTATCCGAAGGCGGGCGAGACCAATTCGGCAGCGCGTGTCGGAGTCGTTGGCGCCTCCGGGGGCGCAACTCGCTGGTTCGACATCGCCGGCGATCCGCGCAACAACTATCTGCCCCGCATGGAATGGGCTGCCAGCTCTGATGAGGTGGTGATTCAGCAATTAAACCGGCTCCAAAACACAAACATCGTGATGCTCGGTGACATTCGCACCGGCAAGGTGCGGCCGATACTCACCGAGAAGGATGAGACCTGGGTCGATATCTCCTGGGGTGATCTCGATTGGAACAAAACCGGTCTCGCGCGCGGAGATGCAGAATGGATCGATGGCGGAAAACGTTTTCTCTGGGCCAGTGAGCGCGACGGTTGGCGCCACATCTATTCAATCTCCCGTGATGGCCGCGATGTTAAAGATATTACGCCGGGCAATTTTGATGTCATTAATGTAGAGAAAGTAGACGACGCAAACGACTGGATTTATTTCGAAGCTTCGCCGGAGAACGCCACACAACGTTACCTGTATCGTGAACCGCTGGACGGTAGCGGGAAATTGGAGCGAATAACGCCCGCTGCAGCGAGGGGCAGCCATTCGTACAACATCTCGCCACGCGCCGATCTTGCGATCCACTTCTCGTCAGCGTTCATGAAAGCCCCAGCGACTGATATTGTGCGGTTGCCGCAACACTCGCTGGTGCGCACCTTGTTTGATAACCACGAAATACAGGAGCGCTTGGCAAAATTGAAACAGACGCCGTTTGAGTTTTTCAAAGTCGATATCGGTGAAGGCGTGCAGTTGGATGGCTGGGTGATTAAACCTCCGGATTTTGATCCGCAAAAGCGCTACCCGGTCCTCTTTCATGTGTATACGGAGCCGTGGTCCCAGACGGTGGTTGATTCCTGGGGCGGCCTCAATCTGCGCTGGCATATGATGCTGGCGCAGCAGGGTTATCTGGTGATGAGCGTTGACAACCGCGGAACGCCGGCGCCGCGTGGTCGCGCCTGGCGCAAAATCTTCTACCGCAAGGTCGGCATCATAAATTCACAGGACCAGGCAAACGCCGTAAGAGCAATTAGCAAATGGCCGTATGTCGACGCTACGCGGATTGGCGTCTGGGGCTGGAGTGGTGGGGGCTCGGCTACTCTGAATGCAATGTTTCGTTATCCGGATGTATATCAGGTAGGAATGTCAGTGGCGCCAGTGCCTGACTTGCGTTACTACGACACGATCTATCAGGAACGTTATGGAGGGTTGCCTCAGGATCATCCGGAGGAGTGGAAGCAAAGTTCCCCCATCACCTTTGCCGGCCAACTCAAGGGAGAACTTCTCGTGGTGCACGGCACCGGCGACGACAACGTTCACTATCAGGGGACTGAGGCCCTCGTTAACACGCTCGTGGCAGCAAACAAGTCGTTCACGATCATGCCTTATCCGAATCGCTCCCACGGGATCTCCGAAGGCCCCGGCACTACCCGGCATTTGTATGGCCTGTTGACGCGGTATTTGAACGAGAAACTTCCGCCCGGCCCGCGGCAGCGTTGAGCATTATTGCGCGCGTACCTGCATCTCCGTTTTCCAGCATTGCCCCCAAATGACCTGGTGCGGTATATGCTGTCGTCGGGAACTCAATTACCCAAGTGAGGAAGTGCATGGTCGTATTTAGCATCACCATGTTCGTGATATGTTGCTGCATAGTCCTCTGGATTCTGCTGAAGCAGCCGGACGAGGGTTCTTCCCGCCCTTCGACCTGGTCAGACACGAAACCTCCATCAATCGAGAGCACGAATGACCCATCCTGGCAAAAGCCGGATCCAGCCTGGTTGAAGCCTATAGACCCGCCAGCCGAAGCCTCGACGCAATTCAAAATCTCCTCTGGGTGGTTAAACGCAGGTGGCAAATCTACCTGGTTGACAAGGTTGTTGTCTGCCGGGCTGCGGACCACGAACGTCCCAACGAAGATTGTTTTCAACGGACAGGAGTTTTCCAGCCCCGACCAAATGCCCTCTGATGTTCGTCGAGTTTACGATCAGACGATAAGCGGAGTGCTTGCCGACGCAAACGAGAATGGCGTGCCCGACGTGTTCGAAGGCGAGGGAAGTAAGGGTGTGTTTCATGTCGAGATGAAAAGCACGCCGGAGGATGCAGCAGCGAAGTTAAAAGCGCTGAGGGAGATGAAAGACTCCGGACTGATCAGCGATGCAGAATATGAAGCGAAGAAAGCCGAGATCCTTTCGCGGATGTGATTCCACCTAGCAATACTTCTTGCTTTCAAACGCACACGCGGCCCAGCGCTCAACTGTTGCCTAATCGAAGACCTCCTCCCCATACTGCCGACCGTCCTCACCCTACATCATAAGGAGAACCTCACAATGAGTGAACTAAAACTCAACCTCATCGACTACCGCACCGTGCTTGCAGGCACAATTCACGGCTCCGTGGCCGACTCCTGTGTAGCTACCCTCTCGGCCGAACCTGAAACAATTGCAGAACTAGCAGCGGCGCTGGGTCGATACCAAAAGTCTGATGACGATTCGGATCCATTCGCCTGGTTTGAGCCGCGCTCCGAAATCGACTTCAAACCCTACGACGCCGGACTCGTGATCATCGATCTCGCCACTCGCGTCGTGGCAGCCGAGTCAACGTATTCAAACCCACAGCCGGAAGGCGAGGTTCGTTACCACGACGGCACACAGGCAACCGACGTTAGCATCCCTTACCGCGTTCCGTCTGACTGGTTGTTTGTTAAATCAATCGAGGCCTACCGCTGGGCGCGCGATCGTCGCGCGCAGGAGCGAAGCCGGGGAAAAGTTCGCAGTGATGAACAGAGAATCCCCGTTGATCCCCGCGCAGTCTTTTACGGGCCTCCCTTGCTTGAGTTCATTGTTAGTTCTGCTTCGGGTCTGCGATCTCAGGTCTCAGATCATACTCCTGGCTCTCTTCTGGAATCTGAGAATTCATCTCCTGAGGTTCTGACCAATCAGGAGAGTCATGCCACTGACCAATCCAACTACGACAGCAAACGCGCACTTGAACACAGACTCACACGCCTTCACGCAACCTGGCTCACCACGCCCCGCGCAGATCTACAACTTCGCTCACCCAGGGATGTCCTGCTTGAGAGGCAGGACTTCATAGACTTCGATCTCCACACGCGCGCCTTGCAGTGGAGTCTGCTCAACGAAGGGCCGCCATGCCTGGCGCGAGACTCATTTGCTTACCGATTCGCCGGTTTCGGCACACATGAGTGGGTCGTCTACTATGACCTTGTTCGTCACTTACTGAGACGCGCAATTGAACTCGAGTGCCCGGACTTCGGCACAGCTATGCGCAAACTCGAAGAGGTCAAAACGAATTGGCTGGAAAGCGGAAATGCTGAATACGATGGCCGAACTCCCGCCGTCATCATCGACAACGAACGCAAGCGTCTGCCGGAAGCGCTGAGTGCCGCACAGCTAATCATCGATGAAAACTGCGACTGCTGCCGCATGATGGCGCAGGAAGCGCAGCTGGGCTTCGGTCCTGGCTTCTGGCATCTCGACGGTTCGCACATGGAGGAAGAGTTCGCTTTCTCATCATGCAAGACTGTTGAGGAGTGGGAGGCCGAGCTTCAGCAGCGTGAAAAGAGTTATCGCGAGTTCGAGCGCCAATGGGCGGAACGGGAGTATTTTCGGCGCGGGCGGCAGAGGGAATGGGACGAAGAACAACTAAGATTAGCTTGTGGCGAAAGCAGCGATGAGGACGTCACACTCGACTTGCCCACTTGCTAATTCGCAGGTCACCGCCAATTCACAGGTCAGCGCCGATTCGCAGGTGAGGAAAGGGACCCTGTCCCCGCTCTTTCTTGTTAATTCACAGCTCAGGAGAGTCAATTAGCAGGTTAGGAAGGGGATCCTGTCCCCGCTCTATGCCTTCTTACTGCCCGGTGCGCGGCTTCTCAAAAATTGCATCATCAATGGGAACGTTATGCTCAAGTAAATCAACCTTCAGCGTAAGATCGAAAGATTCAAACGCGAAGCGGACCTTGAAAGGCACCTTCACGCCATCGATTTCGCGGTAGTCGTCCAGATGAACTTTGACGAAAATATTCCCGCGCTCGGGGTTCCTTCGCACCATGTCCCAGCGCATGAGCAACCCTGTATCCGTGTCGAAAAACAGCTTCTCAGTCGGACCCTTGGCGGGTTTCCCTTCGACAACATACACATCTCGGCCCTTGAGCCGCGCTTTTCCCTCCACCCTCATACTCTCATAGAGATTCCGAATCTTTCCCGCCCTGTACACTTCGGCATCTCGCTCCACTTCGGCCATTTGCCTGGGGCTCTCGTCGTTAAATGTCCCTACGGGCGTTTGCACCCACCTGTTTTCACCATCAAAACCTTTCTTCAACGTGCCAATCCGCGGAAACTCGATCACACTTAAAGTCTTATGCGGATCTTTTCCCCAGGCCCCAAACGTGCCGCGCAAAACGGAACTCTCGAATGTGCCTTGAGCTTTATAACTTTTGATGCGGTCGATGGCAGCCCTGCCTCCGACCGCTTCCGCGTAACGCTCAAGTATTTGGTCTACGAGTGCAGCCTGTTCGGAAGGAGAGGGTGTGGCGTCTGATCCGGTTGATGGCTGGATTCGATTGCAAGCCAGTTGAGCTGCGAGGCCGATTCCCAGGATGACAGATAGGATCTCAATCTTGGTCGTTTGCATAAAGCCTTACTGATTTGCAGGTCAGGAAGGGGACCATGTCCCCGGTGTTCATTCAACTGTCACTGTGTATCCCTGCCTCAATCCCGCCACATACTGTTCCCATCTGATCTTAAATGCATTCATATCGGGCTCCGCCAAAACTTTCCGCAAACTCTGAAAGCCGCTCGGATCTTCTTTCTGTCTGGTCAGAAACTCCCGGTAAAACTTCACCAGCAGCTTCTTCTCCTGGAGGTAGTAACAAAGATACCGCGCTTGCGCGTAGTTTATTCCGCGATCGTCGTTGTAGAAAACGCTCGCGTCCATTGCTGTCAGCGTTCTGAATGACGATACACGCTTCGCCCTGATTGCCTGTTGCAGACCCGGCAGTCGCCAGTTGGTATATCCATGAATATGTCCGTCCACCTCGCCACACTGTTCGTAGAGTGATCCCAGGCCTTCATTAAGCCACGGCGGGCAGGCGGGAAAGTTGGCCTCCATGAATGGATGAACAATCTCATGGACGAGGGTGCCGCCACCAGTGGCAATGTTCATGATCAGAGCCTTGTGAGCGGGCGAGTAGTAACCGTAGGGCGTGCTGGGCGAATCGCCAAAGAGAAGTCGCGTATGCTTTTTATAGGAGGCTTCATCTTTGAAGAGCCAGATGTCGAGGATGTCGTTCGGGTCTTTAGTAAAGAAGTCCTGCTTCAAACGGTCCACCGCCCACTTCACGGTATTCTCGGCGTGTTGTTGCACAAGTTGTTGAGTTTCATCGCCGATTACAACAAACGGCTTTTGAATGACGATGGAGAAATCCGCTGAGGAAGCTCTCTCCTTGATACGAGCGCTCAGCTGATTAACGTGACGAGTGAAATCCGCTTCCGTGAAGCGACCCGCAGTCGTTGCAGGATTTGATCGCACCTCATCCGTGATGTCGTTTCGGTTTTCGGGGCGGGCCCCGGCCGCTAGATCGCCGCGAGCGTCCTTGTTGCGATCCGCTCCAGCACTAACCGACGTATCTTGTCCGCATGACCAACTTCCGAGGAGGGTGAGAGATATCACGATTGCAAAAATACCAAGTTTGGTCATCCGGTATGTCCTGTTTTGCCTCTAATCGTCGCCCGCCTGAGGGGCAACTTCAGTTCGGATGTCTCAGGGTCAGGAAGGGTGGCTTGCGCAATGCGAAAGTCTGTCAGGCCCATAGTTAGAAACAGGGATTGCCCGCGCTCTTTACAGAACCGGAGCGGAATCGTAACGACGCTTTCACCCAGCTCCTCTGATATGCAAATGCCCTCTCGTTGAGAATTAAACGGGAGGGCATCCTGTCACATCGAAGAACTCCGCTACATCACTGCTACATGAGTTCGGAAGAGATCGTAGTGTCCCGCACGTCGTGCGGGACAAGAAAGGCTACTGCTTGTCGTATACCGAAACGTTTTTGAACTTCTTGCCCATCGAATCGGTTCCACTCGTAGTGACAGTGCGCATTTTGCCATTGGGCGAATCGACAACGCGCCCGGTGACAGTAACCTTTCCAGCTTTCTTGACGGTTAAAATCAACGTGCGCTTGCCAAGTTTCCGGTAGGACCGCATATCTGAGTTGGGATCGCCGCTGACGGGGTAGTCTTTACCGTCGAACTTTCCCGTCCACTCGTGGTGCGTGGGCTGACCGTCGGGAGCGATTCCATCCACCGTGACTTTTATGTCGTCGCCAGCAGCCTCGTAGGCAACTGTAATGTTCTTCGGCACACCAGGGGCGAGCTTTGATTTGGCTTCATTCAGCTTAAAGGTCCCCATCTGTATCTCACTGGCGAAGCATACTGCCGCGGTGATAAAGCACAGCACGACGGCCGATATAATCGTTTTTGTTTTCATGTCTCCTCCTATGAACAAGCTGTGGAATGGTTTACCGCGCGCAGTCTAATGCTGCGTGGCCCGTTCTGCAACTCAAGGCAATTCCCAATTGGCGATTGGCAATTGCCGATTGAAAGCAGAAGCCGTTTTCGTTTCGCGGAGGCAAGCATTCCGCTAGTTACACGCTTTAGTATCCGTAATGCAGTTTCTTTGCATTAAGAGAATATTTGCCCGCTGATCTCACGTTCTTGACTGCACGGCGTGTAGCATAGACGTTAGATTTAGTTATCTTAGTGGCGGTAGGGAAGGCGTCTCTGGACATTGCCGATTGCGAACTCTCCGGCAAGCAAGCCTCCGCAACCAGGATCGCGGCAAGGAACCCCGATTAGTAACCCCGGAAGGTATCCCGTAAGTTAGCCCCTTTTATTCTCAGGACAGGTTGGTTACTTGCCGATCAAAGACAGGTCAGGCCGACCAGGGAGGGTAGGCACTTGAACAAGAAGCTCAGTTTCCTTTTCTTTTTAGTTTTCTCTATGACGATTGCCAGTGCGTTTGTATTTTCCTCGGCGAGCGGCGGGCAGGAGGCGCAGCCAAGTGAATGCGAGAAGGCTTGCAGAAAGGCCCACAATCAATGCAGACAAGCTCCCGGCGCCAATCAGGCCGAATGCCGGAAGCCATATGAGGCTTGTATCGAGGCTTGTAAAGCTCCAACTCCTTCGCCGGAACCGATAGCCAGTCCGTCGCCGGAGATGATGCCGAGTCCCACGGTCAGTCCGTCACCGGAGATGTCACCGTCACCGAGCCCGACAGTGAGTCCATCACCAGAGACGTCACCGTCACCGAGCCGGACAGTGAGTCCGTCGCCGGAGGCGACGCCGACCCCGCCTTCGAGTTACTAGTGACGGGTCTGGAGGCCTCGCAAAGCAGTGGGCAGTGGGCAGTGAGCAGTACGGCCAGGATGCGAGGTCGGCGATAGTATTTTGTTAAGGGTTGATCGGCAATCGCCAATCGCTTTCAACTGTCCCTCCTAAGGGTCGGGAATCATTTGGGCTGTCCGTGATCCGTGGCGCTGCCCACGGCTACTAACTTCCACGCTTTCAGCGTGGAGACATTGCCAATTGCCAATTGGTGGAGGTTGCCGGTGGGCGGCCGCAAGCGGACCTTCCGGACTGCGCATCTTTCAACTCGAAGCTGGAAACCCGAAAGCTGTAAATCCGAAACGGGGAAGCCGAAGTTCGAAGTGGTAACTCGGAACTCGGAACTCGAAACCGACTAGTCATCGCGTTGATTTGAGTAGCACTGCCGGATTGAGTAACATCGTGGCCTTATGAGTACAACTTCTGAAACCATGACAGGCGAGGAGATTGTTGCGCTCTCTCGCCGGCACACGCTCTTCGAATGGTCGGCCCAGGCGGCGGTGGATCCGATTCCTGTCGCGCGCGCGAAGGGAATTTATTTCTGGACTCCGGAAGGAAAGCGCTTCATCGACTTCAACAGCCAACTGATGTGCGTCAACATCGGGCACGGTGACGAGCGCGTGGTTCGCGCGATCCAGGAGCAGGCGTCGGTGCTGCCCTATGCCAACCCGTTTATGGCCACGGATGTGCGCGCGCGTTTGGGAGCGAAGCTTGCCGAAATCACACCCGGTGATATTGACGCTTTCTTCTTTACAAACGGCGGCGCCGAGGCAAACGAAAACGCGATCCGAATTGCGCGCATGTTCAGCGGGCGTCATAAGATTGGCGCGCGCTATCGCTCATACCACGGTGGAACGGCGGGCGCTTTAACCCTCACTGGTGATCCACGTCGTTGGGCGGCTGAGCCTGGAATCCCAGGTGTCTTTCGTGTCCCCGATTTTTACCACGGCATTCAGCGAGGCTCAGAAACTACTGAGGAAGTCCTGGCGCGAACTGAGGAGACTCTCGAGCTTGAAGGTGCGAAAACCGTCGCGGCGATCATTGTCGAACCAGTAGTCGGGACCAACGGCGTTCTCATACCCCCAGACGGATACATGCAGGGCTTGCGCGCGCTATGTGACAAGTATGGAATTCTCCTGATCGCTGACGAAGTAATGGCCGGCTTCGGCCGCACGGGCGAATGGTTCTCGGTCGATCATTGGAAGGTCGTGCCTGATCTGATTTCCATGGCGAAGGGATTGACGAGCGCATACGTGCAACTTGGTGCGGTGGGTATGCGACGGCACATCGCCGATCACTTTCAGAACAACGTTTTCTATGGAGGTCTTACGTACAACAGCCATCCGCTTGCCTGCGCTGCTGCGCTCGCAACGATCGCTGTCTACGAAGAGGATGGTTTGATTGAGCATGCGAAGCGCATGGGAGTGGTGATGCGCGGCATGCTGGAGGAGCTGCAGAGTCGGCACCCGTCGGTGGGGGCGACGCGTAACATTGGGCTCTTTGGAATCGTTGAGGTGGTGCGAAATCGTGAGACGCTTGAGCCGATGGCGCCTTTCAACGGCACATCGCCGGAAATGCAGGAGCTGGGCCGATTCTTCCGTCAGGAAGGGCTGTATACATTTGTGCGCTGGAATACTTTCTTCACGAATCCGCCGCTATGCATCACTGAAGCTGGGATGCGCGAAGCGTTCGCGATCATTGATAAGGGTTTGGAAATTACTGACAGATGTCAAAAGTAAGAGGTCAGAAGTCTGATACCTCTACGTCTGACCTCTGACCTCTGTTATCTGAAGTTACGGTCTGCCGCCCAGGATGCTGCCAAGAATGGCTCCCAAGCCACTGTTGCCGCTGCCTTGATTGTCGTTGCGCTGGTTTCCATACCCAGAATACTGTCGAAAGCCCTGGTCATAGCCGCGCACAAAGCCCTCGCGAAAAGCCTGCGAAGAGGCGTTTTTGAAGTGACGCGATCGCTGAGGGTCGTAATTCTGGCCACGCTGTCCATCACTCGCGCCGGTGTTCACGCCCTGTTGGTATCCGCGATCCAACTCGACCTGATTGTACCCGCCGTTGTTGCCATAGCCCCCGTTTCGGCCGTTGTCGTTGTAGACGCCATTATTGCGGTTCCGGTCCTGATCTCGTCTCCAGTCACCCTGGTTGCTGCCCCGGCGAGCTTCCTTCCGGCGACGTTTCATCTCCCGTTTTCGCTCTTTCCAATCACCGTTCCTGTGATCACGTTGATAATAGCCATCATCATTGCGACCCTGCGCCTGAGCGCTATCGCTTGTCGCAGTAACTATTCCAAAAACAAATGCGAGCGATACAAGAGCCCCGCTCATCGCTTTTCCGAAATTTTTCATTTTCATAGTTATCTCCCTTGTTAATTAAGGATGGCAAACTCCATGCCTGTGAGGCCTTTGTGCGAGATTGGTTAATCTGCAGGGTTTAGAGTGGATCGTATTTTGGGTCGGGCTCATATGGTGCACTGATGCCCGCAGATGAAGTAAGAGGAAACAGTGAAAAGCGGTCAACACACAGGAGAAGGAAGTAATGGGTCAGTTTGAAGACATTCGCATGCAGCGCCGAAGGCTTTCGCGCGATGCTTAGGGCTTCATTTTCAAAGTGACCCAGTACAGAGAAGGGAGCTAAATGCGGCTAGTCAGTTCCGAGGAGTGCTCTCAAGCGTTTAGCTTCATTCGAAAACCGAGGAGACTGGCATTCGGCGGTGAGTTGCTGGTAGTCGTGCAACTTCTCTTTGGCTGTGGCGCGTTTGCCCTGGGCAAGCAAGACTTCGATGTACAACGGCCCGAGCCAGAGTCGACTGACGCGCGACTCAGTGGGACTGACAAGCGCCGAGGCTTCTTCGCAGAGACGTAAGGCTTCGTTCAAATCTGAATTCTCAAGATCCGAGTTATCGGGCGTCGGCGTCTCAGGTTTAAGGGCCTCCGGCTCAGACCGCAAAGGATTAGAGATTTGAGATTTCAAGATCTCAGATTCAAGAGGTTCAGATCTTGAAGCGCGAATAAATCGGACCAGCGCCATACACCGCAAAGCCTCAAACCTCGAATACAGCAAACTCGTGGGGCCGGAATGTTCGAGATTTGCCAAAGCAGTATGGAGCGCTTCATCGAGCCGACCCGTTCTTGCTTGCAGCACAGCGTAGTTTGCCCGCAGCAACGCTGCAACCCGCTGTTCGCCAACCGACTCCGCCAGCGCCATGCCCTCAACAAACTCGCGCTCGGCTTGCTCGAATCGATCAAGAAATGAGGAACACTGAGCGGCGACCAGGTGCGTCCATGCACGTCGCTCGCGTGAATGAAGTCGCGAACAAATCTCGCGTTCGCGCTCTGCATATGCCAGGCCCCCTTCAAACTCACCCTTATGCACGGCGTCTTCACCGAGAAATTCGAACCCGGAGGCTTGGGCGAGGAGGACATTGTGAGTGGTGCCAAACTCGATCGCCCTTCTGGCCCACACGTCAGCGTTATCGAAAAGACCCGAGTGCTGATAAGCCCCGGCGGTAAAGGCGTAGAGCTGAGCAATCATTGGCGCCGCGAAACTGGAAACCGTTTCGGCCGCAGCAGCGGGAGCCACCAACGTTGCCGCGCGCTCGAGCAGGTCGATTGCTTGCCCATGACGTCCCGCCAGGTGGTGAAACCTACCCGTGATGGATAACGCGTTCGCGGTTTCTAAAGGGTTCGTTTGCGGATCCAACACGGCCAGGGCTTCCTGAAGGTATTCAAGTCCGCGGGGCTCTCCAGTTGAAACGAGGGAAGCGGCAGCCTGACACTGCAGGCGCGCCCGTGTCTGCGAGTCGCTGGTGAGAGCGAGCGCCCGCTCAAAATGTTCACCCGCGAGGATGGTTTCACCGTGAAGCAGGTAGGCTTTGCCGATCGCCTCCTCCTGCGCCATCTGCTCGTCAATGAGACCCAACGCTTCGGCGCAGTCTCGGGCGCGGCCGTAAGCCGCGATCGCTTCATCGAATGCAAACACGCGCTCGGCGTCAGCGGCTGCCTCTTTTGCGTAGTGCAGTCCGCGCTCGTGATCGCCTGCCTGGATGTAGTGGTGGGCTAGTTTTTCAACTGAGACTCGATCGCGGTGAAGCTCCAGCCCTTCGGCGGCATGGCGGTGCAAGCGACGACGGCGGATCGGGTTCAACTCTTCATATAGAACTTCGCGAATCTTGTCGTGGGTGAAAGTAAAGGAATCACCGTGACCGGCAGTAATGAGTTGTGCACCCACCGCCTGATCGAGCGCATCTAGCATCGTGTCTTCGTCCTGTTGTGCCGTTGCGCTCAATTCCGCAAACGAGAACGTCTTGCCCAGCACGGCGCCAATCCGCAAGAGCTCGTTACACTCCTTAGTGACGCGATCGAGACGATGTCCAATAGCCTCTTTTACGCTTTGAGGAATCTGTAACTCGGTGACGTCGCAGCGTTGCCAGTGGCCGCTTTCTTTTCGCACCGAACCTTTCTCGATAAGCGCCTTCAGAACCTCTTCGACGAAAAAGGGATTACCTTCAGTCTCGTGATGCACCGCATCGGCAAAGTCATTGCTTACGTTCTCTCCGAGCAGGGCTCCGAGTTGCGCACCCGTTTCGTCCTTATCGAAACGACGAAGGACAATGCGAGTGATCAGACGCTCGCGGTTCCAGTCGACCAGAGATTTCGCGAGCGGATGAGCGCGATCCAGTTCGGTCTCGCGATAGGCGCCGACTATCAGCACACGCTCGGTTCGCAGTTGCCGCAGCAAATGACTGAGCAGCCAAAGCGTGCTGCGGTCGGCCCAGTGCAAATCGTCCGCGTAGAACAGTAGCGCCTGTTTCCTGGCGAGCGCGGCGAAAACATTGGCCACGGCGTCAAAAAAAAGAAGTCGTTCCTCGTGAGGCGCCAGTCCAGGATGCTCGGGAAAAGGACCGAGGCGCGTTTCAATCTCGGGAGCAAGTTTGGCGATCTGGGCTGCGGCATCGGCGAGAGTTTCGCGTAAAGCGACGTCGTCCGGCTGTTCGCGCACCCAGCGGCGGAATGCCTCAACAAACGGCAGGTAGGGGGTGGTGGCTTCAAATTCATAACAACCACCCGACAGGACAACCGCCCCATCGACGGCGGCCTGAATCGTAATCTCTCTCGCGAGGCGTGTTTTGCCGGATCCGGGTTCACCACTTAGTAAGACCGCGTGACCGCGGCCTTCACGCGCGCGTTGCCACAGCTCTCGTGCTTCAGCTAGCTCCCCGGCTCGACCGACAAGCCGGCCACGCGACAGTGCATCAAGAATTGCTACCGAGCCAACGGATTCGGAGCTTGTGCGATCCTTGTCGAGCAGAGACTGCCGCAGCGCCGTAATGGTTTCCGCGGCAGATGCGTAGCGTTGTGCCGGATCTTTGGCGAGCAATCGCAGGATCACCGCCTCAACGGAAGCCGGGAGATCCGGACGCAACATTCGCGGCGGCACGACGGGAGCGTGCACATGCTGCGACACAATCGTCAGTGGATCCTCACCCACGAACGGAAGTCGGCCAGTCGTTAATTCGTATAGCAGCACCCCGAGCGCGTAGAGATCCGCACGGCCATCTATCGGTTGTCCCAGTGCCTGCTCGGGCGCCATGTAACTGGCGGTGCCGACAATTATACCTGCGCGCGAAATTCGGCTTCCCGAAGCCGGCAAAGCGAGACCCAGGTCTGCCAACTTCACGCTGCTTGCCGCGGTCTTATTCGAAAGGAGGACATTGTCGGGCTTCAGATCGCGGTGAACGATCTTGTTGGTGTGGGCGTGTTCGAGGGCGGCGCAGATTTGACAAGCTATCTCAACGACGCGTGAAAGATCGGTGGGCATCGCTTGAGACAGCCGCGGTCCCAGCACGAGTTCCATAACAAAGAACGGCATCCCGTCGGCTTCGCCCACGTCATGAACAGAGACAATGTGCGGATGATTCAGGGCGGCAGCAGCGCGCGCCTCGCGAAGCAATCGTTGTCGCGCGTCAGGCGAATAGATGGCTGACGGAAGAACTTTTACCGCAACTTCTCGCATCAGTTCCAAATCAGTGGCGCGAAAGACGATTCCCATTCCGCCCCGACCGAGTTCGGTGTCGAGCCGGTAGCGCTCGCGCAGCACGGAGCCGGGAGCGAGAGAACGAGCGCGAACTTCACTGGGAAGGATTTGAGTATCCTGAGAATCCATGGTGTACATGAAGGATAACAGAAGGCAGTGAGCAGTGGGCAGTGAGCAAAGACGGAAGGCAGAGGGTAGGAGGCAGTGACAGTGAGCAGTGTTTCGCCCGATTCATCGGGCCAGCCCGCAGGGCAGTTAGGCCGGCGCTTTTAGCGCTGGTTAAAGCGGGCCTCAATGATCTGATCAGCGCGCTTTAGCGCGCTTACCAACGGCGCTGAAAGTAATTGATGGAAGACCGTTGAAACGGCCTCGCGGAAAAATTGTAGCGCTTAACCAGCCGTCAAACGGCTGGCCTAAACGCCCTATGGGCTAGCCGCATGAATGCGGCAAACAAACAAGCAGTGTGGCAGGGGGCAGTGCAGAAAGCAGAAGGCAGTGAAGGCACAAGAGGAGGTTATGCAAACTAATCCCTTAAGCCTGCTGGAGCGCGGCAGTAGCAGATGGCAGTAGGCAGAAGGCAGGAGTCAAAAATCTTAAGGAGTGAAGTTGTAGGTGATTGTTCCGACGACGTCGCCGCTTCCCGGAAGTTTTTCGCGAGAGAAGCTTGCTTTCCTCGCAGCCTTTACGGCCGCGGCGCGAAGTTGAGCGTCGCCATCTGAGGAGCGCCATGAAACAACTCTGCCGGCACGGTTCACCCGGATCGTGACGGTGATCGTGCCCGCGGTTCCGGATCGCCTGGCCCTGGAGGGATATTCCGCTGCAGGAACACTAATGGCAGCACTCGTCAGGTTAGCGTCCACCACGGGTGAATTTGGATCGACGTTAGGCGCTGCGGTGGAGGCGCCGGTTTCAGTTGATGTCGTGCCGGATTCGCTACCCGTGCCCGCATCGTTCAACGGCGCTGGGGATGTCGCGGCGCCAGCTGACTGCGGGGCGAATTCGTAGGTAATACTCCCAGATACTACGCGGCTGCGAGGGCTAACTTCAGCGAGCTTCTCCGGAGCGAATGTGGCTTGCCTCGCAGCTTTTAGTGCGGCCGCTCGTAGTCGCTGATCGCCGCCGGCTGCTGCTGCCGAAATGACCCGACCATTCCTGTTGACCCGGACTCTTACTGTGATGGGGCCAGCTATTCCGGCACCCTGAGCTTCGGCAGGATATTCCGGCTCTGGAATACTTACCTCCATACCGGCCAGAGCACCGCCTACGCTAAAGAAAGGCTTCTTAGTTTCAACTGGAGCCTCTACGGGTAACGCGGCGACGGGGCTTGGTGCTTCTGCACCCGAAAAATACTCGGTCAAACGGTAAGCTCCGAATGCGCTCGCACCAAGCACGAACGCGATGAGCAGCCAAACAGCCACCGGCGTTGAAGACTGTGAGTGGGCAGCAACCGGTTGGAAAGCCGTTGCAGAGTGACTTTGGATTTTTTCCTCAACAATCTCCTTCTTCGGATCGAAGTCTATTAAGGTTGCGTAGTCGCGAGTGCAGTACAACAGCGGCGTATTCTGATAGACCGTGTTGCATTTCGGGCAGCGTTTGGAGTGATAGACCTCGGGGGAGTCGCTGCCTGTTGATCTCGTTGAGAGTCCGAGTGGTGATGCTTGAAACGCGGGCGCATGCTCCCTTTGAGGCGGTTGGGCGGCCCGTGTCGGCGCCGGCTCGGAAACTGGTGTCGATGCTAGAGGAGGTGTGACGGACTTTGAAAGCGGGACATCACGATTCGGAGCCGGGATGCGCGGCCGGGTTAGGGTTTCTTCTTCTTCTTCTTCCCTTCGAAGAAGTTGCTCTCCAGCCGGCGGGTGAGCTATTGCTGGGCCGCGGTCCGGTTCGGAGGCTTTAGACTCGGTAGCCGACGCAGCGGGTACTTCTCGAACCATAGGGCGGGCATCTTGAGGCTGTTCGATTGTCGATGAAGGCTGCGGGGCGGAATCGACCGCGAACCGCTGCGATTGAGATTCAACTGGTGTAGCCGGCGGCGCAGAAGGAAGCGAGTCCGCCACGGTAGGCTGTTCGGTTGTTGGTGGAGGTCGCAGCGCGGAATCGACGGCCAACCGCTGCGACTGAGATTGGGCTGCTACAGATGTCGGTGCCGAAGGTGCCGAGTCGGTCGCGACAGCGGGCGCTTCACCCGGGCCTTCAAATGGTATTGCTTCTGCCTGGGGCGTGAGCGCCTGTCCTTTCCCTAATACCTCTGCGTCGCTAATGGCTGAAGAGATCTTCGATGGTGCCTTACGCCCACGATCCAATCTCTCAGCGTTTAGATCATTTAAGATAGAAGGCTGGGGTTTTGTTTCGATACTCCTGGCTGAAGGCGACGCTGTTCGAGGTTTTGGCCCGTGGAGCGGGGGCGAGACCTTGGTCAGTAATTGAGATACCTCTGAAAAGCCCCTTCTCGTAGACCATTCGAGCGCAGTAAGGCCAAGACGATCCTGCAATTGCGGATTTGCACCAGCCTCGAGCAAGCACGCCACCAATTCCAGATTGCCCATTAACGCGGCGAGCATCAGCGCGGTCTGGCCGCCCTGGTTTGTGGCATTCACATCCGCACCGGCGGCCAGCTGTGAGTTGACAGCCTGCACATCGCCATCCGACGCAGCGCGCGTCAACAAAGGCGAAGGAGAGGCCTGATTATCCTCAGAAGTGCGACTCATAGTTAAGGCCTATTTCTTAAGACCAACTTCTTTCATACTAATTTACCCTTTTGAGTAACCTAGTAACAAATGAAAGTCACGGTCGGTACTGATGCAATTTGGTCAAGACTCGGAAATACCCTTCAATATCGGAACCCGACGAGTCAGGGTTCTATATTGAGTGGTAACGATCCTGAATGTGACGAGACTGCATCAGCGCCTTACGGTCGCCACGGTGATTGCCCTACAGATGGCAAACGAGCTGTACTGATTCAATTCCGTCACTATGTCCTCGTCCACATCAGAAGTCTATCAATATCAAATCATTGTTAACCTGCGCCAGGTCATAATTCAACTTATCCGGTGAAGACTTGGCAAAAGTAGAGCCACGCATATTGAACCGAGGTGAGCAAAGATCTCAGTGAGCCGAATGGTATGGTCATTGCAAGCTGGTGCTACCAATTGCGATCGTGTGCCATGTGGCATGACGTGATAAGCACAAGTGTACTCGCATGAGAGTGCGCTTAATCAATTAACGGGTTTCAGAAAAAAAGGAGCGAGCCATGGGTAATCTTGACACTGATAATACAGGCGGAGGTACAGGCCGACAGCGCGAGAATCGCATGATGACGGGTCTATTCAAGGACAGAGAAAGCGCGGAAGGCGCGTACCGTTCGTTGAGTAGTCGCGGATACGGGAAGGACGACGTCAATCTCATGATGTCGGACGACACGCGGAAGAAATACTTCACTGATGATGATAGCGAGTTAGGAACAAAAGCCTGGGAAGGTGCCGGCAAGGGAGCGGCCATTGGCGGCGGCGTGGGAGCGACTCTGGCAGCGATCGCGGCCATCGGAACAACCCTCGCGCTACCCGGTCTCGGATTGTTAATCGCAGGTCCGATTGCTGCAGCACTGGCGGGTGGCGGCACTGGGGCGCTAACTGGTGGGCTGATCGGGGCGTTGGTTGGTCATGGTATCCCGGAGGAACATGCAAAGCGCTACGAGCAAGGCATCAAAGACGGTGGCATTGTGATGGGTGTTAATCCGCGGACGCCGGAAGATGCTGATTATTTTGAGAACGAATGGCGCAATAACCGCGCTGAGTCGCTCTACCGATAAGCGGAAAGAACAGGGAGGAATCGTACTATGCGACGCAACCAAGCGCTTGCATTGGTGTTTGTGGTGGCCGTAGCCCTAACGGGCTGCGGCACTGCCGACAACGCTAATAGCACATCAAACGCCAACACACCTAACGCCAACAATAGCAATGCCGGCACAGCTCAACGCGACGGCGTTGTAGAAACCAACGCCAACATCCCGCAGAATGCGAACAGCAAAACGGTGCCGGCAAATACCGCGGTGCTAACCAATGACAACGGCAATGCTAATACGGCCGGTGTTAAGTCAACGAATAGCAATAACGCCAATCGTGGAAATGCGAATGGAAACAAGAACGCTAATAACTGATTGCCACTTAACAGGCAAACAGGAATTCGCGCGAAACAATCTATTTCAAGAAAACGCCGGCCTGTCCAAGGGTCGGCGAATTTCTTGTGGAACAAGCTTGAGATTGGGTGCTTTTTCCTGATTTGGTTGAGGGCACAGTTCCCAGATCAAACTGAGGGCCCAATTCTACTTTCCGCAACTGGCGTTAATGATTGTGTTGGCTTTGCGGATAAATTCTGCAGTCCAGGCTTCGGGTGGTGCGTCGCGCTCGTGATTGCGGGAGGCGCTGAAGACGCGGGTGATCAACTTGTTGTCTTGTTCCGCAGCGATCAGCCGTGCAAGCCCATCAGCCAGCAGCCGACGCCCTGCTTCGCTGATGTGAGCGTTTTTCAAACCCTTGGCGGTTGTGGTGCAGCGACCATCGCTGACCTTGATCGGATCCTTACCCTTCCACTCCTCCAATCGCGCTTTCTTCTCGCTGGCACCCGAGTAACCAAAAGTCGAACCCATATCACTGACGTAGAAGACCGCCTGGCCTGACTCGCAGGTGCGCGTGCCATCGGGATTAACCCGCGAATTCAAGCAGGCAAATTTGTGATTGTCGGTCTTGGTGTCTCCGTGATCGATGAAGGCGAGCCAAAGTCTGAAAGCATCGATCTCTGCCTGCGACGCGCCGCCCTTGAGAAGCTTCTCAAGAGAATCTTTCAGTCCACCCACATCCTTGCCGTTGCAATTCGGATCGATGCCTTTGCCTACAGGGAGTTCGATTCCGGCGGCTGGCTGAAACGGCGCGAAGCTTGTTCCCTGAAACCTGCTGGTCACACTCTTCTGGCAATCCTGGCAGGTAACGTCGGCAACCCACTCATCATCGGCGAAGAAACCGAGAGCTTGCGAAAAGCGAGAGGAAAGAAACTCTCCATAAATTTCTCCGTTTCGTTTTTCCCTCGATTGGCCTTTGAAGTGAGGTTTCACTTTGTAGCGGATCAGATCCCCGTCCGCATCCACAACCCCGGCAACAGAGCAATGAAACTTCGGCGTGGTTCCCGAGCCGGGATCCGGGTCTTTATTGGCCACACAAACGACCGGAGCAGCGATCCCTGACGAATCTACGGGGGGCGCGCCGGTCCGCGGACCCTTGTTGGGGTTAAAGCCGAGTACCGGATCGTAGTCAGGGCCAGGTGTCTGCCAGACCTTTGCGTTCCGTTCGGCGAGACCGCGCGCATCAGACGTGAAGCACGCCTTTTGAGTTTTCTGTGCAGCGACCGGTGAGGCAATAAGCAGAAGGAAGAAGGGGATTGCGTACTTCGGCGACAACTTGTTGAGCATGGATCGACCTCTCATTGATAAGACTGTGGACCGCTGACCGACAAAACATCGGCAATCGAAAGGCCACAAACTGCCCTGGGCCGATAGCTAATCAACGGTTAGAAGACTGGCCGGGGGCTGACGATACGGATTTGAGGTTTGAACCTGGAGACACCCGGGCCACTAGACAATACGTTCTTACGGGCCCGACTGTATCAATTCCATATTCCCGAGGCGCGGTATTCCCTCGGTACTGGCAACAGACTTGAGCAAACGAAAGCACCACCCGAATTCTATTGCGCGGAGGCAGAGAGATCGCTACTATTGAATGGCCCCTCAACCGCTGACAGTCCTCAAACGCTCGTATCCCATGCCCCGTTTTTCTCGCGACAATTCTCTTGCCTGGGAGTAGCAGAAGCCATTTGACTCGTAGGCACCAGGCAGCAACCTTCCAGTAGATCTGAGCTCTACCAAGGAGTTTCTATGTGTGAAAGAAAAGGCGTTATAGAGAAGAGTGAGGAGAAAACGGAATTTCGGACCGTGTCTCACCACCATTCCTTTGGCCGGAGAATCTCGCTGGGGATCATCTTCGGCTTGATGCTCATCGGACCAGCCGGCGTCAATTCTTCCGGGAGGGTAAACGCCCAGGAGTGTTCGGAGCCCGGGCCACAGACATCCGGGCATCATAGTTTCCGTCGCATCGGGGAGACCTTCGACATTCCCATTACAATGGCCGATTGCCAGGCGATCTCTCTCACCGTGCGTTGGTCTAACGGGCGCAACAATGGCGGCCTGTTCAACCTTACTTTCTTTGACGTTGATAACAAGCCACTTTACACGAAACAGATTTCCGCTTTTCTAACCGGAAGCTTCGAGTTTCCCTTGTCATCATTTGAATACCAGCCGTATGGCTCGGTATCGGTCATGAGCATTCCGGCTCTGGTTACAATTCAAGCGGCGCCGCCTTTTGGTCTGCCGGCCACTCTCTTCTACCACGTCACGCGCGCAAATCGCCGTCCGCGGGCTGCGCAGCCAAGACTTCGCGGCATCGATTCCAACCTGGTAGCGTCATTGCAGACTGCGCCTGGAAGATTGATTGCAGACACGGCTTCATTCACCCTCACCGAAGTAACTTTCGCGGAACCGAGAGAATTGGAGCTGCATCGGAGCAAGACAAGCGTGCGCCGGGGATTTCGTTTACTGCTAAAGCGCGGACATCCACCGGAGGATTTTAGTAGCCGAATCGATTTGATTTGGATTGGTGATGCAGCACTTCCCGTATTTCGCAGGGTCGCGGATGCCGGGGCGGAAGACGGGGCGATTATCTATGACGACGCGGTCTTGAAGCATAATGCGGAAATCGCCGTGTCTGATCTGGAAGCGCGCAAAATGTATCTGCTTCCCGATCGACTCAACTATCAGCCCCAGGTTCAAAATCCAAAAGCCAGCATTACACCAGCATCGAATGCCCGGATCTTAAAGTCGAGTGTAACGACTGCTTATGAGACTGAGGGTAGCAGAGCAGGGGACGAGGGCAACGTGGTGGTTGGAATCAAGAGAGCCGTGAGAGTTATTGGAGGCAGGCGCCAGCCTCTCGTGCAGGTAAACCTGACCACAACACGTCCCTTTCCGGCCAGGGATAGCGCACTGCGTTTACAAGTTGGCAAACGCTTCTTTTCAGACGAGGTCTCGGGCGACCACACTGGCCGAACACTCACGTTGACGCTAACGCCTGAGATGTTTGAGGAGCTAAAAGACGGCGCCGACATCGTGGCTTTCTTTAACCGTCCGGATCGCAGTGGCTATGCTGATAGCGATATCTGGTGGTTCGGTAGATTGAATAAATCGATGCTTGAATAGAACTGAGGCGCGGTTCCACGTTTGATCGCCGTGTATTTCGAACGCCCACCTATTCGCCCTATGGGCTAGCGCCGTAAACGGCGCAGATCTGATCGCGGTCGGCTACGTGCAGCCGAGTGGAGGAACTAATCAAACAATTGGAAATTAGTTACGTTACAACTTGAACGGTTTTCTAATAAAACGTCCGGTCTTCTTAATAGCGGAAACAATCTTTGAATCTTTCTGCGCAGGACTGCTTTGCGGCTTCGCAGTTGGGCGCACCTGAGGAGGCGCCTCGTTGCGCGGAGAGCTGGTTGCGTTTCTTGTTCGCGGTTCGGTTACGTTGCGATTAATTGGAGACGAGATGAGGTTTGGTTTGGCTGCTACCTTGCTGCGGGGAGGTTCGCTTTTGGGCACTTGTGTGACTTTATTTGCGCGATCAGCAACAGCTGACGCAGCGAGGTCTTCGCCGGCAGTTTTAGTGATGGGAGTTGGATCGGCGGGTCGCGGCGGAAGAACCCGATCTTCCGACGGTCGCGGATTGGTGCTCGCCGACTCAGGCCGTAGCGCCTGCTCTTGATTCAGGGTGACAACGCGATCAAGGGACGCGTAACCTATCGCCAGGAGCACAACGCCAAATAATACGCCGACAAACGAGACTAAGATCGATCTTCGTGGCCTTGCAGGCGCCGCAAGAGCCCGAGTCTCGAGGGCGGCGATTCCGGGAAGAGTGTTCTCATCTAATATGAGGTCGAGCCCGTCCATATCGCAGCAGGTTTGGTCGTCCTCATAGATAAACTCACACTGTGGGCAACGTTTCATTTCCCTTACTCCCGTCGTTAGATTTTGTTATGGGGGCGCGGCTGCTGGTCTGCGTTTTGTCCAGCGGTGTTGGTGAGACTAGCCGCGCATAGAGATTACACCTCTTTGGGTCGCCAAGGAAAGGGGGTAACTAAAGGCTAAAAAAAGGAGTAGAGCGGACGCGCGAGACGGTTTAAAACCGGGAAAAGGCAAGATCGGCGGCACTGGTTGACTTCAGTTCACTCTGCTCGTTGAGAGAACCTTAGTAATTACCAGGTGCAGTTCTACAAATAACGTTCTTTAAGAATTGATAGGTGGTGTGTCAGATGTCCCGCGAGGATGTAAGCCAAAGCCCGAACGGAGAATGGATTGCCGCTGGCAATTCCGGTGCGATTCCAGACTTGTTCCGAACCCGGAAGGTTCTCAGCGGGGAGGTTACGAAAGAACGCCAGCGTAGCCAGACGAATCGAACGAAACTCCTCGATATGATTGGCCCAGTCAAACTCATCGGCCTGGGGGCCGGCGACTCCTACTTCCTGATCGTAGCTCGGCAACGGCTCGGAAAAACCACGCACGAACCACAGGGCGCGAAACAGAAACACCCGCTCGGTATCGTTCACGTGATTTAGTAATTCTCTCATCGACCACTTGTCCGGCGCGTAACGATGCAGCGATTGATCCTCCGAGATGTCACTCAGAAAATCGACTGTTTCGTTGAGTTGGCTTTCCAGAACTGCAACTACATCATCTCCCGCGACGCGATCGATGTAGCCATGATAATAGGAGGCAGCTTCGTTTTGTTGCGGACGCATGATGGGTGAATCGTAAAACAGCAAACAGCGAACAGCAAGCATCGAATCGACCTTTGGCCTTGGGTCTTTGTCCTCCGCTGAACTTGGTCCTTTGTTCTTTGAACTTTGATGTTGAAGACTTGGGTGTCTATCAGCCTCAATGGATCCTTCGAGATCCAAAACACAAACAAAGCTCGAAGACCTAAGACCGAAGAGCACTTTTCGCTAATTGCTTTTGTCAGCATCTCTTGGCTCATGTTACTTTGAGTAGCGATTCGTTCTGGCATGCAGGAACCACGCTTCTCGATCATGAAGAGATCCGCCCCGACATCACCTTCTAAAAAGTCCAACCAGCGCTTGCGAGAATTGACCACCGAACTGCGGGAGCTTGAAGCGAAGCTGCATCTGGGCGGCGGGTTAGACAAGATCGAGAAGCAGCATCAGCAGGGAAAGCTCACGGCGCGCGAGCGGATCGGCCTCCTTTTGGATAAGGACTGCTACGCCCAGGAGATCGGACTGCTTGTCGCGTACGACCAGTACGATGGTGCGGCGCCGGCTGCAGGCGTCGTCACCGTTGTTGGCCGCGTCGAGAGCAGGGAAGTCGTGATAGTTGCCAATGATGCGACTGTGAAAGCAGGCTCCTGGTGGCCCGAAACTATTAAGAAGATTTTGCGGGCGCAGGAGATCGCCATGCGTTCTCATGTGCCGATCATCTACCTCGTCGATTCTGCAGGAGTGAATCTTCCCTATCAGGGCGGCGTGTTTCCCGGCCAGTATGGTGCGTCCCGCATTTTTTATTACAACTCGCTGATGCGCCGTTACTTGAAAATCCCTCAGATTTCGGCCGTGATGGGGCCATGCATTGCCGGCGGTGCGTATCTTCCCGCACTGTCTGATGTGATTATCATGGTCGAGGGCACGTCGTTCATGGGTCTTGGCGGCGCAAACCTTGTCAAGGGTGCGACAGGGCAGACGATTGATAACGAAATGCTCGGTGGAGCGCGCGCTCATAATGAAATCTCAGGAGTGGCTCATTACCGAGTAAAGGATGACGGGGAGTGCATCGCCAAGATCCGCGAGTTTGTTTCCGAGTTGCCGTTAAGCGTCGCTAGTCCGATTGTGATCCTTCCCAGTCAGGAAGCTGCAAGGCCTGCTGAGTCGTTGTACGACATCATTCCTGAGGATCATAAGCAGCCTTACAACGTGCGGCACCTGCTGGATTGCTTGTTGGATAACGGTCACCTGGACGAGTTTCAGGCCGACTATGCGAAGGAAATGATTACTGGACATGCGCGCATTCGCGGCATTCAGGTCGGCATCATCGCCAACAATCGCGGCATGATTCGTTCGCCCGGCGGCGGGCCGCCGCGGTTTGGGGGGATCATCTACACCGAGTCGGCCGAGAAGGTGGCCTTCTTCATCGACACCTGCAACAGACGTCATACGCCACTGTTGTTCATTCAGGACGTGTCCGGATTTATGGTGGGTCCCGAAGCAGAACATTCGGGAATAATTCGCGCCGGTGCGCGTTTCGTCGAAGCGATGGCGACAGCTTTGGTTCCGAAGGTAGTGCTCACACTCAATCATGCGTCAGGGGCTGGTTACTACGCGATGGCTGGACAGGGCTTTGATCCTGATTTCATTTTCAGTTGGCCAACCGGACGGATGGGCGTGATGGAAGGCGACTCGGCGGTACAGGCGGTTTTTGGCAGTCAACTCGAAAAACTTAAGCGCAACGATCTGGGACCGGGTGAACAATTAATCGCAGATATGAATGCCGTCCGCGATACATATGAAAAAGAGCTCGATGCGAAGTACGCAGCGGCGCGTGGTTTTGTCGATGCGGTGATCACTCCGGAGTCTACAAGAGACGCGTTAGAGCTGGCGCTGCGTGTGAGTTTGAATTACAGCGGTCCCCATATAGGGCAGTTTGTATTACCGACCCAAAGCTGATCTCCGGTCTATGACTTGGCTTTTGAACTTTGAACTTAGTACTTTGTACCTAGTTCGTCTTATGATCCCGGGTCCTTTTCTGATAGCAGTTTTTCAACCGGCGCTATGAGAACAAAGACCAAAGGCAAAAGTACAAAGACCAAAAAAAGGAACCAGGAATACCTTTCAAGTTAAGATTGATTCATTGATGAAAGACAAGATTCGCGTTGCTGCCGGCCAGGGTTTCTGGGGCGATTTGCTCGACGCGCCCGTGCGCCAGGTTGAAGGTGGACCCATTGACTACCTGATGCTCGACTACCTCGCTGAGGTAACAATGTCGATCATGCAGAAGCAGCGCTCGCGAGATCCTACTGCCGGTTACGCGAAAGATTTCATCCCCTTGATGAAGCAGATTCTGCCGGCCTGTGTTGAGCGCAACATTCGTGTAACTGCAAATGCGGGTGGAGTAAATGTTGAAGGCTGTGCTGATGCGGTGCGTGAAGTTGCTCGCGAGCTGGGACTGGCAGGCAAAGTTAAAATCGGCATCGTTACCGGGGACGATATCATGCCGCGGATTGATCAGCTCCTCGACAAGGGGATCGAACTGCGCAACATGGACACCGGTGAGCCACTTTCCCAGGTGCGCGATCGCATTCAAAGCGCAAATGCTTACCTGGGGGCCTGGCCGATGGTCGAAGCTCTGAATCGTGACGCACGCATCATCGTCACCGGCAGAGCGACAGACACGGGTTTGACACTCGCGCCGCTGATTCATGAGTTTGGCTGGAGAGCAGATGACTGGAACAGGATGGCTGCGGGTACGATCGCCGGCCACATCATCGAGTGCGGTGCTCAATGCTCCGGCGGCAATTGCCAATATGATTGGCGCAATATTCCGAATCTGGCTGATGTTGGTTTCCCCATTGTTGAAGCTACGTCAGATGCGACTTTCGTCGTCACTAAACATGAAAACACTGGCGGATGTATCAGCATTCCTTCCATCAAGGAGCAATTGGTTTATGAGATGGGAGATCCACACGAGTACATCACACCCGATTGCGTCGCCGATTTCACCACCATCAAACTGGAGGAGGCCGGGCGCGATCGCGTGCGCGTTTACGGCATCGAAGGACGACCGGGAACCGAGTTTCTCAAGGTGTCGATCAGTTATTCGGCCGGATTCAAGGCGGTGGGAACGCTCGTCTATTCATGGCCTGACGCATATGACAAAGCGAAAGCTGCCGACAAGATTTTGCGAGCGCGTCTGGACCGGCTGGGCTTGCAGTTTGATGAGGTGTTGACCGAATTTGTCGGCGCCAATGCAACGCACGGTGCGTTGGCAGGTGAGCCTCGCAGTGATTTGCCCGAGGTGCAATTGCGGGTCGGGGTGCGAAGCGAGGATCGAAAAGCGGTGGAGCGATTCACGAAAGAAATTGCTCCTTTGATTCTCACGGGTCCGCCGGGTGTGACGGGTTTTGCTGGTGGCCGGCCGAAGGTTGAGGAGATTGTGGCGTATTGGCCGGCGTTAATGCCGAAGAGCGAGATCACTCCGCGGGTTGAGATTATCGAAGCTTAGAATGAGCCGCGGATCTACGCGGATGAACGCGGATAACAGATACCAAGACTAAAGTCCCAAGACTCAAAGACCCAAAACCAGACCAAAGACCGAAGGCGAAAGACCGGGGCTCCGTTAATGCAGATTCAGCTAGTCAAACTTGCGCACGCGCGCTCCGGAGATAAAGGCGACACTGCAAATGTCGGACTGATTGCCCTGCGGGAGGAGCTTTATCAGATCCTTGTTCGTGAGGTGACGGCTCCTCGAGTGAAGCAACACTTCGAGGGCATAGTCAAAGGCGCCGTCGAGAGGTTTGAGTTACCCAACCTCGGTGCGCTCAATTTTCTATTGCATGAAAGTCTCGACGGCGGCGGCACCCTGTCGCTAATGACGGATGCGCAAGGGAAAACATTTTCAACCGCTCTACTACGGATGAACATTGAAATCCCGGATGAAGAGGCGCGCCGGCTCGGGTTGGCTTGAGGAGTGACCCATAAAAGATAGCAGAACATTTTCCATTCCTCATTTCTCAATTTTCATTTGTGTTAATTGTGCGTAATTCGTAGTCCGTCCTTAAACGGTCGGGAGAGTCAATATCACCACTCGGTAGCGAGATCGCTGGGATGCCAGCGGGTCGCGGTCCCGGTGAGGTCAGTACCACCAGGCGGTAGAGGCTGTGTGAAAACTCGACCGGGTTAGCAAAGATAAACTGTAGCGCAAAAGTGAGTGGGTGAGAAAAAAAGATTGAGCCGGGATCATGAATCGGTA
>JBPCNX010000022.1:0-54177 GCA_051000815.1 Pyrinomonadaceae bacterium
TAAGCTGCCAAGCGGGTGGACGATCTGCTGCACCCCTTGGACCAATCGCTTTTGCTTACCGGCGACTGGCCACAGGCGATAGACACTTTCTAACTTGCATGCTCTTAACATACAAGCGGGTGGGTCTCAAGATTGCCAATTGGTCTGTTGCGAAAGCGATTAATCGGCAATCGGCATTCGGCCAAATCCATCCAAGCCACCGGCTACCGCCTGGTGGTACTGACTTCAAGTAATCGGCAATCCATCCACGCTGGATTATCGCGATGCTGGTCAAAACCGCATCAGTACCCTAAATTATTCCTGTGGTGCTTTTCCAACTCACGTCTTACAATCCACGCAACGCCAGACTTCTGTTTGCTTCTGCAGGCCACCGGTAAATGAGTCACACAACCGCTGATTTTCTCGGAACCGAAAGATTTCGAATTCGTCGCCGCCTGGGTTCTGGAGGGATGGGCGTGGTCTATGAGGCGCACGACCGGGAAACCGATAAGGTCGTGGCGCTGAAAGCCCTCACACGCACCGAAGCCGCACACATCTCCCGCTTCAAGAATGAATTTCGCTCGCTGGCCGACGTAGCCCATCCTAACCTGGTCTCGCTTTATGAGTTTATGTCCGATGGCAAGTACTGGTTCTTCACAATGGAGTTGGTGCAGGGTGTCAACTTTCTCGAGTATGTGCGTCCCGGTTACCGGGCCCGGCGCAGTCAGTCGTCAATGAGTTCGACCCTGGAACGCTCTTCAATGAACAGCTCCAATAGCGATATGGCCGGCGCCGATTTCGAAGCTGAGACCCAGCAACTTGACACCAGCAGTCGCCAGGTCTCATTCGCAGAACCACCAATGGGGAGAAGCTCGGTAGACACCAGACTTGCTAGATCCCCTCTCGATCTCGAGCGACTGCAGGACGCACTGCGACAATTGGCCGAAGGTCTTCACGGCCTGCATGAAACGGGAAAGCTGCACCGCGATATAAAACCATCGAATGTGTTGGTGACGAAGGAAGGGCGGGTTGTGATCCTGGATTTCGGTCTGGTCGCGGAAGTGGCGAGCAAAGGACTTCACGAGAGTGTAAACCTGGCCGGCACTCCCGATTACATGTCTCCAGAACAGGGTGCGCAACTCCCGATTTCGCGCACGAGTGACTGGTATAGCGTCGGGGTAATGCTTTACCAGGCGCTCACCGGCCGCCTGCCTTTTTCGGGAAAGTTTTTTGAAGTGATGATGGACAAACAAGCCATCGACCCAGCGGCACCTGCTGAACTTGTGGATAGCCTGCCTCCGGAGTTGAACGAACTCTGCGTCAAACTTTTGCGCCGCGACCCCGAGCGGCGGCCCTCGGGCCGGCAGATCTTAAAAGCCCTCGGCGATGGCAAAACCGGTCCGTTGAGAACTCCAATCATGGCCGCTCCGGCGTTACCGTCCCGGCACAGAGGAGTTTTTATCGGGCGCGATCGGCAGACGCGGGAATTAATGGCTGCGTTCGAGGCCACCAGACGAGGACAAACGGTGACCTGTTACGTTCACGGCGAATCGGGTGTCGGCAAAACCGCGCTGGTCCGGAACTTTCTTGACGACTTGCGCGACCACCAAAGTGAAACAGTGATTCTTGAGGGCCGTTGTTATGAACGCGAGTCGGTTCCTTACAAAGCTCTCGATGGCGTGGTTGATAGCCTCACTAAGTACCTGATGGCTCTGCCCGAGTCTAAGGCTGAAGCGCTGATGCCCAGGGACGTACTGGCCCTCGCCCGTCTGTTTCCGGTAATGCTGCAGGTCGATGCGGTGTTCAATGCCCCGCAGCGCGAACAGGAGATACCCGACCCTTTTGCGCTGAGACGGCGCGCGTTTGCGGCTCTGCGCGAACTGTTGGGCCGCATATCCGATCGGCAACCGCTCGTCCTTTATATTGACGACCTGCAATGGTCGGATGCTGACAGCACCACGCTGCTGGAAGACCTTCTGCGGCCACCTGACTCACCGCCATTGTTGTTGCTGGCAAGCTTTCGCAGTGAAGAAATCGAGACCAAGCCGTTCCTGCAATTGTTGCTGCAGAATACTGGAAGCGAAAGCTGTCGCGAGTTGCGCGTGGCTGAGCTGAACGATGATGAAGCGCGCATCCTGACGCGTAAGCTCCTGGATTCCGCAGACCCAAGCGAGCCGGTTGTACTTTCAATAACGCGCGAAGCCCAGGGCAATCCATTTCTACTTGAACAACTCGCGCGCTATGCGGCCGCAAGCGATCAGTCAGCTACTACGGGAATAAATCTTAGTGTCATGCTGGATGCGCGACTGGTTCAGTTGCCGAAGGGAACCAGACAGTTTGTTAACGCGCTCGCCGTTGCGGGCCGGCCGATCAATCCCGAAGTTGCTTACCATGCCGCGGGACTCTCAGGCGACGAATTGCCGTTGGTGACTTCACTGCGGGCAGCGCAATTCCTACGCAGTGGCGGTTCCGAACACACAGTTGAGCTTTACCACGATCGCATTCGCGAGACGCTGGCTTCCCAACTCGATAAGGTCAGTGTGATGCAGCTTCATCGCCGTCTGGCCCAGGCAATCGAAACGCGTGGAATCGACGACCCTGAATCGCTTTTTGAACACTATATGGGTGCAGGGGAGAGAATCCGCGCTGCGACGCATGCCGGCGTTGCCGCCCGGAAAGCAGCCGAAGCCCTGGCTTTTGATCGTGCCGCAGCTTTCTATCGACGCGCGCTGGAACTCGCTCCCGGCAGGGGCGCCGAACTAGTGGCGATGAAGCGCGGTCTGGCGGAAGCTCTTGCCAACGCCGGACGCCCCGCGGAGGCCGCGCAGGCTTATCTGGATTTCGCGGAGGAAACGACAGCCGCACAGGGGTTGGACTCGAAGCGCCGGGCCGCCGAACAACTTCTGATGGGTGGCCACATCAAGGAAGGGCTTGAACTGATCCGGTCGGTGCTTGCCGCGGTCGGGTTTACTTTGCCGGCCGGCCCCAAGCGCGCGTTATTTTCTTTGTTACTCAAACGAATTCAGATTCGATTGCGTGGTTTCAATTTTACCGAACGCAAAGCCAGCGAGGTTCCCAAAGCCGACCTGGCCCGCATCGATATCTGCTGGGCGGTGGCCGCCGGTCTCGGTGCTGTTGATCTGATCCGCGGTGCGGATTTCCAATGCCGGCACCTGCTGCTTGCGCTTAAGGCAGGGGAGCCATTCCGTGTCGCTCGCGGGTTGGCGTTTGAGGCCGCCCAAAGCGCCTCGCGTGGCGGACCTACCCGCAATCGTTCATTACAGATCGCGCAACAAGCTGAGACGCTGGCGCAGCAGGTGGGGCACCCGCACGCGATCGGCCTCTCGATTTGGGCCAGCGGTATCTGCGCTTATTTAGTTGGAGACTGGAAGACCGCCGCGGCACTCTGCGAACGTGCAACTGAAATTTTGCGCGACCGGTGCACCGGCGTAACCTGGGAAGTCTCAATCGCGCATCGCTTCATGTTCAGTGCGATGATCTACCTGGGCGAGATTGCTGAAGTCTCGAGACGAGTGCCGGTCATGCTCGGGGCAGCTCTCGAACAAGGAAACGTTTTCGCGGCGACCGACCTGCGCACCCGGCTAAATCTAATCTGGCTTGCCGCCGACGATCCCACCCGCGCCCGCGAGGAAGCCATCGAGGCACTCAAGGCCTGGCCGCACGAAGGGTTTCACCTTCAGCACTACAGCGCGATGCTCGCCCTGGCGCAGATTGAGTTGTATACCGGCGACACTGAGGTGGTTTGGAAACATATTCACGGTCAATGGCCGGCGCTCGAAGACTCTCTGTTGTTGCGGATTCAGGTCCTCAGGATAGAAGCCATGCATCTGCAGGCGAGGGCGGCATTGGCGACAGCGAAGGGTAAGGATCAGGCGCACCGTCTGAATGTAGCGGAGAAAATGGCCAAACGGATCGCGCGCGAAAAGATGGCCTGGGCTAGTCCCTTCGTTAGTCTGATCCGCGCCGGTATCGCGAACCGGGAGGGGCGACAGGCAGAAGCTGAGTCGTTGCTGTCAACAGCCGTTGCGGCGTTCAGCGGGGTGGATATGAAATTGTATGCGGCGGCGAGCAAACGCCGGCTGGGAGGGGCTGTAAGTGGCGAACGCGGCCAGGAGCTCATTCAGGAAGCGGATGCCTGGATGTCGAGTCAGAAGATTAAGAACCCGGAGGCCATGACGCGAATGCTGGCGCCGGGATTTGAGTAGCGATGTAGACAGTAGACAGTAGTCAGTAGTCAGTAATCAGGACAATAGACCGACACCTGGCGACTGCCCCCGCTTCCTACTCCTGCTCCTGCCCTACTGCCTACTGCCTACTGTCTTATGGATGCTCTCAAGACTATCACGTACGAAGTCACCGGTCGCATCTCCCGTATTACGCTCAATCGTCCCGAGCGAGGAAACGGAATTACACTCGAGATGCCGGCCGAGCTGGCTGCCTGTGTCGAACGCGCCAATCTTGACCCCGAGGTTCGTGTCATTGCGCTCGCCGGAAACGGCACAGGATTCTGCGGCGGCTATGATTTAGTCCTCACTGCAGAACAGAGATTGGGTGGTGAGTTAGTTAGTTGGCCCTCAGGTTCGCCGATGGATCCTCAGGTACAACTCCTGAATCACGATCCGGATCAGGTCTGGGATCCAACGCTCGACTTCGCGATGATGAATCGCAATGTGCGCGGCTTCATGAGTTTATTTCACAGCGACAAGCCGGTGATTTGCAAGGTCCATGGGTTTTGCGTGGCTGGAGGCACTGACATCGCCTTGTGCTCAGATCTCCTGGTTATCGAGGACAAGGCCTCGATTGGTTATCCGCCAGCCCGTGTGTGGGGCGTCCCAACTACTGCGCTCTGGGCTTACCGCATCGGAGTTGAAAGAGCCAAGCGTCTGCTCTTCACCGGCGATTGTTTGACCGGTAAGCAGGCTGTGGAATGGGGACTGGCAACGGAAGCTGCTCCGGCTGACAAACTTGATGAGCGGTTTGAGGCCTTGCTGGCGCGCGTCGCCTTATTGCCGCTGAATCAGTTGATCATGATGAAACTCCTGATCAATCAGACACTCCTTGGCCAGGGCCTCAACACCGTGCAGTTACTCGGTACGATGTTCGACGGCATCGCACGTCACACCCGTGAAGGATATGCCTTTCAGCAGCGGGCGGCGGAGGTCGGGTTTAAGCAGGCCGTCAAGGAACGGGATGAGCCGTTTAAGTGATTGTCGATTGCCAATTGCCGATTGCCGATTGGTGTGCAACGTCAGTTGACAGGATGAGTCTCAATGAGAGAGTTATCTCGCCTTATAGACAATCTTATTAATTGGCAATTGGAAATCGGCAATCGGCAATTACAAGTGGTATTCGGAAATGCCTAAAGACCGCCTCTTAAAAGGAGACCCCGCATGATCTTCAGCAGTCCTCACCCCGCTGTCACAATTCCGGAAATCTCACTGACGGAGTTTGTGCTGCAGCGCGCAGCTGAGTTTGGCGACAAGCCTGCCCTCATCGATGGTCAAACCGGGCGTACAATCACCTATGCGCAGTTGGCCCCCACCATTCAGCGACTTGCAGCAGGTTTTGCCGAATATGGTTTGAGACAACGTGATGTGTTGGCGATCTACAGTCCGAACCTTCCTGAGTATGCGCTCGCGTTTCATGCCGTAGCTCTGATAGGCGGCGTTGTGACGATGGTTCCGCCGCTCTTCACTGATGATGAAATCAAGACGCAACTACGTGATTCCGGCGCGAGGTTCCTGGTCACAATTCCACAATTGCTAAGCCAAGCGCGAGCGGCGGCGGCGTCCTCGAAGGTCGAGAAGATTTTCGTGATTGGTGAAGCTGAAGACGCCATACCCTTCGCTGCTTTGTTAGCGAGCAAAGGTAAAACCCCTGAGGTCAGGGTCAGTCCTCACGATGATCTCGCCGCGCTTCCCTACTCGAGCGGTACGACGGGATTCCCAAAAGGTGTGATGCTCACGCATCACAATCTCGTTTCCATGCTCTGCCAGATTCAAGCGAACGAGGCCCTGACAGAGAAAGACACGATGGTGTGTGTCGTGCCCATGTATCACCTCTATGGGTTACACGTAGTGGTTAATCTTGCCCTCTGCCAGGGAGCCACGGTGGTAACACTGCCGCGTTATGACCTCAACCAGTTCCTGGAAGTTCTGGAGAGATACAAAGTAAGTGTTGCCCCCCTCGTTCCTCCACTCGTACTCGCGCTGTCGCGCGCGCCGGAGGTCGAGAGTCACGATCTCTCCGGGCTGCGACTGATCCACTGTGGCGCCGCCACGCTTGCCGACACTGTGGCGCAGACCTGTTGCCGGCGGCTGGACTGTCAGATCAGATACGGCTATGGGTTAACAGAGGTCAGTCCCTTGTCACACGGGAGTGTTCCATCAAAGCGCCACCGGGCCGGTTCAGTCGGCTATTGTTTGCCGAATACCGAGAGCAAGATCGTCGACCCCCTGACGAAATATGAACTGGGTCCCAACGAGAAAGGCGAGATCTGGATTCGCGGACCTCAGGTGATGAAAGGTTATCTCGGCAATCCGCAGGCGACTGCGGAGATGATCGATCAAGAGGGCTGGTTGCGCAGCGGCGACATCGGTTATGCAGATGAGAGTGGATGCCTGTTTGTGGTAGATCGGCTGAAGGAGTTAATCAAATATAAGGGCCGGCAGGTGGCGCCTGCGGAGCTCGAAGCGGTTTTGCTGTCACATCCGGCGATTGCTGACGCTGGAGTGATTCCCAGTCCCGATGAAGAAGCGGGAGAGGTTCCGAAAGCCTTTATTGTGTTGAAGGGCGAGGCTAGTGCGGCAGAAATTATGGAATTCGTAGCGAAGCGAGTAGCGCCGCATAAGCGCATCCGGCTCCTTGAATTCGTTACGGAGATCCCCAAGAGTCCCGCAGGAAAGATTTTACGCAGGCTGCTCGTCCAGCGTGAACGGGCTCGCACCCGGCCCGGTACCTAATTCCAGTTTTTCTCAATCCAATCCACTGCAGGACCCAGATCGTAATCGTTTGCGGTTTGGATCAACTGGGGAATCGCCTTCCAATTATCGAGTTCGGTTGGCAGTTCGAGTTTCGGATTGATGCGCATATAGTGGGCCCTCAACATATGCTTGCTCATCGCCGCATCCGCCTCAACCACACCGTTGAAAAGAATGTTAAGGAGGGGAGTTTGGGGTTTCCGGAACGGATTGAGCATCCATTGAATAATTCCCCAATTTGTCGTGTTAAGGCTGATGATCGTTGGCGTTAATCCCGTCCCGACAGACAAGACGCGAATATCCTCAAGTTCAGGTCGCGGAGTTTTATGACCGAGAGCCATTGCAATCGCGACAGTGCTTGGATTGTTCGCCACCATTCCGCCATCAATGTGTCCCTGGTGCGAGGGAAAGACCGTGGGCGCTGCGGCGCTGCGCAGTGCCACGTCGACTACGAATTCATCGAGGTGATGCGACCCGGGAAAGTTATGAGCGAAGACGGGGCACCAATCCTCCTTCTTGACATTGTCGAGCTTGAAAGTGGGAGCCACCAGATTGTGTTTGGTCAAATCCCTGAGACGTGGGTTGCCCTTGAAGTGGCTCTCGAGCAGAGAACGAAAGTTGGCGTTGTCATATTTCGGGCGAAACCAATTGAAACGCGCCGGCGAAAATGCTGATCGCAGATTGTCCTGAGAATAAAAATCTACAAGCGTGTCCGCGTTAAAACCCGACGCCAGGGTGAGGGCAACCACTGATCCTGTGGACGTGCCGGCAAACAGGTCCACCTGATTAAGCAGGTTGGGGAATTTATCGCTAATGCGTTTGACGAGTGTGGCCATCAACGAACCTTTCACACCACCACCGTCAAAGGTCATGATTCTATAGGGGGGCATGGTGTTTTTTTTGGATCAGATCTTTATGCGCGGGCTGCCGCCTTTCGCGGAGCATTGAGCAGCACGCCGGAGTCGATCAAATCCCGATGCAGCGCCCCACTCTGATCCGTGACCATTGTGGGTTTGAAATAACTCTCGAAGCGGGAATCAACGCGAAAAGCAGGCGTGTACATATGATCGAGCGGTTCGCTGCTGCTGACATAAGTGCGCGCCTTCGGCCGATGGCGCAGCCAACCCATTCCCGCAAGTGAGCCGGTCAACGGTTGAGCGCAAACCATCAAGCCGGCGCCGAGTGCGAAAGCCATCTGCATCTTTGTCAGTTTTGCATGATAGAGTTTGGTGAATCTCGCCGCGTGTTTGATGGCGCGTCCCTTATAGCCTCTCAGCGACTGCACGTCATCCACAAACTTTACAACCTCACTGAGTGAATCGAGGGGCTTTTGCAACACCGTCGTGCCATCCATATCGCGCAGCTTGGTGTCAGGAAGCATAGAGCCGCGATTGAGGCACTCGAAGAAATATGGCGTGCCCAGCAATGGGATCGAGAGTGTGACGAATGAAGGAAGCGTAATTTCTGGATTGCCGGTTATGAAGCGCAACTCCCTGCGCAAGTCGGATACCGTGCGACTAGTCACGTCAACCATTAAGCCGTAGGAAAAGACGACTCCGGCATTGAGCGACTTGCTTATCATTTCCACCTGCGGCGCGGTGGTATTTTGCAGCTTATTGAAATTGCGCAGCCAGTCGTTATCAAACGATTCAAGTCCGCTAAAAAGCAATTCGCAGCCGGCTTCCTTCACTAGCCGAAGGTTCTCCTGTTTCAGGAAGAAGTCGTTTGTTACGAGGGCGCCCCAATTTTGAAACTGTCCCTGACCTCGCATTTCATTGATCAGATGGACGCGCGCATGAAAGTGGTCCCGGTCACTGCCGTAAAAATTGTTGTCGAGAAAGAACATTCGGTTCCGCTTGCCTGAGGCGAGTATCTGTTGCCGAATGTATTCGAGGTCGTAGGTTTTGTAACTGTGACCTTCGGCGGTGAGTGAGCAAAAGGAACAACGGAAATTACAATAGCGAGTTGTTTCTACGTAACCGATTCTCCCCAGCCAGTAAGCCAGATCGTAACGGGGCAGCATTTCCTCAGCGGCATAAGCAGCACCAAAAGTCTCCGCGATCACTTTGCTGAGTTCCTCAATGTCGCCCATGCACGTGTAGTCAAAAAACTTGCGCGCCAGCAGCGGCAGCGATCGCACCGGCGGCCCACCTGCGACGACAATTACCTTTGGATTCCTGGTGCGGGCATAAGCTGTGAGGTGCAGCATGCGATCGAAGCTGTTTGTCAGACCGGTGAGGACCAGCATGTCGAGCCCCGAGAGCAACTGCTCGTCTTCGAGAGGGCCACTAGCTACTTCGGTGTAACAACTGACGTCACACAGCTCTCGCGCAAACGCGCCGGCCAAATAGATTGGGCCAACCGCCTGGGGAATTTTGGAAGTTCTTCGGATTGGTTGCCGCGAATCGTCAAAGTAACAATTCACAACGAGAACGCGCTTTTTTGGCAGAGTGGCTTTCAGCGTTCTGTTGGGGGCAATCTTTTGCTGCATTAAGCTATCTCCTACCAACGCCCAAAGGCCCTTTTTACGCTCGTGCCCGAAACTGAATAATTCCGGCGGATGGTAGCCTTTAGGGTAGTTTGGACGAGGCGATTCGGTTGGAAATCAGCGAACAGCGATCGGGCGCTACTCTACTCCCTCAGATGGCGTTGCGCAATAGGATCCTTACCACTCGATATCAAGAACCGGGAGCTTAGCGACCGGGTTGGTAGCAGAGTATTCAAAGTGGTAAGAATCCGGGATTTGTTTTGGTTGACAGTCGAGCGAATGGACCCGGTCGCTACCGCTCCCGGTTCTGACATTGAGTGGTACCTCCGAGGTTTGACCAAACCGCATCAGTTTCTAGTAAGGCGACTGGGTCCTTCGGAATCGCCTACGGTCCAAACCGGAAGCGATACTCGAGCGAGTTCATGAAGCCGTTGACCATGCCGCGGAAATCACCCGTCGTATTCAGCACCTGAATCCAGTCGAGATAAAGCACGTCCGGATCCCTGCGCAGATACCCAAAGTACTGCATCACTACGAATGCCTGGTTGTAGTATTTATTGTAGACCTCCGTGCTGTCGGCTATCTCACGCAGCACCTGTGCCCTTGTCCTCGTGCCATTGGTCAGCGCGGCTATCCAGAAGTCACGCGCCGCATGAGTTATCCCCGCCGATAACAGCAACGCGTCCACATACTGGGAATTGTTAAGCGGGTTGTAAACGTTGGCAAAGGCGGGCCGCGCCATAAAGTCGTTAATGAACGCGACCTTTGCGGCCTCCAACTCCGCTGGACTGAGAAAGCCGCTGACTTGGGCCAGGTCAGGGATGAACTCCAGGTAATCAGGCTTGCGACCAAAACTCACCGGGTAGAAGCGATAGACAAAATAACCTCGCTCCTGAAACTCCGGCGAGCGGAAGAAGGCTGAAGACACGTGTATGCGATCACAGGTAGTGTCTCCCGGCGGACAGTTGTTGATCACATCCTGCCAGGCGGCAAAGCCCGGCGGGTCAGGTTCGCGATCGAGAAAGTCGATGTAATGCTGGCGGACAAAGAATTCTGTGTTGTTAATCGGATTGGTTGTTGGCGCGGGTGCAGCAACTTGCCAGTCGGGATAAGTGTCATTGTCGGGCGTGTTCGTAAGATTCACGCGGTTGCTCCCATCGGCATTGACCGCGAAGATGTCCAGACTGTTGCCCACATCCATAAAAGCCAGGCGCGTCCCGTCCGGTGACCACGCGAGTCTTAGTTCGCCGAGGCCCAGGATGATTCCCAAGCCGGTGACGCTGAGGGTCGTAAGCGGGGTTTTATTGCTGCCGTTGGCACTCATCGTGTAGATGTCAGAATCGTCTGGGGAAGTAACTCTGATGTAGGCGATTTTGTTGTTGTCACGCGACCAGGCTGGCGCCACCTCATGTATCGTGGGTGTGTTGGTTATATTCACGGGATTACTTCCGTCCGCGTTGACAACGAAGATATCCGCTTCGTTGGCGCTGAGGTTGTATCCGACAAAGGCGATGCGTGTGCCGTCCGGCGACCAGTGAGGACTTTCGATCTGCCGCTGAATGCTGGTCGTACTGAGGATTCTTGTTTGCAGATTACCATCGGCGTTCATCACATAAAGGCCTTCGCCAGGGCCGCGGTCGCTCCAGAAAGCGAAGCGCGCCCCATCAGGTGACCACGCTGGGTGCTGGTCATAACCGCAAACATTGGTCAGTTGCCTTCGGTCCGTGCCGAAGATACTCGGCATGAGGTTGAGCTCATGGTTGTTGCATCCGAACGGCGGTTGACCGGTAACGAAAGCTAGCTTCGTGCCGTCTGGCGAGAGAGCCGCTTCGAAACCAACACTGGCAAGCCGACGGAGGTTCGAGCCATTGGCTTCCATGACATATATACCGTTGCCAGCCTGTGTCTGCGAATTAATGTCCACTCGTTTAAAGACGATCCTCCCGTCGGGTGTCGCCTGAGCCGGCGGCTGCGCGAACGACTTTGCGTAACTTCCACGGGGCGTCACTGAGCGCGCAAACAAACTCGATGAGATAGTCGGAAGAACACTCCCGCCTGCCAGTCCCATAAGTGTTAAGAGCAACGCGGTAAAGTTTGCGCTTCCTCTCGCCCCCCGGTCTGCTGTTGCACTGCTTCATGGCTTCCTTCTCCTCTTTATGACTCTGTAGGGCCAAAATTCGTACGCTCAGTAAAAGCGAATCAGTTTGACCATCGATCTTCAACTTTGCGGTTGGCTGAACTTCTTTTCCGAGATTTCGGTTTCTTCTGGAACGCTGGCTAAGGGATGAGTGCCTGGGAATATCGGTCTCTCGCATAGACCCTTTCATTCCAGACGGTGGCGTCGAGTTTTGCCATTGACGGCTTTAAGTTAATCGATGACACGACGCCTGCATGATCAGACGGCCAAAGTCCCGAGGCAGTGCGGTCTGCCGGTGTATGTCCGAAAAGTTCTGTGCTGAGCACTTCAAGTTGTCCTCTGAATAAGATCAGATCGATCCTCTGGAAGGGAGCAACTGAAGTGAATGGATCTTCGAGATGGAGCGGCCAGGTGAACCCGGGGTCGGCAGGGTGCGACACAGTCCAGGCGTCCTGGAAACCTGCTCCCACGATGATCTGGTACCCGGCGTTCAGCGCGGGATCGCCACTTGCTGACTCCGTGTTCAGGTCTCCAGCTATCATCACCGGCAACTCGGTGTTAGCAGGTCCGAGGATCAGTTCGCTCGCTTGAGCAGCTTGTACACCTGGGTGAAAAGACTCGAGATGAGCGTTAACAAAACGAAACTGTTTGCCGCGAATTTTTCCGTCTACTGAGATCCAACCCCTGGGTACAGTCAGCTGGCCGAGTATGGGGCTGGTAAATGTGAAGTTGGTGGCAAAGTGTTGCGCCTGTACGTTTGAGAGCTTGAGCCCGGTGGTTGCGAGATCTGATCTCGCGAGCACGACATCGCGGTCGGTAAACCCAATGTTGATACCGAGGGCGCTCGGCGCTTCAGCCTGGAATTCATCCAGGATTGCTATTGGAGTGTAGTGCAATCCTCGAACAGCCAGCTCGTCGAGAAGCGACTGCAGGGCGTCATAAGTGACGGCCGTGGCCGGCCCTCCCAAAGGCCCAGTGCGCCAGATGCTGACTTCCTGAAGCCCGATCAGATGCGGCTGGTTTGCCTGGATCTCGTCAGCCACTGCAGCAGCACGTTCGGGAATGTTGCTCTGCTGCACGTCGAGGTAAGCATTCGCGACTGCGATTAGAAATTCATCGAAGGATGTCGCGCCCAGGATCGGCGCGAAATCAGTTCCGATAAACATGTTCCGCGTCATGACTGTGAGTGGCCTGTTGCTGCCGACACGCTGCGAATTCTGTCCGCTAGCGGCGATTGGTGAAATCGCAATGCATAGAACCAACGCGGCATGTACTAGTCTTTGCATCCTTCGGTTATTCATTTTGGTTTTCCTTTCGTAAGTAGTTAGACCTTTGCCATTGGTACGATTGAGGCCAACTACGATCATTATCCCCTTGGACCAGTTGTTGCCCGTGGCTGGGTTGCTCTATCGGCAGCCGCGACCTTAAGCCGATCCAGGGATTTGACACAAGCATCCTCGAAGGCCGCACGACTCCATCCCCACTCGAACCCCATGCATTCTAATCAAGGTCCTTCGACGATAAGGTTGTAGGTGACATATGACGCGAAGTATCTGCTGGTCGCTCTTGAATTTAGCGTTATCCGGCCACCGAAGCTCTGGCGGGTACAAGGTGATAACAACACCGCTGTTTCCGCCGCACTGCTCTTCTATTGAAAGGTGACGATCAATGAAAAACGTGTCACAGGTGCCAGAAACTTGAATTCGGGGACAACAAATGTGGGAAGGAACCAGTGGAGGGAACAACGTGAGAATGACGCTTATCGTGACGCGTTTCGGTCTACCCTGAAATAGTAGTCCCCTACAGCTTCGAGCATGCCATCGACCTGAAGACCACTGAGTGTCAGGATGTAATCTTGTCGGCGGAAGATTGACGGGTCAAGCGTGACCGTCAATCTTTTTCCCGTCGCGTTTGAGGTGGCATTAAGACCGCGACGACGGGTCACCTGTTCACCGTCTACGGTTCGGAGGTTAACTTCGTATTGCCGGTAATCGTCTCCCTTGAAGGTGAGGCGCAGTTGTACTGAGCGAGTGTGCGGTGTAATCAAAAGCGAGTTGGAGCTGCTGCTGTCCCGGGCCGCGAACGGCACCAGCGTTAACGACGCCACTTGGGCCGCTGCCAGCCGCGAAGGTGACCTGTTATTTGTTTCCCGTGAGGCACTTGTTATCGAATTGGCTGGAGGGCTTGCGCGGTTTGCAGTCTCATCCTTTGCCACGTCCGGTGTCGTTACATTTATCGGCGAATTGGCGGGTTGTTCAACCCCCTGTCCGGGTGGTGTCCGCTCATCCTGCACCCGGGCCCGCTCCGCCTGACTAACCCTGAAGGTCCTAATCCACACCCACGCCCCTGCCAGCGCTACAAGCAAGAAAGCCGCCAGCGCCGCCTGAATCACCAACGGAGGAAGACCAATCCACTCAGATACTGATCGCCACCATGAAGATTCTCCAGCTGGCACAGCGGGTGAAGGTGCACCTGTCGCGTCCACCGAGGCAGATGTGATGGCGCCAATGAGTTGTCTGGCGTCTTCAATCCGCTGTCGGCGACGTTTGGTGGCGAGAAAATGTGCCTCGAAGTGCTGGCGCTTTTCGGGGCTAAGTTGACCGCGCGCATAAGCGTCAACCAGGTCATCCTTGACCGCGAGAAATCGCTCGAAGAGCGCATCGTCCTCGAAGTATTGTTCCTCAAGCTGCGTTTGTTCCTGCTCAGACAACTCTCCAAGCAGATAACGTTCGCACGAAATTTCATAGTCGTGGGTTTGGTCCACCCTGCGGCCCCCTACTAATCAGTGATCAATCGTCGTTTTCGTGTCTGCCGACAACTTCTCCAGGCAAGCGTTAAGGCAAGCCGCCAACTCGGTGCGAATGCGACAGGCACGGAGCCGCAACGCGTTGAGAGACATTTTCAACGCCTCCGCCTGCTGTTTGCGGTGGTCCAATTTTAGTCCCGCTTCCTCGCGATAATACTCAACGATGAGAGCGCGCTGCGCAGGCCGCAGTTCCGAAAGACAGGCCTCAAAACAGGTGAATTTCTGTTCCTGCACCTGCTGCTCACGTTTCTGTTCTTCGTAATTTGGTGCGACGGGGATAGGGGCCAGGTCGAGTGGAATGGCGGACTTATCGCGCGCGCGCAAAGTTTCGAGCTACAAAAGACGAGCTACGCCGTAAAAGTATTTGATGATGTTTTGAATCTGTTCGCCTTCAACAATCTTACGTGCGACACGATTGATCGTTTCGTCGGCGCGTTCGTTGGGAGATTCGCTTCCCCTCGCCTCAAAAAACTCCGTCAACTTTCGTCGGATGCTCTCGTATTTCTGGCCAGCCTGGTCGCGGTTTTGGTCGAGCAGTTCCAGCAGACGCTCGAAGGCTTCTTCCGTGAGGATCCAATCTTTCTTGCTTGTCGCCGGAAGGTTCACTATTTCTGGTCCTGTCCGGCGTTGGAATTGAATGTAACGCAAACCGCTAGTTTGCGTAGGCGTGATAAAAGACAGGCGAATTCCAGCATATGAGAATCGTGCGCCCCGAGCCTTATTTCCACTCGCCCTGCAGTTCAAACGCGGCCCAATAGAAGGGTGCATTCCAACGCTTCTGTTTCCACATCTCCACTTTTGCCTGTCTCAACGCTGCCGCCGGTCGCAACTTCTCCTTCAACATCCCTCGGTAAAACCTCTTCATCAACTCTGCGGTCGCCGCGTCGTCAACTTTCCAGAGACTCGCCACCACTCGCAGCGCGCCAGCGTACATAAAGCCGCGTGTTAGGCCCACTAGTCCTTCGCCGCGTATCTCTTTGCCGAGTCCAGTCTGGCACGCACTCAACACGACCACATCAGCAGGTAAGTTTAAGTTGTAAATCTCATGCAATCGCAGAAAGCCGTCGACCGGTTGACCCTTTTCGTTAACCAACGACAGCACGATGCCGGACAACTCCGGATGTTCGCTGTTGAGAATGCCATGCGTGGCGAAATGAACGTAGCGATAGGTCGCCAGGTCAGCGCTGGTCGCGGTCTCACGATTGGCGCGAAAGTCAGTGGCTTTCAAACTTTGATTTGGGGGCGCTGACGCAAGAATTCCTTCGGCCTCAAAACGCGTGAAAGGCAGGCGTCCAATTCGTAAAGTCTCGCGAAGGCTTCTATCAGTGGCGGTGTGGGAGTCAACGCGAAAGGCTCTTTCCAGTAGTGCTCGGGAACCAGCGACGTGGTCATAAGTTTTGTCGCTGGAGCGCGACGATGGCCGCCGACTTTCACTCGGCCGAGCCTGGCGCGCCCCTGTTTTGATTCGCTCATCGCTCTCTTCAAATACGGGGTCGGCTAACACTGCGACACTGTTGGGCACGCGTGGGCGGTTTGCCGTCTCGCGCCGTAACACGGCGAGAGTAGATGCAGACGGTAAGCTGACCACTTCGTAGGTGGCTATCAAGGGAAGTCTGGAATCCAGAGTCGAGAGTCCAGTTACTGCTGTAGGTCGGCGAGCAACTGTCCTGGTTTTTGACTTTTGACCCTTGACTTGCGAAGCCCCATTTTGTGGAGCGGGTAACGCGCCGAAAGGCAGGTATTGCAACGCGCCGTCGCTAACAATTACCAGGCGTTTCGCTTTCATCTGGAACATCAGGGCCGGCGGCAGCAACGTGTTGCTCAAATCAGCGGCTGCGACCGCATATTCCGAATGGATCTCTTTGCTGGTTGCCCAACGATTGCCATTATTGAGCAGTTCGACGACTCGGCGAACGCCCGTCTCAATTTCCGCGCGTTTGGGCAACTCGAAACTCTTAATAGAAGTCGGCGTCACCGCCCACAGGTAGCTTCTCCCTTCACCCAACGAGTATTCCAACAGCACGGTGTCGGCATCCAGTACCTTCGTTTGAATTTCCTGCACAGAGAGCGGAACTGGCTGGGTGAGAGCTGCATAGCGAGGGCTCCGTCGTGTGATCTGAGACTGAATGTACTGAAACTCCGCCGTAAGAGCCGCGATCTCCTTCTCTGCAATGGTGGCTTGCTCTTTCGTGTGTGTAGCGCTCAGCAGACGAGTCTGACGTTCCCCCGCGGTATTGAGTTGCTGACGCAACGTCCGCTCGCGATTCAGCAACGTGGGATCAACGCCCTGTCGAATATCCGCCCGGGCTTCGCTCAAAGCCTCAAGCAGAGAGCGCGCACGCGCGCGTTCGCTCATCTGAAAAGCCAGGTGGTCATGACCAGCGGCTGGGTGCTCTTTATGCATTCTCATCAATACGTCTACATAAAGCTCGTATGGCTCCCGCACGGTTGTAAAGTATGAAGCCCGCGCAGTATTTCCCGCGATCCTCGACCGTGAAAACTCGACGGCCGTGATGGCATCTGCGTAGGCTTCGCGGGCTGGATCGTTTCGATCGAGGGCCTGATAGGCTTTGCCCTCGGCTACTCTCGCATCGGCAACAAATCTCTGAACCTTGATTTGTTTTGATAAGGCGGTCGCACGTTGTGCTTCTGTCAGTGCTTTCTGCGGGTCGCCTTGTGCTCGATAAGCGTTTGAAATACTGACGAGGACGTCTATCGTCCCCGACTTGTCTCCAGTCTCCAGGTACAGATCCAAGCCCTTCTGATAAAAAGCGACCGCTTGCGGATGATCACCCCGCGCGTGGTGAACTCTTCCTATCCAGATTAGGAGCCTGGCCATTCCGTGTTTATCTTTGAGAGATTCGTAAAGCTCAAGGCTCTTTTGAAAATACGTGGTCGCTCCCGCTTTATCATCCTTCCAGTTAAGTGAGGAGATACCAATGTATTCCAGAGCGAAGGCCACTCCATACTTGTTCTTTAATCGTTCCTGCAGGGCCAAACTCTTCTGAAAATGATCGAGGGCCTGTTCCTCATTACCTAACGCGCGGTAGTTGATACCGAGAAGATTCAGTATGTTGGCGATTCCACGCTCATCCTTGATCTCCTGGCGCAGCGTCAGGCTTCTCTTAAAGAATTCAAACGACTCTGTAAAATCCCCTTGCGCCATGCGTGCGTTGCCGATGTTGCCTAACAGCATAGCAATCGTGCTTTTATTGCCCAGCTCTTCATTGATCGCTAAAGCCCTCTGGTAATAGCTCAACGCTTCACCCAACTCGCTTTGGTTTCTGTGGTACGCCCCCAGATTGTTTAGTGATCGAGCAATCTCTGCCTTGTCTTTCACTTCCTCGCTCAATAGAAGGCTTCTCTGGTAATGCTCGAGCGCAAGGGCCATCTCACCTTGCCCCTGATAAATAATCCCGGCAGTGTTGAGAGCCGGCGCAAGCCTTTTCTTGTCTCCCCTGGCCTCACTCAAAGCGATGCTTTTCTGCACATGTTTCAAAGCTTCAGTGTAATTACCAGACGCAAAATGTTTCCGAGTTTGCCAAGCGCCTCGGCCAGCGCGGCATCGTCGCCAATCCGCTCCGCGGCATCTTTGGCGCGACCGGCAACGGCTCGTGGGTAATCGCCTTCCGCAAAGGCCTGGTCGCCTTGCTTGATCATCTCGCTCGCCTGCTCTGGCGATAATGATTCTTGCTCTACGTCAGTTCCTCGCTGGTTAACCGCGAGTTCGAGAAATCGGCCAGCATTCAGTTGATTGGTGTAAAGATGAGCTTCGCTGCTTGAGGGCTCGCGTTCGATCGGCTTTCCGGGAGTGAGCTCTTGTGAGTCGATGGCGGGTTGGGCGGAACAGGTTACTGACAAGAAAACTAAGACGACTAGAATCCAGGTCCAACGGGAGTTAGTGTGTGGCATGAAAACTACTCCTTAATACTTGCCAGGGGAACCTCTCTGCGGACATTCTTCGCCAGCAAAGCAACGCCTTCATCTTCAGTCTTGACGGCGGCTAACGTTGCGGCCAGGGCCTTAATGCGCTCGAGGTCGCGCTCGACCGGTTTATCCTGCTCGAGTTGGCGTATCTCCGGCGCAGTCTGCGCTAAGCTAAGTGACCAAAGGCAAAGAATAAGGATGATGATGATCCACGACCCGTGGCGATTGAGATTTCGCATGTACGAGGGCTCCTTGGAAATTCAAAAGACAGGCACTGAGTATTGCTGACTAAATTGAAGATGACCTGAAGAGTTGGCAGCGAGACTAGGCCCTCCTATGGTTCGAGAAAATCCGTGAGAAATGAAAGAGCGCGCAGGTTCTAACGCTAATGAATCGCATTGTGCCCCCGGGCGAACGGTTTTGCAATATCCTTAATATCAGGAGAGTCTTATTAGGAAGTGCGATGTCCTCAAAGAGTGAGTGGAAAAACGGAGTTGTTGCCATCCGGATCGTTTAATCCGGACAGTTGTGAGAGCTTACTGTTATTGCTTCATTCGACTTGGTCTGGTACTCAGGCGCTGGTGAGAAGCTCCGACTAGTCTGTTGCGCAAGTCCGTGGAAATGCTTCCAACGACTCGTTTAGGCGGCTTCTCTCCACTACGTCGTGATAACGCGGCAGCTGGCTCCAGTGCAGACCTGGGTTGATATGGTGCGCGACGTGATAACCCTCGTTGAAACTCAGGACGGTATAGTAAAAATTTAGAAAGTTATTGGCGGAGTCGTACTTGTTGTTCAGTTTGCATCCAATGTGATGGTCGTAGTTGTTGTAGCCCATTCCAAAGAGAAGCATCGCCCAGGGCACCAGGAAAAACGTTAGAAACCCGGTGGTTTAGCCAGGCAAGGAAGAAGCTTGCGGGACTCACTATGGCCATTGATGCGAAAAAGCCTCGCGCTAATTGGGAAGTCGGTGCGCGAAGGAACCAAAGCAAGGTCTCGCCGTGAGCTATAAAAGGGAACGATGCGACGTAGTACGCTTTACCAACTGGCCGATCCGGAAGACACGCGCCTCGAAATCCAAAAATACTGGACCAATCCCGCCCCGACGAATCGAACCGATTGTTATGGCGATGGTGGCTAATTACATGATGGACTCTATAAGTATCCAGCGGCACTCCGCTCGATAGGTGGCAGAGCCAGCCCAGCAAGATATTTGCCCACCTCGACGGAAAAATTGTCAGGTGCGCATGGTTATGTTCAACCAAACTTAGCTGACGGAGCATGAGCAAAATGAGGATGACCGCGTACCAGGGCCAGTTGCGCATCAGAGCAAACAACTGAAGGGACAGCGTGCTGAGGACCACCAGCACCGAAATGATATCGATAGGGTAACGGATGATGCGCGAAGCTCGCATGCGTTCTCCTTTAACGACCCCAGAAGATGAGTCAGGTCGTTTGACTATTTTCTCATACGACTTCTTTCACACGCTCGAGCAGAAATCAACGTTAGTTCGCGTCGAACAGAGCAAACAAATGCTCAACTTCAGCGAGCAGCGTCGTCCCTTACTGCTTCGGCCATTGCATTCAGTGAATCTTTCGCAAAACGTTTTTGCAGCATTCGTGCGATCGGCAGACCGAACCTGATGAGCAATTGATTAGGTCGCGAGAAGGCAAGAATGTCATACCAGACTGAGTCGTCGTCCGCGTGCCATTCGATGGTGAACCGTTCCTCGCCGCGTTCGACATGACTCGCTAAGGTGCCGTAGGCAAATCCAAACTTCTTTACCGATCCATTCTCGTTAATCAGGTAAACGACTCGGCAAGCGTTGAGTGACCAGAACCCAAAGTGTTGAGTGAGGATTGCTACGACCGCGCCAGTTTCAAGTGGGGTTGCGACCGGAAACATCTGCACCCACCCAAGATCAAACTGCTTCCAGTTACGAATTGCAGCGATTGCGCTTTCGTAGCATTGCTGTCCCGCTCCCAGTTGCACGCGATTGTGATCGACTGTATAGCCTGACGGAAGATCGGCTCGCGTAGCGCCTACCTCCGGATAGGAAAAAGGCACCTCGCGCTGCGAAGAAATAAAGCGCCGAACTGCATCTGAGGAGGGTTGTCGCAGGAAGAACATCGGGGGACAGAAGTCAGTAGTCAGTAGTCAGCAGTCAGTAGTCGAAAGTTTGAAGGACTATGTACATTTTCATCCCTCATCCTTCATCCCTCATCCTTTAATTCGTGAGCGCGGGTGGTGTTTGTCATAAGACGCACGCAGGTGGAGATCGGTGATGTGCGTATAGATCTGAGTGGTAGAGATGTCGCTGTGTCCCAGCAGCGCCTGAACGGAACGCGAGTCCGCGCCACGCTGCAATAGGTGAGTGGCGAAGCTGTGACGCAGAGTGTGCGGCGAGATGTCCTTAACTCCGGCTTTAGCCGCGTAACGCTTGATCATAGCCCAGGCAAATTGCCGCGTTAACGGCTTACCACGATTGACAAACATTTGCGGTAACGACGGCTTGCCGTAGCCTGCTCTGACGGCGCTGTACTGTTGCAGCCAATGAATTGCGCTCTTGCCAATCGGCACGCGCCTCTCCTTGCTGCCTTTGCCATGACAAACAACCAAACCGGCGTGCACATCAACATCCGCTTGTTTCAACGTCACCAGCTCTGAGACACGCAGCCCGGCCGCGTACATCACCTCGAGTAACGCGCGATCGCGTACACCTTCTTCCGTGGCGATATCTGGAGCGGCGAACAATTGATTGATCTCGTCCTCAGTTAGAAACTGCGGCAAATACGCAAATCGCTGCGGGGTGTCCAGGTCTTCGGCAGGATGACTCTTGATGTGACCATCCAGCATCAGGAAGCGAAACAGGCCGCGTGCGGCGCTGACCGCCCGGGCCACCGAAGCAGGCGCCAGCCCCTCGCGTGAGAGCTGCGCAATCCACATGCGCAAATCCGCGCGCGTCAGCTCGACAACGCTCTTGCCGGATTTCGTCGCCCATTTCTGTAATCGCGCGAGGTCTCTTGCGTAGCTTTCGAGGGTGTGTCGGGCGAGACCTTTCTCAACCTGAATGTAAGTCAGGAACTCTTTTATGAATTCGCGTTGAGCTTTAGGCATTCATTACACCCCAAGCGCCAAGACGCCAAGGCGCCAAGACGCAAAAAGCAATTACAAACCGGCGGGTTGATTATAGAGGTATTTGAAAGAGACGCGGTGAGTCAATTCGCCGGGAGTAAGCGGAATTCGAGAGTATTCGGGATCGCGGGCGTCTCGCCCGCAACGCGCTAAAGGCGCGAATACTGTCATCTGTGTTCCAAAGGGTTTCGCGCTTCGCGTTCGTTGCGGGCGGGACCCCCGCGATCCATGGAAGCCGAGACTCGAACTCTATTCGTAACGGAGGCATTCGATGGGATCGAGGCGCGAAGCCTTGCGCGCCGGCCAAACGCCGAAGATCAGTCCTACGCCAACTGAAACGGTTAGTCCGGTAATAACTGCCCAACTTGGAATCGAAGCCGGCAGACTGGGTATGAACAGCATGATGATGCGACTGATACCCACCGCCAGAACGACGCCCAGAATTCCGCCGAGGAATGTCAGCGTCATTGCCTCAAAAAGAAACTGGCGGACGATGTCGCGCCGGCGCGCGCCAAGCGCCTTGCGGACACCAATCTCCTTCGTGCGCTCGGTTACGCTGACCAGCATGATGTTCATTACACCGATACCGCCCACAAGCAAGCCAAGACTGGAGATGGCAATGGCAATCAAACCAACCATGGCGGTGATGCTGTCAAACTGTTCGATAAATTTGTCAGCAGTCTTGATGTCGAAATTATTGGGCGCTTCAAATTTGACGTTGCGACGGCGCCGTAGAATCTCCTCCGATTGCGCCAAAGCTTCAATTACCTGTCCCGATCGAGCCCTGATCACGAATAGCAGGTAGGCTCTCGCCGGCGCCACCTTTTGCGCCGTTCGCATGGGAATAAACACTGCGTTGTCCTCTTCGTTTTCGCCGAAGAAGCCCGCTTTCCGTTTCTCCAGAACGCCTATGATCTCAAAGTTATAACCACCCATGCGCACCTGCGTGCCGGCGATGCTGCTCTGCTGACCGGGGAATAGTGCATCAGCCGCGTTGACGCCGATCACCATCACATTGGCGCGCTGCTGATCGTCCAGTTCACTGATGAACCGGCCTTCCTTCAGCGTGATGTTGCAAATGTCGGCATAGTTTGAGGTGACACCCTGCGTGTTTCCCCATCGGTAGTTATGTCCTTCGTAAGTAACGTTGTCGTCAAAGGGCCCGCCGCTATAGCCAACGTTTGGGGCGACAATAGCTACGTCCTCAACTGCGCTGGCCTGTGCCTGGATGGTCTCGGCGTCTGCCACCGTTAAAGGCTTTCGTAAGCGTTCCGAACGATCCTCGTTCACGCGCGGGCCGGTAGACAGGTGGAAGGCGTAAATGTTGTTAGTGCCATACTCTTCAATCATCGCGACGATGTTCTGGCGCAAGCCAGTAAGAATCGACGCGATAGTAATGGCAGTCATCACTCCGATCACGATTCCCAGTACGGTAAGGAAGCTGCGAAATTTATGCGAGCGCACGCTATCGAGCGCCATCACCAGCGTTTCCCGCAGGACACTTTTAGGAAATCCAAACTTCATGGAGTTACGTCGCGTGCGTCAGGGCAAGGATTGGGTCGAGTCTGGCGGCTTTGAAGGCCGGATAAATGCCGGCGACCATCCCAATCGCGGTAGAGACGATTATGGCGAGCAGAATATACCCGATGGTGATCGTCATGGTGATCGAAGCCAGCGCAGTAATCAACTGGGTCACACCCCAGGCCAGCATTAATCCGACGATGCCCCCGAGTATGCAAAGAATTGCCGACTCAATCAGGAACTGTAAAAGGATTTGTTTGCGAGTGGCGCCGACCGCTTTGCGCAGGCCAACCTCGAACGTCCTTTCAGTCACACTCATCAGCATGATGTTCATCACTACGATGCCGCCGACAACCAGAGTGATCAGCGTGATGGGCACTACCACCGCAGCAATGCTGCCTGTAAACTCGTCTATCTGATTGTTGAGTTCTTCAACATTCACAATACCGAAATCGTCCTCCTCGTTACCTTTCAGGCGGTGTTTGTTTCTTAGCGCAACTCGCGCATCTTCGATTGTTGCTTGAAAGGTCGCTCGGTCCTGGCCCTTGCCATGAATCTGCAAGCCATTGCGGCCGAAGATCTGCAGGTGAGTGGTCACAGGAATGTAAACGTGGCGATCGAAAGAGTCCCCAAAGAACGACCCGCGTTTTTCTTCAACGCCAACAATGCGGAAAGGCAGACCGCGGATCTTCAAGGTCTTCCCGACAGCGCTGGTGTGGGGAAAGAATTTGTCCTTGATGTCGCCCCCCAGGACACAAATTAGAGCCGAGCGTTCAACTTCATCTCCGGAGATAAACCGCCCGTCTGACATCGTCTTATCTTCGATGTCCACCATGTTGGAAGTTATGCCGACGATGCGGGTTCCGGGAAATTCGACTCCGTCCTGTTTTAAGTCGGCGCCGCCATTTAGTTGGGCACCCACCTCGACACACGAGTCGCAATGGTCGCGCACCCACTCGTAATCGTCCCAATAAAGCATTTTGTTACGGCGGTTGACGCGCTCATATTCGTCATCTGACAAACGGCCATGGAAAGCCATGCGGGCCATCATGAAATGGTTGCTGCCAAGAACCTTTGACATCTTTTCGATGACGTAAGTGTTTAGCCCGCTAATCGACGCGCCCACGACAACCACTGAAGCCACTCCGATAATGATTCCAATCAGCGTGAGAAAGGCCCGCAGTTTGTGAGCAAAAATCGACTGCAGGGCAATCTTCAGGGCGTCGGAGTAGAAGGAAAAAAATGCTCTCATTGTGCGAACTGGGCTCCTGGCTTCTAATGCAGGCGACTGGCTGTACGAGCAAGCAAAGGCCAAAGTTTGATGGAACTCAGACGATAACCTCGCGTTCGCTGGGTTACCTCCGTGAAACAACTGCCCAAAGACGCCTAAAGAATTGACGCTGGGCGCGTGGATTTATTAACAATCAAGTTAGTTCTGCAGTGGGTTGCTCCACCGGTTTCAAAGAGAATTTGTCAGCCCAGTGGATTCGCCCCGTGACCTGCATGGCCACAAACAGCGTGACAACCGAGCCGATGGTGATTGCCAGACCGGTGAAGCCCTTGAGAAAGAACGCATAGGAAAACATTACGAGATAAACAAATTGCGCCAGCGCCGCTTCGCGACTGGCGAAGCGCATTCCTACCGCCAGTCGCAGATAGCTGACTACGAGGAAGATGGAAACGGCCGAAGAAATCACGAAAGCCAGGTGAATCGACACATGATCGACCAGATACGCGAGCAAAAGGTGGAAGGAGAAGAAAGCCGCGGCGAGAAAGAAGTAGTTCATCGGATGAAGCTCGATACCGCGGATGGTTGTGATGATGATCATCAGGAAGAAAAAGAAGAACAGGGAAACTGGAGCAAAGAGACTTATTCGCCCGGCAAGCGGTCCTGGCTGAAGTTTCTCCGGCATGACCATGGCGATCTGATATCCGGATAACAGATTCTTGTATGACCAGTTTAATTCCCAACCATTGTCGATCTCTCGTTTCTCGGACGGTGAGATCGTGTTTTCAGGAAAATCGATATCCTTAAAGTTGGTCTTCATCTTCAGAGTGAAGTCGCGGACCTGTGTGACATTTGGACCGCCAAAGTTATAGCGCCACTCATTTAGTCCCTGCGAACGATAGCCAACCGCAAGTTGAGCCGTTTTTCCCGGCGCCATTTTGATGGCCGCGCTGGCCGCCTTGTCTTTGTTCGTTGTTTGCACGGGAACGCCGTCAACCAGAAATGTCAGGTTGTCGTAGATCGCCTGGGAGGTGGGAAAGTCTAGAGTGAAGTCAACAGTCTCTTCTTTGTCGCTGAGATTGCGAAAACCATAAGTTCCCGAGAAGTCGACTTTGTAAGTGCTGTACCAAAGCAGGCCCTTCTGCCGATGCTCCAGATCCAGGGCAACCTGAATCGCACTGCTCTCCAGGGGAAGCGAAGTTGTAACCGTCTCCTGGACCGTTTTAACGATCTTTTTGCCGTTCTCCGTACTTTCCTCCTTCTTTGGAACGGTACGGCTGAAAGATGCCGTGGGCGGCGACTGGTGTTGCGGAGCGCCCCAGGTCGAGACCACCTGGTCTTCAGCTACTGCGTCCAGGGAATAAGTACGGCTGAAGATAGTGCCGCCCAGTATGGCCCAGGCCACTGACGTACATACGAAGATGAAAGCAATGGCAATAATTCGCTTGGTCATTGAGAACACTCCTTACTAAATGCTCGACGATCAGTTTTGGACGGCACTCATCTCTTGCACGTCTCTCCGTAGAGAAAGTTTCGGAATCGTTACTGGTTCATAGGCGTGAGGTTTGTTCCATACACAAACCATTCTCAACGCCCGCAACAGGTTGAGAGACTCCCTCCTCGACGTCCGGAAATGATCCGCGTCCGAAAAAGACCTGTTTGGCGAACATGTTCAGGATCGGGAGTCGCAAAGTTGCAAACGCGAGTTCCAGTACGGGCTGATTCATAGCAGCAACAAAGCGCCGCATCCAGAGTCGCGAGCTGAAACGCGTACGAAATAACTCTCCTGAGTAAGCAGTCAGGGCCGCAGGATCATCTGTCGCGAGATAACTGGTAATCACACGGGCTGCGAGAGTTGAAAGACGCATGCAAGGGTCCAGTCCACCGGCTGTCAGCGGTGAAACTGCTCCTGCAGCGTCCCCGACGAGTAGCCCATGACGGTTGGCGATGCGAGGCAATACACCGCCAACCGGAATGCGCCCGCCGCGTCGCTCGATCCAGGTGGAGGACGTCATGTCGATAATGTGATCCAGTGAGCCACGGAACCGGTCGAGAGCTTCGGTAGGATCAAACATAGCCGCATATCCTCCAACGCCTATGTGGGTCTCTTCGCCGTCGTTGGCAACCCAGGCAAGATATCCCGGGGCAAGCTTGCGATCGAGAAAGCAATGAAGTCGCGGCGGGCCATTAAGCGGCACGCCCCTAAGAACGTCTTCCACTCCAACGATCCACTTAGTGTTGGTATCAACTTGAAGCTGTCGGGCGACTCGCGAGTTGGCGCCGTCGGCGCCGACGATGTAGCGCGCTTTTGATCCAGCGAGAGGAACGTTTGCCATCCAACCGCACCACAATCTCGTTTTTGAGTACCGAATGATCGGCATAACGTGTTCCCGGCATCCATTCGACCCCGTCGCGAAGAGATTGTTCCAGTAGACGCTGATAGAGTTTTCCCATGCGTCCGATGCGAAACTCGTCATGAGAGCTCGACAGCTTTAAAGAGCGGCGAGCGGGCGAATACAAGGTGACATCACGCACTACAGGCCCGAGACAATCTTCCGGAATTTCGAAGTCCTCAAGGGTACGACGCACGAAGATTCCCGTCGTATGAATTGATTGGGTCAGGTTCTGCTTGTGATCTACCAGAAGGACTCGCAGGTCTGCCTGCCCCAGTAACCGGGCGCATTGCAATCCCGCTAAACCTGCGCCGACCACGACAACGTCAAATTGTTCCATGGTTCAAGAGGTTCGGTGAGGATCAGAGTTGAAATTTCGCCTGCTTGTGCAGGGGACTGTTCTCATGTCCGATGACAAAGTGTGTGAGCAATTGTGCTTCGTTGATTAGGAGGCTGGCACCGCGAGCTTCAGCCGGAACGTCAAACACAACCGTTGTCGTGTATGCCTCACCGGGGCGCAGGGGCGTTGTAAAAGGCGTTCCAGCTGCTTTGCTTTGCTCAAGAGCGACTTGCCCTGTGGACGAAGGGATGTAGTGCCGGCCTTGCTCATCAATCAGCGTTAACACGCGACCATTCGGGTAAAGCAGTCCATTTCCTCTCGTCGGGCCAATCGTGTTTTCGTCGAAACGAGTCTTGATGGTGACACTGTGAAAAGTTCCGGCAGCGGTTGCTTGCCGAGGAGGGGTGCCGAGGGTTTGGGATTCGGTAACAGCAACGACGGAATAGGCCAGGTGACAATCGATTTCGCAGAAGTGCTTTTCCTGGCCGCGCGCAAGCGTTTGCTCGCTGCTGGTAAACGAGAACAGAAGCAATACAGCGACGTAGATAACCGCCAGCGCGGCAGCGGCCGCGACCACGCGTTTGTTCGCCTGAAATCGCCGCCTTACGAGTGTATAAACAAAGGCCACTGCGGCAAGAAGGAACATGAAGCTGGTGCCCATCAGAGCGAGGGCACCAACGGGCGCGAAGAGGTTAACATTCGTAAACATTCGGTTTTCCTCCAGTAAGTCCTGCTCTACCCCTTCTGAGCAAAGCGCTTTGTAGCGCAAAGTCAAAAGATAAAAAAAGGGGGGAACGTTAACGATTGCGCATTTGCTGAATCAGCGTTTCCATGTGGTTCAAATAGCTTTCCAGCGCTCGGCGACCAGCTGTCGTCAACTGATATTCAGTTTTGGGCAAGCGACCATCGAACGATTTGGTGCAGGTGATGTAACCGGCGTCTTCAAGTTTCCGCGCATGAACGCTAAGATTTCCGTCTGTCGAATCTACCAATCTCTTCAGATCGCTGAATGTGAGAGATTCATTCGCTGCGAGAGCGCTGACAATGCCCAGCCGCAATCGTTCATGAATCAAACGATCAAAAGCAGGGGCAGAAGCAGCAGCCCCTGCCCTGGCACTTCGCGCCGCTCGAGGCGCACTCGTTTCCTGCTTGCGTGCTGCGGGGTGTTTCAATGCGGACTGTTTAGCCACCGTACCTCCTTGCGATGATGACGCCGAAAATTATGTGCAGGCCGCCGAACCCGGCGGCAAGAAAATAGTTGGCGAGAGAGGGGGGCATGAAAAGAGCGACGGCCCCCGACGCCATAAAACAAAGTCCCATGATGGGCACAACGCTGACTGAGAACATCCCTCCCGTGACCACACCTGTTCCATAAAGCAGCAACCAAACTCCCGGAATTGCGTTTGTCAAACCAGCCTGGTACAGCACAACTGTTAGCAGCGCGCCCACGAAGAGTGGCGGAGAAAGACTAAATGCCACTTTGCGACCTGGCCCGGACAACAGCGGCATTTGCGCCGCACGTGCTTTGCGATCAATCGACCAGCCGGCGATCAACAGAGAAACAACTCCCTCCGCCAGCCAGACTGTCAACCAGGCCTGGAACGTTGGCTGCCGCGAAGAGAGGAGCGCCGCCGCAACTGCGGTGATGCCGATCGCCACCTGCCCCCATCCCGAGATGCCGGTAAACGCCGAGGCGCGCTCCATCGTCTCGCGGATAAACTGCAAGTTATCCATAGCGCGTTCATGAAGCGCTACCGGCTGTTCTGGTTCGGCGGAAAGTAAGTGGATGGAACCCATCAGGCGGCAGGATATCGCCGGCAGGTTATTCTGTCAAGTACTTTGCAGTACAAAGCTACGCTGCCTTTGTCAGACGATCGTACCTTTGTTTGTGGCTGAGGGCTTGAGAGCGATTTCCACCAGGCTGGCTTGTTCCTGTTGATGAATGGCGTAAGAGCCAGTGGCCGGGCTAGCCGAAGGAGCGCGGCCAACATAGATGGGCCTCGCGCAGCCAGACATAAGATCTTCAAGTCTGGATTCGATGAAGGACCAACCGCCCATATTTTTTGGCTCCTCCTGGGCCCAGACCAGCTGAGTTGCATTCGGATAGGCGGCCAAAGATTCCTTCAGTGCCGTGAGGGGGAAGGGATAAAACTGCTCCAACCTGATGATGCACGTTTGCAACTCACCGGATTTCTTGCGCGCCTCTATTAGATCGTAATAGAGCTTGCCACTGCAGAAAACAATACGCTTGACCGCAGCAGCGTCCTGAATTCCCGTGTCACCGATTAACGGTTGAAACCCGCCGTTTACCAGTTCATCAATAGTCGATGTGGCCGCGGGTAGGCGCAGCAGGCTCTTGGGAGTCATAACGACTAGCGGCCGTTCCATTCCGGGTCTGACTTGCCGCCGCAGCAGATGAAAATATTGCGCCGGCGTGGTTGGATTGCAGACTTGCAAATTGTTCTCGGCACAAAGTTGCAGATAACGCTCGAGTCGAGCGCTTGAATGTTCAGGGCCCTGTCCTTCATAGCCGTGCGGCAAAAGCATTGTCAGCCGCGACGTTTGTTTCCACTTGTCCTCGGACGCGGCAATATATTGATCGATTATTGTCTGGGCCCCGTTGCCAAAATCGCCAAACTGCGCTTCCCAGATAACTAACGCGTCGGCGGCTATCACTGAATAGCCATACTCAAAACCCAAAACGCCTTCTTCCGACAGCGAGCTATCAAACACTTCAAACTGCGCCTCCGGATTCGCTTCTGAGCGCAATTCAGAAAGTGGTGTCCAGCTCTTGCCGGTCTGAGTGTCGTACAAAACTGCATGACGCTGGCTAAACGTGCCGCGGCCGGAATCCTGTCCACTCAAACGCACTTGGGTTCCGTCGATCACGACTGAGCCGAACGCCATGGCTTCGGCGAACGCCCAATCAACCGGCAACGTTCCTTCACCCATCTTGGCGCGGCGGGCCAGCTGGCCCACCATCTTCGGATTGATATTAAAGTCGTGAGGAATTACGGCAATCTTTTGCGTCAGGTTCTTTATGGTGTCCGCCTCAACACCGGTTTCGATCACTTCTGATCCGTCCAGCTCAGCGACTGGAGTAACAGGATGGGCCGGCTCTTTTTCAGCAACTGCCTCTTTGGCGCGGGCGAGGGCATCTTCGTATCGCTTGATGCGCTCTTCGATCATGCTGTTTAGTTCCGTTTCGTCGATCACTCCTTCTTTGATTAGTTTCTTTGAATAAACTGAGCGCACGCCAGGATGGGCTTTAACGCGCGCATACATCAGCGGCTGCGTATAGCTTGGCTCATCAGTTTCGTTGTGACCTAACTTTCGGAAGCCGACCACGTCAAGCACGACATCTTTGTTGAATTCCTGACGATAATCGAGGGCTATTTCCAGCGCGCGGTACGCGGCCTCAGGGTCGTCGCCATTGATATGAAAGATCGGCAGCTGCGTCATGCGGGCGACATCGGTTGAATAAATTGTCGAACGTCCCGCTTCCGGAGAAGTGGTGAATCCGATCTGATTGTTGATGATGATGTGAATCGTACCGCCCGTGCGATATCCCTTCAGATCAGCGAGATTGAGGGTTTCCATGACTACACCCTGTCCGGCGAAGGCGGCGTCTCCGTGCAGCAGCACCGGAAGTGCGCGGTCAATTACCTCCTCGCGCGGTAGACCTTCTCGTCTTCTCATCACATCCTGCTTCGCTCGCACCATACCTTCAACTACTGGATCCACCGCTTCGAGATGGCTGGGATTGGGCGAGAGTGTCAGGGCTACTCTTCGCGCGCTGGCGGTTTCGCGTTCACCGACCGCGCCCTGATGGTATTTCACATCCCCCTCATCCGCGGGGAACGAAGGATGCGCTGCACCTTCAAACGACGCGAAGATACGTTCGCAGAAGTGTCCAATCACATTTGCCAGCACGTTCAAGCGGCCGCGATGAGCCATCCCCAGGGTAATGTCCTGAACCCCACGTTCGGCCGCGTCTTCAATTAACCGGTCGAGCAGAGGAATGATCGTTTCACTGCCTTCCAGCGAAAACCGCTTTTGCCCGAGGTACTTGGTATGCAAGAACCGCTCGAACTGTTCAGCGGAAATCAGTTTCCATAAAAGTTTCTTCTTGATCTCCGCCGGGATGGGTTGCGGATCGACGAATTGCTTACGAATCTGCTCACGGATCCAGAGTTTTTGTTCCTTGCTCTGAATATGGCGATACTCAATCCCTACTTTCCCGCAATAAGCGCGTTGGAGGATGGCGATAATCTCACGCAGGGGAGCAGTCTCGGTGCCGGCGAGGCCGCCGGTAATAAACTCACGATCGAGATCCCAGATCGTCAGCCCGTAGGTTTCGATATCCAGTTCCGGGTGATAGAGCAAGGGCATCGCGTGCAACGGATCGATGTCGGCGATGAGGTGGCCGCGCACACGGTAAGCATTGATCAGCTCCATTACGCGCGCTTCCTTGATCGTCTGCTCGAGCTTTTGGTCGCCGGACAGGAAGAATGGATTCCGATCAAGGTTCCAGCGAAAGGGAGCGTAGGGAACTCCCAGGTCGGCGAAAATGTTCTCGTAGAACTTGTGTTGGCCGACGATTAGCTCGTGAACACGCGCAAGGAAGGCTCCCGACTCGGCGCCCTGAATGATTCGATGATCGTAGGTACTGCTAATCGTGATCGCCTTGCTGATTCCCAGCTGCGACAGCGTTTCCGGAGCCATCGCCTGATACTCGGCCGGATACTCAATTGCTCCGGTGGCAATGATCGCGGATTGTCCAGCCATCAGACGCGGAGTTGAGGCAACGGTGCCAATCGTTCCAGGGTTGGTGAGAGAAATCGTGGTGCCCTGGAAGTCAGCAACTTGAAGCTTCCCACTGCGTGCGCGCTTAACAACATCGTCATAGGCGGTGAGGAATTCCGAGAAGCGAAGTTTGTTTGCTCCCTTGATATTTGGAACCAGCAGTGTGCGCGAGCCGTCTTTCTTGGCAAGGTCAATAGCGATGCCCAGATTCACTTTTTCCCGCGTCAAACGCGTTGGAGTTTTCTCGATCAGAGCATAACCGTCGTTTAGTCGCGGGTATTCATCCAACGCGCGAAGCATGGCCCAGGCAATCAAGTGCGTGTAAGAAGCCTTGCCGCGATCGTTCTCCTCCAAATACTTGTTAATGATGCGCCGGTTCTCATCGAGTAGCTTTACAGGAATGCGCCTTTGCGAAGTTGCAGTGGGGACGAAGACGCTCGCCTCCATGTTCTCAACGATCTTGAGTGCAGCGCCACGAATTGGCGTTGCTTCAACGTCGTCTTCCAACGGCGGCGCAGTAGTGCGTGGCTCAGCTGCCGGGGCCGCGGCGGCTTGGGACACTGCCGGGGTAGCTGGCTCCGCTGTTCTGGTTTGAACAACCGCGCCCTGCCCGTTCTCAGAACTCTCAGCGGCCGGGGCAGCATGGCCGTCTCCGAGCAGTTCTGTAAAATACGCGCGCCACGATTCGTCGACCAAATCCGGATTACTCCGAAAACGGCCGAGGAGACCTTCGACGTAAGTAGCATTAGCGCCAAAATTCTCTGCTATTACTTCTGACGGATCTGCTTTTTGCTGCTGGCTCAACCTAATCTACCTCACAAATGAATCAAGGGAGTGTGCTCATGCGCGTCGAGTGCCGACTGTGAATCCAGGCTGTCTTTTAACCCATAGCCTACCACCATCGGATTTCGTTTGCACTGAGCCGTTTCTATCTTCGGGTGAAACAAAATTCTCGAAATTAATTGTGGCCGATGATAGTCTTGCGGTCCACTCGATACCCGATTCCCGCAAGCTAACAGAGGAAAACGATGATTGAAGAGACGCCGGAACCACGCACGCGATTCAGGACAATTATCGTCTTTTCCATGCTCTTCGCGATCTTCGGAGCAGTAGTGCTGTTTTCGTACTGGACAACTTTCTCCCGTCCGGTCACGACTGTTATCGTCGTTCGTCATGCGGAAAAAAATATCGAGTCTAACAATCCGAACCCAGACCTAAGCCCAGCGGGTCAGGCGCGGGCGCAGGAACTCGCTCAAATTCTCGGCACAGCGGGCATCACGGCGATATATGCAACGCAGTTTGGGCGGACTCAACAAACGGTTCAACCAATTGCCAGTACGCTGGGGCTAGCGATAACCAAGGTGGATTCTGCTAATGCAGTCGAGCTTGTCAGACAAATAGATACCAAGCGCGGCGAAACCATATTGGTTGCAGGCCATAGCAACACTGTACCGCAGATTATTGAGATTCTGGGCGGTGGCAAGGTAGCCGATATTCCCGAAACCGACTACGACAACATTTTCGTCGTTACGATTTACCGATACGGGAAGGCAAAGGTTGTCCGGTTCAAGTATGGAACCAAATCGCTGCGCAGTGGAGGCCAGGAAGTTATAGATGGTCTGGTGCCAGCGCCGGGCCAGCGCGCAGGTGCAGGACTCAGTTAACCGTCAGCAGAGGCAGACAGCTATGAAAGAATCAGAAAGGAAGCGCCGCGGCTCTTCCATCAAGACCGAAGTCAGAGGGCTTGACCGGCGAACATTTGTGAAGCTCGTACCCGCGCTAGGCTTTGCTGCGGCAACCATTCCCCACGCGACTACCAGGACAGCGGCGCAAACGCCCACGCCCTTGCCCTCTCCCGCGCCGTCTGCCACCCCAGCGCCCCTTCGGGTGACGAAAGAAATGTTGCGTGGCGCTGAACAACTGTTTGGAATTGAGTTAACCGATGCGCAGAAACAAATGGCGCTGCAAAACGCCAACAATAATCTCGAACGCTATGCAACGCTGCGTAAAATCGATATCCCGCTCGACACCGAACCGGCAACTCTTTTTCGTCCTGCGCTTCCCGGAAAAGAGTTCAACATCAAGGCCACCAAATTCAAGCTCAGCCAGGCTCAGACCCCTGAATTTACCTCGATTGAACAACTCGCGTTTGCAACCGTCCCGCAGCTGGCTCTACTCATTCGCACGCGAAGAGTTTCTCCCCTTGAGCTGACGAAAATGTATCTCGTGCGTCTCAAATGCTACGGTCCCAGGCTCAACTGCGTTGTGACATTGACGGAGGAACTTGCTCTCGAGCAGGCTGCGGCTGCAGAGAGCGAGATCAAGCGCGGGAGATATCGCGGTCCGCTTCATGGAATTCCCTGGGGCGCCAAGGACCTCTTCGCCACAAAGGGGATCCGCACCACCTGGGGCGCCGAGCCATATCGCGATCAGCTAATCAGCTACGACGCAACTGTGGTCGAGCGGCTGAGAGACGCCGGAGCGGTCCTGGTTGCCAAACTCTCGATGGGCGCACTGGCGCAAGGTGGGCGTTGGTTTGCGGGTATGACCAGGAATCCCTGGCAGATCGAAGAGGATCGGATCGGTTCAAGTGGATCGTCGGCAGGGCCCGGGTCGGCAACGGCCGCGGGCCTGGTCGGATTTTCAATCGGAACTGAAACCCTCGGTTCAATCATCTCGCCTTCATCGCGCAACGGTGTGGTCGGTTTGCGCCCTACGTATGGACGTGTCAGTCGTTATGGCGCCATGGGTTTGAGTTGGACGATGGACAAGGTGGGACCCATGTGCCGTGGCGTTGAAGATTGTGCTGCGGTTCTTAACTCGATCTATGGGCCGGACGGGCGCGACCTGACGGTGGGAAGCGTGCCCTTCAGTTGGCAACCGGCCAAACCACTGAAGGAAATGAGAATCGCGTATATCAAAACTGAGTTTGACCAACAGCAGGACGCTGAGCGGAAGACGATTTACCAACAGGCACTCGATGCTTTGAAAGGCGCCGGCGCAAATCTCCAGGCGATAGAACTACCAAAATTTTCGGCTGCCGCGCTCCGCATCATTCTCGTTGCTGAAGCGGCCACCGCCTTTGACGACATCACGCGCAGTGGCGCCGTCAATCAACTCTCAGGTCAGGAACCCAACGATTGGCCCAACACGTTTCGCAGCTCGAGATTCATCCCGGCCGTTGAATACATTCGCGCCCAACGCGCGCGAACTTTGCTGATGCGCGAAATGGACGCCTTGATGTCGCAGTGGGATGTCTTTGTTTCTCCGGCTCCTGGCAGCGCCAGCCTCCTGATTACAAATTTGACCGGGCACCCGGCTGTTTGCGTTCCCTGTGGCTTCCTGAAGGGTCTGCCGCAAGCGATCATGTTTACCGGAAGACTTTACGACGAGGGTGCACCGTTGCGCGTCGCCATGGCTTACGAGCGAGCCACTAGCTGGCACACGATGCATCCAAAGCTGGAAGGGGTGTAGGGGCGCAATAAACATTCCGGGGCGTGAATACCCCGTCGAATATGTCCATGGCCTGCTCTGCCTCAAAAGTCACTCGCCATGTCAGGAAGGGCAAAGCTCCCGGGCGTTGCCCACGGCTATTAACTTTCACGCTTTCAGCGTGATCTGCCTTGCGCTTAACAATCGAGGAAGATCAAGCACCAGCGCGGTGGTTCCATCGCGCAGTTCTGTAGCTCCCGCGACGCCGTACCAGCGCCCTGCGTGGCGGCCAAGGTTGCGCACCAAAACTTCCTCAGTTTCAGCTACGCCATCAACAACGACGCCGACGAGCATCGTTCCGTTTCCTGTTTCAAAAAGTGCACTGCTTTCGCCGGCTGCTCGCTCCTGAAACTCACACGTGATCACATTCAGTTCCCCGCCCGCAAGCGTCGACTCCGTTTGCCCCAATAGTTCACGCAAACGAACGAGCGGTAAGACACCATTCTCCGTTCGCAATATTTCACCCGTATTGTTAGCCGCGACCGCGCTCGCTGCGAACAGTTCCGCTTTGACGATTTGATTGCTCTCGAGGCAATAACGATTTGCTCCGGCGAGAATTATCGTCGCATTCATCAAACTGAAAGTTACCGGCAGTCGTATTTCGAAGATAGTAAGCCGGCCTGGTTCACTCGAAACTCTAACCTCACCGCCAACCTGTTCGACGGCGGTTTCAACGATATCCAATCCCACGCCTCGTCCGGACACAGTCGAGGCTGCCGACAACGTTGTGAAGCCTGGACAAAATAGCAGTCGCAAGCTTCGGTGCATATCGATGGCGCGGTCCGGTTCGATAATTCCCAGCCGGCTCGCAGCTTGAGCGATCGTATCCGGTTCGACACCACGACCGTCATCGGTGACCCGCAGTCGCGTCCGATTTCCCTCCCTGAATGCTTCGATCAGCACCTTGCCGCGTGGTGGCTTCCCGGATTTGACCCGTGACTCAGGAGTTTCAATCCCATGGTCGACGGCATTACGGACGAGATGAATCAGCGGATCGCCAATCGCATCGCATAGAAGTTTGTCTAGTCGCAAGTCCAGCCCGACAATTTCAAAGTCAATCTGCTTGTTGCTTAAACGCGCAGCGGCCCGGCCCGCGCGTGCCGCTCGCTGCAGGATCGGACCCAATGAAACCATGCGCAAAGCGATCAGGTCGTCTTCCACCGCGAGGAAGGAGCGTCGAATCTCTCCGGCCAGTTCGTCTAACTCCGTCAGGTTCGAGCGGCTGGAAATGTTCAGCTCCAGGCCCCTTGAGGTGAGACGAGACAATTCGTGAGTTGTAGAGATCAGGCGATTCAGGTCGTCCAAATCAGTGCGAATAAAGTTGGATGCCGAAGTGTTAGCATGGCGTAGTGGTTCGGGTTCGAGAGCGTGTTGGTCCGCAGTTACGCTTGCAGGCGAAGCCAACTCAGTAAGCAGGACATTCGGAAAACCGAGCAGGTCAGACTCCAGCTCCCGAAGCGTGGCGGGACTGGAAAAGAGAATACGAAAGTTGACCTTCTCCGCGTGTTCGCGATCGACGGCAGGTGATGTCGAAATCACTTCTCCACGTTCCGCCAGCTTTTCCTTCAAGCCGTAGAACTGTTCGTCGAAACTCGCGATGTCGAAACTGGCCGCAACGACGTAGAGACAGTTGCCTTCCTTGTAGCCGCGCGCGAGTCGGCGCACTTCTTCATTGGTCGACGCCTGCGACAGTTCGGGCGGGAGTTGGGAAAGAACTGCTGCGAAGGCTGACTCCTCGTACGGCGCATCGGTCCGCGGCCCCTGCAATAGAGCTCGCAGGTCTTCAAACAAATCGCGCCGCGATGGTTCGAGTACTCCCGACGCGGCCAGTCTCAAACTCTCCAAGAGTGCGGTGGCCGTGTTTTCGCAAACATCAAGAACACGATCGACGATGGTTATTCGTTCTGCGCGCATCGCGCTAAGCAGGTTTTCAAACTCGTGAGCAATCTCACCCAACCCTTCGAAACCAAAAGAGGCAGCTGAACCTTTCAACCGATGGATGCGTCGAAAGATTTCGTCGATCAGCTCGCGCTGACGCTGACGATTGTCCTGTTGCTCCCGTAGTTCATCCAGCGCGAGGAAGACCTGTTCGATCAAGTCTTCTGTTTCGGCCAGAAATTGTTTGCGCGGTTGATCCACGGGAATAGTAAGTTGTTACGGCTTTTGGTGAATCGCAATCATGAACGAGGCCGCTATCTACGAGAATAAACCGCTATACCGGTCAAGTCATGAAGAATCTATCTACCAGGGCACTCGAAGGGACGCTTCGTCTGATCTAGTGTGACCTTCGTGATGTTATCGAACTACGCCTCTGCTTCATTCTCACCGGCCTCTTCAGATTCTTCCGGCGGCGTCTCGACGTTTTCTTGAGGTTGCTGCTCGTCGAGGTCGCGCTTGATGGCGTCGAGGATTCCGTTGATGAACTGCGTAGCTTCGTAAGTGGAAAAGCGTCGGGCGATCTCCAGCGCCTCGTTGATGGCAACTGTGCGAGGAGTAGGTTCGTAAAGAAACTCGTAAACAGCGAGACGCAGAATATTGCGATCGACGACAGCCATGCGCGCGATGCGCCAGTGTTCGGCGCGCGAGCGGATGCGCTCGTCAAGCTCCTCAAGCCGGGCCATCGTCCCCGCGGCGAGGCGCGTCGCAAAATCGCGCGCCGGTGCCTCCAGTTCTGTGTCCCCCAGCTCGGCCCAGTAGGACCGCACCACCTCGTCGGGTGGTGTTTCGGCAACATCAGCGGCAAAGAGCATTTGCAAGGCGCATTCACGCGCCTTACGTCGCGAACCCATAATATTGAAGGGATGAGGGATGAAGGATGAGGGATGAAGGGGAAAACGATCTACACATCATCCCTCCTCCCGCCGGTCCCATCACCCTTGAAACGCATCCTTGTAAAGATTTGCTAACTCAACGGCTGTGGTAGCAGCCTCAAACCCTTTGTTACCCAACTTCACACCGGCTCGTTCGATTGCCTGGTCGAGATTGTCGGCAGTAACGATTCCGAAAACAACAGGGACGCCCGTCTCCAGGCTGGCCTGCCCGATTCCGCGTGTCACTTCATTCGCAATGTATTCGAAATGTGGTGTCTGACCGCGAATGATTGTCCCCAGGCAAATCACTGCGTCAAACTCTTCCGATTCAGCGGCCGTCAAGGCTAGCAGCGGAATCTCAAAGGCGCCCGGGACTCTGTAAATTTTTACAGCTTCCGACGCCGCGCCTAAACGCTCTAGAGCATCGAGCGCGCCTTCCACCAGACGCGAGCTGATGAAATCGTTCCAGCGGCTCGCCACGATCGCGAAGCGAAATCCCCCGGCGCTTAACTTTCCTTCGTGAATTTTTGGTTGCAAGGTTTTCTAACGTACCCGCTGACCGCTGATTAAAATGGCAAATTCAGTATAGGTGATGCGTTCGCGGGCTTTCAAGTAGGTGGTCTTTGATCTTTGATCTTTGGTCTTTAAACTTTGATTTGATTGGTAAACCTTTTTCCGGGACACAACCTGAAACCTAAGACCTGAGACTTGGGACTTCACCTTCCCTTGAACACCGGTGCGCGCTTTTCCAGAAATGCACTTGTTCCTTCGCGCACATCAGCGGTGGCAAACAGACTCGCAAACAGTTGAGACTCGAGCGCGAGCGCTTCTTCCAATGAAAGTTCAAGGCCACGTGTCACAGCCTCGAGGCAGGCGCGAATAGCGAGGGGTGCGAGTTTAGCAATGTCGTTCGCTAACGACTCCGCTTCATTCAACAGTTCTTGAGGGTCCGTCACTCGATTTACTAACCCAAGTCTTAATGCCTCCTCTGCAGAGAGCTCGTGGCCCGCCAGCATAATTTCCAGCGCCCGCGCCCTGCCAATCTCACGAGAAAGACGTTGCGTTCCCCCGTAGCCCGGAATGATCCCCAGTCTTGTCTCGGGCAAACTGAAGCGTGCGTTCGGTGTCGCTAGTCGAATATGACAAGCCAGAGCCAACTCGCAACCACCGCCCACAGCAAGACCGTTTATTGCCGCGATAACTGGTACCGGGCATTGTTCGATCAGATCACACAGGGCCTGACCCCGCTTTGAAACCGTTGTTGCCGCGGCCTCATCAATTCCCTCCAGCTCGCGAATGTCCGTGCCGGCGCAAAACGCGCGTTCACCTGTTCCCGTGAGGATCACGGCTCGCAAGTCTTTTTGTGTTGCGAATTGAATGAAGAGATCGCCAAGTTTAACGATCATCTCGCGCGTAAGTGAATTGAACTTCTCCGGACGGTTTAGGCGGACGAGGGCAACCGAGTCGCGACGTTCATGAACGACTAAAGTCATCGTTTCGAGTTTCGAGTTCCGAGTTCAGTTTCAAATCCCGCGGCGCACCTTGGAGCGCGGAACCCGAAACTCTGAACTCGAAACTGGGGGCTAGACCAGCCTCATAGGCGTGGGATTTTTTGGGTCCGTGTAATCGTAGAAACCGCGTCCCGACTTGCGTCCATAAAGCCCCGCGAGCACCATCCGCTTTAGTAGCGGCGGTGGCGCGAAACGCTTTTCGCGAAACTCATTGAACATGATCTCCGCAATGTAATAAGTAGTGTCGAGTCCCACAAAGTCACCAAGAGTAAACGGTCCCATGGGGTAACCCAGCCCGAGTTTCATCGAAGTGTCAATATCGACGATTGATCCCACACCTTCCTCAAGCGCTCTCACCGCGTCGAGCATGTATGGCACGAGCAGACGGTTCACGATGAATCCAGTAGTGTCGCCGGCGCGCACCGGCGTTTTTCCCAGACGTTTGCCAAACTCGATCGCCTGTTCGTAAACCGCCTCATCAGTCAGGATTGTCCGCACAACCTCAACCAGCTTCATCAAAGGTACGGGATTGAAGAAGTGCAGCCCGACAAAACGCCGCTGCCGTTCAGCCGAGGTCGCGGTCATCATTGCCGTGATGGAAATCGAGGAAGTGTTGGACGCAAAAATAGTTTCCGGCTTACAAATCTGGTCGAGCTCTTTATGAGTGGCGCGCTTCTCGTCAAGGTTTTCGATGATCGCTTCAACTATGATGTCGCAGTCAGCAAGATCAGCAAAAGATGTAGTGCCCTTTAGTCGCCCGGTAGTCTCTCGTTGCTGCTCGGCTGTGATGGCGCCTTTCTCGGCAAACTTCGCCAGCGATTTCTCGATGCCGGCAAAACCTTTCTTGATCAGGTCGTCAGAAACTTCCCGCACAACAGTATCAAAACCTGCGCTGGCGGCGACCTGGGCGATTCCGGAACCCATCAGGCCACACCCCAGCACTCCCACTTTCCTTATCTCCATTGCTTCTCCTCTTACCTACAAACTGTTTCAGAGAACTTTACTTTGCCGCAGGCTCCGGCGTTGTTGACCCACCCAGACCGCCGTGAGTTTTTCCTGCGGTCTTTAGCCATTCATTGTAGCCTTTCGACCACAAGACAAATCCTTCGATAAGTTTTGACTTCTCCTGCTCCAGCACCTTGACGTCTTTGTTTGCGGTCGACTCAGCAACATTCAGTTTTCCGGCTTCAAGCAGCAGATACCTGATCCCTTCTCTTAGATCATTGGCATTCGCGTCCAGATATGGCACGGCGTCCAGGTTTTGCACCGCACTTGCAACACCGTTTGAGTCACCTTCCTGAATTGCCGCATAAAGTGCTTCCTGCGCTTCATTCATCGCTTTGACATAGACAATAAAGGCGTTTGCCGCCGGTAAGGTCTGGATGTTTTGAGCCAGCTGCGGTGACGGACCAGACTCCCGAAAATGTCGGGCAACTTGCACGAAACTTACTGCGACAATCAGCAACGCCGCTGCTCGCAAGACCTGCCAGACTATTGCGACACCAGATCTCTCACCAGGCCGGCGATAGTCGACAACAAAAGCCAGCGCGGCGCCCGCAGCAAGGCCTCCCAGGTGTGCGGCGTTATCGATGATGCCGCGTCCCATGTAGCCGATGAAGAGGTTTAGGATGATCATCGGCAAAAGACCTGTGCCAAAAGCGCGTTTAAACCCCTCCGGTAACTCGTGCCGAAATTTTATCCCGAAGACGAATAGCACGCCGACGAGTCCAAAGAGGGCGCCAGAAGCTCCGGCGGAGGGCTCGTCCTGAGTTTTCAAAAGAAACCGCCCAATCGCGCCCAGCTGTGTGTCCGGACTGACAACCGTGAGATAGCTTGCGACCACGCCGGCGATCCCGGTCACCACCCAGAAAACCACGAACTTCGCCCCGCCATACAACTTTTCAACATAGGGACCGATGATCCAGAGACTGTACATGTTTACAAGCAGGTGAAGCAGGTTAACGTGAATAAACATCGGCGTCACAAAGCGCCACCACTGGTGACCGTCGGCAATCAATGTATTCAGCTTTGCTCCATATGCGATCAGCACGTGAAAGGGAAACACGCTGAGAAGACTCAGTCTGATCCCGCTCGATTGCCACATCAACATAAACACGAACAGGTTGGTTACTAGCAGGATGATCGTGAACTTGTAGGGCCGGTTCATGATGGCGCGGGCAAACCGCAGCGTTTCGCGATCGGGAACTGGGCGAGGCCGTCGCAGGGAGTCCTGAGTCTTGGTAGAGACGCCGCAAACCGCGCAAGTACTTTGACCGGCGCCGACTATGGAGCCACAGCTGCGACACATGGTGGGCCGTGGGGGGTTAGTCGGGTTGAGATGGCTGTCTGACAAGGCTTCCAAGATAACAAGCGTGATGCTTCGACTTCAAAGCATCACGCTGTGGATTTCCAAGAATGATTTGGCGAGTCGCGTCTAACCGCGTCCTGACGACGCAGACTGAGTGCCCATTTCCTGGAGCAGGTTCACCAGGTCATCGGCATGCTCTTCTTCCATGGCGAGAATGCCTTCCAACATTCTCCGGGTGGTAGTGTCATCATTGCCGACGTAATTGATCATCTCGCGGTAGCTGTCGATGGCGATGCGCTCGGCAACCAAATCCTCCTTGATCATTTCGTTGAGCGACGTGCTGTCGTCGTATTCGGCATGACTGCGAGTCAACAAACCCTCGGGGTTAAAGTCAGGCTCGCCACCCAACTGGACGATTCGTTGGGCAATCAGATCACCATGGCCCTGTTCCTCGTTGGCATGTTGTAGAAACTCCGCGGCAACTCCTTCTGCGTGGATTCCCGAAGCCGTGAAGTAGTGGCGTTTGTATCGCAGCACGCAGACAATCTCGGTTGCCAGTGCCTCATTGAGGATCTTAATTACGGTGGGTAAGTCTGCAGCGTACCCTGGCGTAATCGCCCCTTTTTCGATGTGCTGGCGGGCGCGTTCGCGCAGAGTTTTGATGTCAGTCAGAAATGGTTTATCAGCCATGACGATTACTCCTGATGATTAAATTGTTCAAAGGGGAGTTTGATATTACTCGCTGAAGGAAGCCTGAGCAAGCGACCGCTGTACGCCTGCTTCGCAGGCTGCCATATACCGATGCTCCCCATCTTACTCCGCCGTCAGCTTGCTTGAAATCCTTATCTCCGCTGGAGCGGCGGCATCTTTCACGATACCAACCGGCACGCGCCACACGAGGGTCTTGATGCGGCAAGTGCCGGTGTTGTCTTCACGGCAGTAGAACAATGTGAGCTGTATCTTGAGTTCTGCTTCGCCGGGCGCAGATGCGCTGAAGGGAATGCGCAGCGGCAACCTAAGACTCTTCGAAGTTTGTTTGGTCTCGTTACTTCGTCCCACTGCTTCGGGTGCGCTGGGTGAACCCAATCCCAATTGCTGCAGACCCTTTTCTACTGAGACCCGGTAGCGGTGTGGCGCCATCGGATTGAGGTGGAAACCGGAGGGAAGCTCAACCTCGACGATCAGGTTGCCGGCACTATCTGAACGCACTTGTTGTATCGCAAGTTGGATCTCCTCTGCGTTCGGTCCGGCGTCAGTTTCGCTTGTCTCCGTTGCTACGACGGCCGGCGGTTGCAGATCCTTGATCCGTAGAGTCGCGGTTGATTTGGTTTTCAGGTCAATGACACGTACGGCGTGGTTGTTGGTGTCGGCGACGTAAAGCTTGCCATTCGCTACGCTCAAACCACCGGGTTCATAAAATGAAGGCGAGGTTCCGTCAGCTTGTCCCGCGTGGCCGTTGCCGAAGACGGATGTCACTGAACGAGTTTCCGGATCAAGTTGTTTGATTCGGTGATTGTAGGTATCAGCGATTAGCACCTTGTCGCCGAGGGCAAACAAACCGAGCGGGTGTTGCAGCCGGACTTCATTGCCTGTCCCATCGCCATCGCCAAAGTCAAAGAGATCACCCCCAACAAGCGTGCTAACCAGCCCGCTCTGGTAATCGATAGCGCGGATGATATTCGATTCACTGTCGGCGACGTAAAGGCGCTTGCCGTCAGTTGTTAGTCCCGACGGTTGGGCGAACCCGGCTTCCAGCAGGGTTCCATCACGCCGTACTTCGCGACCGGATCCGGCGTAAGTTGAGGTTTCCAGTTTGTCCAGATCGAGCTTCCAAATCTGATGCGGTCCGGCCATCGCAATGTAGAGAGTTCTCCCAACAAGTTGTAAATCCCAAGGTGAGTTCAGAGCGATCGTTCGTGCCGGACCCTGCTGAAAGTATTCGTGTGATTGCTTGCCGGTACCGGCGACGCTCTCGACCGTCCGTTTCTTGAAATCCAGCTTGCGCAGCAGATGGTTTTCCGTGTCAGCGACATATAGCGTATCGCCGTCGAGAGCCAGGCCCTGGGGCCGGTAGAAGCGGGCCTTGTTGAAAGGGCCGTCTTCAGCGCCCGGAACTCCGGAGCCGATGGTCTCGACGAAAGTGCCGTCGAGTTTCGTAACTACAATCCGGTTGTGATTTGAATCAGCAATGAAAAGGCGATCGGACTTCCCGTCGGCGAGTAGCTTGCCTGGGAAAGCGAGAGGCAGGTCGCCAACCTTGGCGCGTTCCAGGGAAAGTTTTAGCGGTTCCTCATTGAGTTCGCCGCGCTTACGAAAGTCGGCGATTGTTTTGGCAATAGTTTGATCGATAACGTCGTAGTTTCCTTCTCCAGACACTGTGCCGATCACGTAGCCTGCCGGATCGATCAAAATCTGTGTGGGCCAGGCGCGCACACCATAGCTTTGCCAGACTTTAAATTCAGCATCGTTATAAACGGGATGTTCGATCTCATAACGCACGATGATGCGGCGAATGTTTTCAGTCTCCTTCTCGTTGGCAAACTTGGCGGAATGGACGCCGATGACAACGAGCTGGCGCGCGTATTTTGTCTCGAGCTTCTTTAAATCAGGAAGAATATGAATGCAGTTGATGCAGCCGTAGGTCCAGAAATCCAGCAGCACCACTTTGCCTTTCAAAGCGGCCAGCGAAAGCGGCTTGTCGGTATTGAGCCACCCGCGACCGCCGGTAATCTCGGGCGCCCGAACACGAACTCGTTCCTGTGTGGACATGACAGAGCCTCTCAAGTTTTTAGTAGTGGCGGTGACGGTTGGAGTAGAGAAGACAACAAGGGTTGACACTGCAAGCGCCATTGTCGCCACTGCCACCAAACTCATTTGATAAGAGCCTCTCAAGATTCTTCTGTATGCTCTCCGGGAAACTTGGCTCGACGAGTTGTTCGATGATGGAATGGAACCTCAGGGTCGGGAAGGTGGCTTGCCCCCGCCCAAACTTGAGCAGCATTCAAACAGCGGGGTAAACCACCCTTCCGAACCATGAGACAGCTTTTGTTGAATCACCAATCCGTTGGTAAATAAATCACCCAGCCGACTTCCTGGCATCACCCATGTTCATGGGGAGTAGCGACCTCACCATCTTTGTTATCCAAAACCTGATCCACACGGTCTATTGCCCGGCGCAGGTGCGGAATCGTTATCGAACCGCCCACGACAAGCGCGACATTGAAAGCATCCAGGAGCTCAGGCCGCGTCAACCCTGCGGCAACACACTGTTTGATGTGGTAAGTGATGCAATCATCACAGCGTAGTACAGTCGAAGCCACCAGACCGAGCAACTCCTTTGTGCGCTTGTCGAGAGCGCCATCTTCATAGGCCTGGGTGTCGAGCGCGAAGAATCGTTTGATTCCCAGATGGTTGCTGCCCAACAGCTTCTCATTCATTTCGGCTCGATAGCGATCAAATTCGTCCATAGATTAGTTCACTCCTAAAACTGCTTCTCGTGGAAATAAATCCGCAGATTAAACAGATTACACAGATTAGACTGATTCAAGAACCCAATGGGCTTGATTGCTTTGAAAGAGCTCTCAGGTTTCTCTTGAGCTTTGTCTCATACGTTTTAGGTTTTAGTTTGTGAAATCTGCGTAATCTGTGGATTCATGCTGAGTCTGTTTCACGCGGTAACCGTTTAACGGTTGCTTAGCTATAATGATCACTCAGACTTGTTAACTTATCTGAAGTCAGCTCAAAAATGATGATTCATTCAACAAAAGATATCTTTGCTGAACACGACTCTCACGACTCTGGGGGTTTACCAAAGAAGAATCTACAGGTCTTCAGCTCGGGTACTCTGAAGTTTGCAATCCTTGAGAGCGACATTGCGACGATTGTCGAATGGCGTTCACCCGCGCCTTTGCCCCACGCGCCATCTCCGGTGCTGGGTGTCGTGTCAATTCAGGGCCGCATGCTCACTGTGCTGGATCCGGTAGTCCTGTTGGGGCACTCTCCAAACGGAAGCTCCGCCGGTTTCATCGTGGCCTTGCGTGGCGACGAACAACTTGCCCTCGCGGCCGGCAGCAAGGCAGACGAGCAACTGACGGTGGACGATATAGACCTACATTCTGAGGTCGCTGAGCAGGCGGTTCTCGCAGTAATAGAAAATGACGGCGAAGCGATCAGCGTGCTGGACGTGAAAAAACTCTTTGCCTTAGCCATTCGTGGTCGTGAGCGGCGGCGCCGACACTTTTAAGATGAACGACCAGGCTTTCCAGACACTCGAATACGATCAACTGCGCAATCTGCTGCGGCGTGGAGCGCAGACGGTTATGGGCCGAGAACGAATTGACGGCCTTGAACCGTTCAACGCTTTGGAATCGTTGCGAACCGCATTGGCGGCCGTAGCTGAATGCGTGCAGCTGCGAAAGCGTGGCGTGAGTTGGTCGTTTAGTGAACTCAGCGATCCAACTGAAGCGATTGCGCGGTTGCGAGTTGCCGGTACGTCGCTGGATCCCGGCACCATACTTGAACTCAGTCGTCTATGCAGCCAGGCTTTGTCGGCGCGCGCCTCAATTATTGCCGAACGAGATGAGTGTCCGGTTTTGTCTGATGTTGTAGGAGGTCTGCCCCGCGAACTCAACAGTCTGGTAGCACGCATTGCCAACAAGATCCTGCCGAGTGGTGAGCTCGATGACCGGGCGAGTCCGGAACTGGCGCGGATTCGTCATGACATTACGCGGCTCCGTTCCAGTATTACCCGTTCGCTCGAAGGGCTGATGCGGCGGTCGGAGGAAGCGGTGCAGGATGAGTTGGTCACAATCCGTAATGACCGCTTTGTGATTCCGGTGAAGTCGGATCATCAGGGACGGATTAAAGGTGTGGCGCATGGTTTCTCTTCCTCGGGAGCAACCGCGTTTGTCGAACCCCTGGAGACGATTGACTCGAACAACGAGTTGCAGGGTCTGCGCGAAATGGAAGCCCAGGAGATTGCTCGTGTTCTGTTTGGCTTAACTGAGGAGCTGAGACAGGAATTGCCGACGATCGAGATGGCTGCACGAGCTGTGGCTGAACTCGATTTCATAAACGCCAAAGCCGTCTTTCAGCAAAAGTTCGATTGTGTAATTCCCGAAATCGATGAGATGAGGGCTGGCGTATCCAGCTCAGCGAGCACCTTTGAATTAACTGACGCTCGCCATCCGCTGTTGGAAGAAAACCTTCGCGCGTCCGGCGGGGTGGTAGTGCCGGTTTCATTCAAGTTAGACCAAAGTAACGACTCGATGGTGATTTCCGGAGCCAATGCCGGCGGTAAGACCGTTGTGCTGAAAACCGCGGGGTTGCTTTCACTAATGGCGCTTTCCGGGTTGCCGGTACCGGCACGCCATGCGCGTGTTCCTTTCTTTAAGTCAGTGCTTGCTGATATTGGCGACCATCAATCCCTTGCTGCCAATCTCTCAACCTTCACGTCTCATGTCGCCAACATCTCGCGCATGATTGGGATCTGCGAAGCGCCGGCTCTGGTTTTACTTGATGAGGTGGGAACCGGCACAGATCCCGAAGAGGGCTCAGCCTTGGGGGTCGCTGTGGTCAATCACTTCCGTCAAGTTTGTGGCGCGCATGTGATGGCTACAACACACTACAGCGGTTTGAAGATGTATGCCGCAAATGAAGAGGGCGTACTCAACGCAAGTGTCGAGTTTGACGAAAAAACGCTCAAGCCGACCTACCGGTTGGTTGTGGGAGTTGCCGGTTCGTCTTCCGGGCTGGAGATTGCGCGACGGTTCGGCATTGGTGACGCGATCATCGCCGCGGCTTCGACGGGCGTTAAAGAATCGTCGCTTCAGGCAACGGAGTATCTACGACGGATCAAGCGCGAATCCGAGGAAGCGATCGAGCTTAAGAAGGCCCTCGACGAGGAGCGCGCCGCTGTTGCGGAGAAGTTTGGCGCACTCGAGCGAGATGCGGAGAAACGCGAAAGTCAGCGCCAGCGAGAATTTCAACAGACGCTGGAACGGAGTGTTGCAGAGTTGGAAAAAAGAGCGCGCGAACTGGTGGCTACGATTCAGGATCGTTCTGAGCGACTCAAAGTTGAGCGCGAAGCGCAACGGCGAGTTTCGGAATTGAAGCGCGAAGCACAACGGGCAGTCGGGTCAGGCCAGCGCCGCGAATCCGTCTCTGCCGACGTAGCGAAGCCGTCTCGCGGAGTGCGAATCGTGCGGGATGGAAGCCCTGTACATGGCCCTCAAAGCGGTACGAGCAAATCAGGCAACGAGGTCGAGGACGAGCAGTATGCTGCTGTTCCCGCTCGCGAGATTGTCGTGGGGGATAGAGTGAAATTGCGTTCGTTCGGTTCAATCGGAATTGTGGACAGCATAAAGAACGATGAAGCGGAGGTGCGCGTAAAGTCGCTGCGCTTGCGAGAAAAGCTGGAGAATCTGGAGCTGGTCGAGGTTGTGGTACCGGCTAAGAGCGGCGGACGTTTTTCGAAACTGCGAAACACGAGAGGGCCGGAAGTGCAGTTGAAGACATCGGAAGACAACACATCGTCTGAACTAAACGTGATTGGACAACGAGCCGATGAAGCGGTTGACGCAGTCGACAAGTTTCTGGACGCCGCCTCACTCGCGGGCACCAGCCAGTTACGCATCGTCCATGGCCACGGCACAGGCGCGCTCCGTCGCGCCATCGGCGAATTGCTGAAGGACCATCCTCACGTAGCGCGGTTCACTGCTGCGCCGCAGGATCAGGGTGGGTCGGGTGCGACGGTAGTGGAGCTGAGGCAATAGTTTAATTGATGCGCTATCCCCAGACATTTATCGATGACCTCAAGCGGCAGGCCGACATTGTTCGTGTCGTCCAGGACTATGTAACCCTGAAGAAGAAGGGCGCCAACTGGATGGCGTGCTGCCCTTTCCACAAAGAGAAGACCCCTTCGTTTTCCGTGAGCCCCGCGAAAGAGATTTTCTATTGCTTTGGTTGTCACAAGGGCGGCTCAGTTTTTAACTTTGTGATGGAGATGGAGCGGGTTTCTTTTCCCGAGTCCATCAAGCTGGTTGCGGAGAAGACCGGTGTTCCGATGCCCAAGCTGGAGATGGATAGTCGCTTTGAAGCGCGACGTTCCGAGATTGACGATGTAATCCAGCTGAACACATGGGCGCTCGAATGGTGGGAGCAACAACTCGACCACGAAAGCGGCGAGGCCCGGGCTGCGCGCGAGTATCTTGCGCAGCGAGAAATCAGCGATGAGACTCGCAAGACTTTTCGTCTTGGTCTTGCGCCCGACAGTTGGGACGCTCTTTCCAGCCACCTGAGACAGAAAGGCGCCAACCAGGACCAAATTGATCGAAGCGGATTGGTCGCGAGGAAAGAAGATACAGGCCGCACCTATGATCGGTTTAGGGGTCGTCTGATTTTTCCGGTAATGGATATCCAGGGAAAGCCCATAGCCTTTGGTGGCCGAACCTTAAAGAACGAAGACGCCAAATACATTAACTCACCCGAAACCGCCGCCTACGTAAAGGGCCGAAATCTATTTGGTCTGAACCTGACGCGAGACGAAATTCGGAAGCAGGATTACGCGATTCTGGTCGAGGGTTTTCTCGACCTGATCGTGCCTTACCAATTCGGAGTTCGTAACGTCGTTGCCAGTCTCGGAACCGCGCTAACGCCTGACCAGGTGAAACTATTAAGCCGGTTTGCGCGTAAGGTCGTAGTCAACTATGATGGTGACCGAGCGGGTGTGCAGGCGGCGAAAAAAGCTATCGAAATCCTTCTGACAGAAGACCTTGAAGTTAAGGTTCTGGTTCTTCCGGACAACGCTGATCCGGATGAATTCATCAGAAAAGTCGGCGCGAGTGAATATCAGCGGCAGCGTGGCGAGGCACAACCCCACATACAATTCGTGATCGATCAAGCAGTACGGGATCGCAAACTTACCAATCCGGCCCAGAAAGAGGCAGCGATTGATGAGGTGATCCCGTTTATTCGCGCTGTCCGCAGTCGGATTCAGAAGCGCGAGTATTTTGACATTGCAATGGACTCGCTGCGGATCGCAGATGTATCGCTGCGGCGCGAATTGTGGCAGTCCCTGCGAGGCGGCAATGGTGCTCGACCAGTTCGGAAGAGCGACCCAGGTGGGCACGCCCAGGCTACTCCGGCGGAACAACGGTTACTGAGCGTGCTCTTTGCTGACCCTAATTTACGCCGGGACGTCCTGCCGATGCTGCACACTGAGGACTACGAGGACCTCCCGACGGCAGCGATTTTCCGCGCTTTACGCGAACTGGAGGCTGCGGGAAGAGACATCGATTTTGAAAGTTTAAGCGAAAAGACCGAAGGCGATGTGCTCTCAACCAGGCTTCTGCCGATGCTGTTAATGAGTGAGTCTCTGCACGCGTCGAATGAGCATTACAGTGCTGAAGAATGCGTTCACACTTTTCGCCTGATGAAGGTTAATCAGCGCATTGAAGAAATAAGAGGGGAACTGGCGGCGGCGGAGCGAGAAGGAGACAGCGAAAAGGTTTCAACGTTGTCGCAGGAGCAGGTGGAACTTGCCCGTCGCCGTGGAACGCTGCTGCCGCGGGCAGAAGCGATGCAGACGAGCAACTGAGATTTTTAGTTTTGAATGCAATTTGGGATTTCACAGAGCGTTCTCAAAATGTTCATATCGGTAATCCCGAAGACGGCGAGAACACATAACAATAACTGGAGATATAAGTGGGTATTGAAGATAAAGATCGTGATGATGTGATGGATCGTCTGTTGGAGCTGGGCGGTGACAAAAAGTATCTGACGTTCGACGATTTGAACCGAGAGTTGCCGGATAATGTGGTTTCTCCTGACGATATCGAGGACGTTCTGCAGAAGCTGGAAGGTTCAAATATTCCGGTAGCAGATTCTGATGAGCGATTATTGGAACAGGCTGCTGTTACTGTTCCGGATGACGACGATGAGGCAATTGACGAGGACGTAGAACTCGACCTTTCGGCAGGCGCGCTCGAGAAAACAAACGACCCGGTTCGCTTGTATTTGCGGGAGATGGGTGTTGTGCCGCTCCTCACGCGCGAGGGTGAGGTGGCAATCGCCAAGCGAATCGAGCGTGGCCAACTCAAGACGCAGAAGTCCATTGCTCGTTCGCCGCTCGCTGTCAAAGAGTTGTTGCGTATTGGGGAACAACTGGAAGCCGGCACAGCCAACATTCGCGAGATTGTGCTTTTCTCAGAGCAGGCGGAATTGGCGGAAGATGCTGACAAAGCTGAGGAATACCGCAACTGGACGATTGAAGGCATTCAGAATATCCGCAAACTTTACAAGAATGGTTTGAAGGAATGGGACAAGCTGCGCGCCGAGCAAAAGGCCACCCGCGGAAAAAAGAGTAAGAAGTTGATGCGTCTGCGTCGCAAGGTTGCGCGACTGCGGTTGGAAATCGCCCAGGAGATCGGCCGGCTTAGCATGACAGAGCGAGCGCGCCAGCGCTTGATTAACTCGATTCGTGCCGTGCAAAAGGAAGTACGCGAGTCGGAACGTGAGATCGCTACCTTCACTGAGAAGCTCACGAAAAAACGCATCAAACCTGATGATCAGAAGGAATATAAGCGGCGCATTTCTGCTGCCAAGAAACGCCTGGTGCAGATCGAAGTCGATCACAGCGTCAGTCCCGTCGAAATCAAACGTTCACTCCAGGCAATCACGATTGGCGAACAACAAACGGGCCAGGCGAAACGCGAACTTGTGGAAGCTAATCTTCGTCTCGTAGTCTCGATTGCCAAGAAGTATACGAATCGTGGCTTGCAGTTTCTGGATCTGATTCAGGAAGGCAATATTGGCCTGATGAAGGCGGTGGACAAATTCGAATGGCGCCGGGGCTATAAGTTTTCCACCTACGCTACCTGGTGGATTCGTCAGGCAATCACCCGCGCGATTGCCGATCAGGCGCGTACCATTCGTATTCCGGTCCACATGATCGAGACGATCAATAAGCTAATTCGCACTTCGCGGGCGTTGGTGCAGGAACTTGGCCGCGAACCTACGAGCGAAGAGATCGCCAAGAAAATGGACATTCCGGTTTCCAAAGTGCGGAAGGTTTTGAAGATTGCGCAGGAACCGATTTCACTCGAAACCCCGATTGGTGAAGAAGAGGACTCGCATCTGGGAGATTTCATCGAGGATAAGTCGATACTAAATCCCGCGGATGCTGTAGTTGCCTCGAATCTTCGCGAAATCACTGACGAGGTTCTTGCTACGTTAACACCGCGCGAAGAGAAGGTTATCAAGATGCGTTTTGGCCTAGGCACCACAGGGTCGGAACACACCCTTGAGGAGGTGGGTCAACACTTCGCGGTTACCCGTGAACGTATTCGTCAAATTGAAGCCAAGGCTTTGCGCAAGCTTCGCCATCCGTCCCGTTCGCGAAAGCTAAAAGCATTTCTCGACGGCGCCCAGCGCTAAGACTGTTTCCAATCAAAGCTAAAGGCGCGGGGGAACCTTCCCTGCGCCTTTCTTAGTTTTAGTCCTTACTATTTTATGGTCAGAAACTCAGTGCTCTTTGCGGTATGGTCAAATTCGTATTCATAAGTGTACGCCGGAAACTCGATTAACTTTGTAAACTGTACGCGAACCTGGATCCGCTGATCCTGGGGCGTGGCCGTGATTACGGCGTCGGGGGGAATGCCATATTCCGGCGCGCTTTTCTTTAGCTGATCATTAACCCACGTTGCTGGATAGCCCTGCGTGGCGGCGACATCCACTTTGTGTTGCATCAGGTCCTTCCAAACGTGGGCGTTGTAAGCTACGGGTAGGAACAAGTATCCGGCGTAAGCACCCAGGCAAATAATTGCCATCACCAGTAGGAATTTTAGTCGGGCACTGCCTCGCTCATTTGGTCTTGTAGTCTTAATCATCCGCCATCCTCAACTTGCGTTACGCTATCGTTCCCAATCCCCTGATCAGTGCATCTCTTATGAGAGGAGAAGGAATTTCTTTTCCGGCAACTATTCGCGGTTTTCCAATCCCTTTAAGCAGCACCCACTGTACTTCGCCGCCGACAATTTTTTTATCAGTTCTAACAAGATCCATTATCTCTCTTGGAGCCAGGTCAGCGGCTGGCGGTAATGGTCCGCACATCCGGACTGCTTCTCGTAACAATGTTAACTCTGAAGCTGCGAGCAAGCCCAGATTTTTTGAGATCTCGCCGGCCACAAGCATTCCATGACCCACGGCTTCGCCATGACGAAACCGTCTGTAACGCGTTAGTGCTTCGAGAGCGTGGCCAATGGTGTGACCGAAGTTGAGCACGCGGCGTGAGCGATTATCGGTTCGCTTGGCATCCTCGCGTTCATCATGTCTTACAATCTCCGCCTTGAATGTGCAATGTGCCTTGATCAGGGCTGGCAGGGCCCTGGCTGAATGTGCTGCCGTTCCAGACTTAAGAGTGCTGAGAAACATCACGGTTTGATCAAAGAGATCACGGCTGCCCACTGCTCCGTTTTTGATGGCCTCGCACCATCCCGAAACAAGTTCGCGTGCAGGAAGAGTCTTTATGGTTTCGACATCAGCGATAACAGTGCGCGGCTGATGAAAAGCACCGACGAGATTCTTTCCGGCTCGCAGGTTCACTGCTGTTTTGCCACCGACCGCCGAATCGATTTGCGCAATGACTGTCGTCGGTACTTGAATCAGCGGAATCCCCCGCAGGTAAATTGCGGCCGCGAATCCTGCCAGGTCCCCCACTACGCCACCGCCCAAAGCAATCACTGAATCAGCTCGCTCAAGTCCAGCGCTGCTGAGAAACTGAAGCGCCTTCTGGAGCGTAACCAACGACTTAAACCGTTCACCATCTCCCATTAACCAGGACGCCACGAGAAAGTCACTTGCTTCCAGGCTCTTAACTACTCGCGCACCGTAGAGATCAAAGACTGTTTGATTCGAGATGATCGCAACGCGGCTGGATTGAGGGCCCAAACACTCCCGGGTCTGATCACCGACGTTGTCCAGCAGGTCTCGACCGATGTGCACGCGGTAGCGGCGGGGTTGTGCCGCCAGGCGAACGTCCACTATCTGCCTCTTAGTTTGCACTTCAGACTCCCATTCTCGGCACAATCACTCGTGATCCCGTCTCGCGGCTAAGAGCGTAACTCGGGAAGGTGATTGCAAGGATACAGTGAATAAAGTCTGAAGGCTTACCAAAAAAAGCGGATGGGCGCGACATACGTGGGAGTGCGTCGCGCCCATCCATTTTTGTGGTCACTGTCCTCACCCCAGCAACCACTTGAGACGGAGGATTCACCAACCGTCTCTCTTGCCCCACAATAT
>JBPCNX010000023.1:0-60389 GCA_051000815.1 Pyrinomonadaceae bacterium
AACAATACGTCTCGCCCTTTGACTTGGCCACTCTCTACGCCGGGCTGGGTGAGAACCACCTCGCGTTTCAGTCGCTCGAAAGAGCTTACTCAGCCCACGAACTTCAGATGCAGAATCTCGGCATCGACCCGGGTTTAGACATTCTCCGCTCAGATCCACGCTTCCAGGATCTGATGCGGCGAGTCGGACTTCCCCAATAATTTTGCCTTGCACTTTTTGTTTGAGGAAAGGTTACAAGGTAGAGCGGTCTGCGCCACGCTTACTTTTCCTGTTCATGTGATCATGGATGCTGTTGTAATGAACACCGCCTTTACCACCCTGCTGAGGTCGATAATTTAAGAGGTTCGTGTTCTTAGGCAGGATTGTTGGCTGCGAATAGAAATAAGGAGAGTCGTTGATTTGCCTTGTTTGAACGAACTCGGGAAACAGGTTATAAGACTAGCCACCGATTACACCACGCACAGGAGCTGATAACTTGCCGCAAAGTCGTCATCGAAAAATCAGTAAGGCGAGGAAACGCCCGAAGGGCACGTATCCCACGAGCAGCGCCGGCTCGCCGACGGGCAAGAACCGCAACATGAGGATCATAGCTATCGTTGTGGTGGTTGTGCTCGCGCTCTCCGCAGTTGCCTATATCCTGGCCAAGCGTGGCAGCACCGGCTCCGAAATCAAGACTGCTTCTGGCCTCAAGTATGTCGACCTCGTTGAAGGTACTGGTGCCACGCCGCAAAGGGGACAAACAATTACAGTTCATTACACGGGCACGCTGGAGAACGGCAAGAAGTTTGAGAGCTCTGTCGATCGCGGTACGCCCGCGGATTTTAGAATCGGCGTGGGAGAGGTGATCAAAGGCTGGGACGAAGGCTTGATATCGATGAAGGTCGGCGGAAAACGAAAATTGACTATTCCATCCAATCTGGGTTACGGCCCCAGGGGCAAACCACCCGACATCCCCGGCAACTCGACATTACTCTTCGACGTCGAGCTATTGGGTGTGAAATAGGCGGCTGCCAGATCCGTCGGTCAGCTTTTGGGGCTGTCTTATCTAAACTGTAGTTCACTCCTTACAGCCCCCTATTTATTATAAAAGGCTTGTATTCCCCACTTAGCCCTCCTGTTTGCCTTCAAAGGGCTATAATGAATTCCACTCTCTCCTCTTGTCCCGATGCTAATCTCATTGAATCGAAAATGTAGAAAGCGGAGGTAGGTAATGAATAACGAGAAATTTCGCAGAATGCTGTTAACCGTCTTTGCATGCTTGCTCGCAATTGGCTTGGCGATATCGACATATGGTCAGGGCCGCGGCCGGGGCGGAGGGGGCGGTAGGGGATCTGGAGGCGGGGCTGGCAGTCATGGTGGGCCGCCGGGAGTTGGCGTTGATAGAGGACTCGGCAATGCGTCTGAGCGTTCTGGAGGACGTTCTGATAAAGGATTGGACACGGCGTCTGAGAAATCCCGTGGCCGTTCTGACGATGGTCTGGAGCGGGCGCGTCTCGCCAGCAACAATCTGAAGCATGCGAATGAGGAATTGAGAAACAACCCGGGTATCGCTCGTACGCTGCATACGAGCGCAAACGACCTGAGAAACGGATACCAGTCTGCTTTGCTGACGAACCCGAACTTGAAGTTTGGTAACTATGTTGCGGCGACGCGTCTCTCGCAAAACCTTAGGGCGCGACACCCAGGTATCACTCGCAACGCTATTCTTTCCGGCCTTGCTTCAGGTAGAAGCCTAGGTCAGACCCTGCAAGATCTGGGTTTGAATGAACGGCAGGCTAACGACGCAAGGAAACTGGCTGACCGAGAAATCAAACGAGCAAAACGATAGTCCAAATTAAAGAAGGACGCGCACTTGTGATAAAGGTGGCCTGCTCGCGCAGCTGGCCACTTTTTCTTTATTCACGTGTTCGAAATGTCGAGGAAAATCCCGCCTGAGAGTTTAATGCTACGGGCGATACAAAGCCGCGGTGATTGCTCCCAGCAGAAGTTTGTCCACACCCTCAAACAGAACCTGCTTTACCATCAACATAGTGGGCACCTCTTGCACAGCGTAAGCAATCAAAAACGATGGCACCGCCAGGACCAACCACATCAAGATTCCGAACCTTAAGCCCTGACCAAGCCAGGGCTTGTTTTCGACACCCTTGGCGTAAACCACAACGGAACCGATTGCAAAAGCGAGATAGGCCAGATAGATAAAGATCATCTTTTCCTGACCTTCGGGGCGGTAATGTTCCTTCACGGCCATGTAATCCGGCGCCAGCAGGATCGCGTGAATGAAGAATCCAGTCAGGTTCGCGACGACGAAGATCACGATGATGGTCAACACCAGTTTCTTTACGTTCATGGGGGCCTCCTAAGGAAGTGAATCGTAAACCGTGTTTGTTTTAAGAATTGGAAAGCGGCGCGATTCTAACGCAGTTCCTTAAGGCGAGCCACAGATATCTGGATTGAGTAGCGCCCTAATCTGTAACGCAAATTGTAGTTTGCGCTGAATGAATGGCATTCAAGGCGCGCGCAAACTAACAGCTTGCGTTACGAAAACCAAACTAGGGCACTCCCCTGGATTGCTGTGATTTCGTGGATCGTGCCGCTACGCGCCTGAACATCTTCGCACTTGCAGTCGTATTTGCATCCTGGAGGTGACTGATGAATCTGATAAGCACGCTGGCGATTGCGATGGGAGCGGGGTGGGTTTCCGGAATCAATCTTTACGCTGCGGTGGCTACCCTGGGATTGCTCGGACGCTTCGCTCATCTGACGTTACCCGGGGAACTCGACATTCTCACAAGCTGGTGGATCATCGGTCTCGCGATCGCTCTCTATCTCGTCGAGTTCATCGCCGACAAAGTTCCCTACGTCGATAACATCTGGGACGCGCTTCATACGTTCATCAGAGTTCCCGCGGGGGCGGTCCTGGCCGCCACCGCCTTTGGCGACTTCGATCGGGGAGTGCAAGTGGCGGCGTTCCTGCTGGGCGGAGGACTGGCACTGAGCGCGCACGGAACCAAAGCAGGAGCGCGCGCGGCCATCAACCTCAGTCCCGAGCCTGCTTCCAATATCGTTGTTAGCCTCACAGAAGACGTAATCGCTGTAGGCTCCGTGCTGCTCTCGATCTTTGCTCCCCTGGCCTTGATTGGACTGATCGTGGTGTTTCTGATCATTTCGTTTCTTATGCTTCGAAGAATCATTAGTGCAATGAAAGCGATGATGCTGAGAATTCGCAGAGTGTTTACCTGAACTAATGCGCGGGCACTGGGTTAACCGTACGATGATGTCAGTACCACAACGCGGTAGCGTGTCGCTCGGTGGTACTGACATCAGCGCTGCCGTCGTACGGTCGGTGCGGAGCCACACGCTAACCCGCGTTGTGGTACTGACAACATCGCCCTATGTTCACCGGGCTGAAGCCCGGTGTGAATCAGAAGTGTTAGAAGACCAAACTGAACCGTAACTAAATCAGCCTTCCTTGTAGAAAGTCGAATTTCACCTTACCGCACCCGCCCGGTTTGATTAGTCGGCCACGTCAGAGTTAATCTGCTTGCCTACCGAAACTTAGAGCTCTAACGTTACTTCAGGAGAAGGACTGCAATGAGTGCCGACACTTTGACCGTTACCGATAACCGTACTGGCAAGCAATATGAACTGCCGATCGAAAACGGCACCATCAAGGCGATGGACTTGCGCCAGATCAAAAGCGCCCCTGATGACTTTGGCCTGATGACCTACGATCCGGCATTCATGAACACAGCCTCATGCAAAAGTCGCATCACGTTCATCGACGGTGACAAGGGCATCCTTGAATATCGCGGCTATCCCATCGATCAGCTCGCCGAACAAAGCACCTATCTCGAAGTTGCCTATTTGTTACTTCACGGAGAATTACCTACGGCCGAACAGTTAAAAGACTGGACGTGGAACATCACGTACCATACGTTCATTAATGAGAGCATCAAGAAGGTTATAGATGGTTTTCATTACAATGCTCACCCGATGGGAATGTTTGAAGCCACCCTGGGCGCGCTTTCGACTTTCTATCCTGATGCCAAGGAAATCTTCAACGTAGAGCTGCGCCGCAAACAGATCTATCGCTTGATCGCGAAGGTGCCGACCATCGCGGCCTTTGCCTTCCGGCATCGCATCGGCATGCAGTACTCCTATCCCGATAACGACCTGACTTATGAGGGCAACTTCCTCAACATGATGTTCAAGACTACGGAGTTGAAGTATCAACCCAACGCCGTATTGGAACGCGCATTAAGCGTGCTTTTCATTCTGCACGCCGACCACGAGCAGAACTGCAGCACCAACGCGATGCGCAGTATCGGCAGTGCCCAGACGGATCCTTTTTCATCACTGGGTGGCGCGGCGGCTGCGCTCTATGGCCCCTTGCATGGCGGCGCCAATGAGATGGTGCTGCGGATGCTGAATGATATCGGCTCCGTCGATAAGGTTCCCGACTACGTGAAGCGCGTGAAGGCCGGAGAGTTTCGCCTGATGGGATTTGGCCATCGGGTTTACAAAAACTATGATCCGCGCGCGCGGATCATTAAACAGGTGGCTTACGAAGTGTTTGAAGTAACCGGTAAAGATCCGCTACTGGACATCGCGCTGGAACTCGAGCGTATTGCGCTTGAAGATGAGTATTTCGTGAAGCGCAAACTCTATCCCAACGTGGATTTTTATTCGGGGATCATTTACCAGGCGATGCGTTTTCCGCTGGACATGTTTCCCGTTTTGTTTGCGATACCGCGAACATCGGGTTGGCTGGCTCAATGGGTCGAACTACTCGACGATCCGGATCAAAAGATCGCCCGGCCGCGCCAGGTCTATCTTGGTTATCGCACGAGAAACTATGTTCCCCTCGATCGGCGCCAAACGGGGGAGACGCAAATTGCCGGTGCTTAAACAAGCTCGTGCTGCTCCGAAGCCTCCGGGCTGTAGCCTCGTTCGATAATTGCGGACAGCTCGGCCCGGTATAATTCGAAGGCCAGTCGGTTGTGTGCTTCACCCCAGTCCGGATCTGTAGCCTCGCCGTCAGGAAAGAAATCGCAAAACACATCGACGAGCACGGCCCGCAACTTTACCTGCCCCAGTAATGTCTCCAGATAGCACTTAAAAGAATGTATTGGTGATCCAGGTTTTGATGTTTCCGGAACAGAAACCAGCAGGCTCTCAGTAATCGTTTCGAATTCCTGCCAGTCCCGATACATCAGAAACTGCATCGACTCGTTGCGAAACCTGCTTACGCGTTCCGCCAGAATGGGAAAATGCAGCGCGATGTCGCTTTCGCAAGCGCCCACCGCCTGTAGCATCTCCGTCAAATCGCGACACAGAATCAGCGACTCCATTAGCCTGGTCTTGTAGTTAACAAACAACCTGGCTCCGTCCAGACTGGGGTCAAATACCTGGGCCAGAGTGATGGTTGATTGTTGCAGACAGTTAGTAAGCAGTCCCTGGACGTAGGCTACTTTGCCTTTGCCAAATTGCTCGCCTGCTTTCCAATTGAGCGCCTTCAACTCGGAATCGAATATCCGTTTCACGTCGTGGCTCAGTGCGAATGAAATTCCATCGAGCGTCTCTGACAGCAATTCCTCCTGGCGGGCGGTTGTCGTGGCAGTCGCGAGCATGAAATCAATCAGTGAGTTTGCTTCATTGCGAAAACTGTCGAGCGCTGTTCCAGTATCATCGACTGGTCGCCCTTGCCGCAGGTTCTCAAACACTGACACTTGCCGCAAGAGGCTCAGCAGCGACGAGAACACTATGGATACAGGTTCTCGGACGCCCGGTTCGATTCGCTCGAGCAGACGGTCGATCTCGCCGGTTTTACTCTCCTGGTCGTTCGGCGATTGTCCGGAGTCCTTGCTTTGTTTTAGAAGGCTCGACTCTGCCGAGTCAGAAGATAAAGCGTGAGTTGTCATGACTGAGGTATCGGGTTTTGTTGCGGGCTTTATTGCGTTGAGTGTTACCCTTGGCAGGTAACGCAAACTCGTTAAATGTCAGGAAAATGAAGCGTGAGTGAGGAGCTTATTGGATGACAGCGCGGAAGGCCGCCTGAAAACACTCTACAACGCTGTGTGGAGATTTGTCCAGAATAATTGGTGGGAGGGGTGCCGAGAATCAGTGCAGGTAAGGTACCGAGGTTTGAACTTCCACTTTCGGCCTTTTCACCGTGACAGCAGACCCCTGCGGGCGGGTGATGAGTCCGGCAATACCGCGCACGGCGCGTAGGGTGATTGCGTGACTACTGTTTCCTGTTTCCGTCGAGGGCGTTTCCGTTTACGGCTTCAAGCATTCTCGTAGCGATCTCTTTCAACAGCTTCGCGCAGACGGCCGCAGTGATTTGAACCGGATCCATTCGCGGATTGAATTCAACGATGTCCGCGCCAATCACATTTCCCTTTAACCTTTGAATTAGATCGATTGCCTGTCTGGTCGAGAGCCCCCCCGGTTCGCGGTGAGAAACGCCGGGAGCAAAAGCGGGATCGAGGGCATCCATATCAAACGAAATATAAACCGGCGAATCAAACTTAAGGACTAAATCCTCTTGCCAGCGCCGCATCTCCAAAACTTCAACTCCAAATCGTTCAGCCTGTTCTCTCTGGTGTCCGTTAATTGTGCGAATGCCCACCTGCACCAGCCGCTTTACCAGCCCTTCCTCCATGATTCGAGCGAAAGGGCAGCCATGTGAGTAGCGGTTACCCTGCATTTCATCATAGAGATCTGGATGCGCGTCGAAGTGCAGAACACTCAATTCGGGGTGCTTCTTGCTTAGGGCTTTAATGATGGGATAGGTAATCGAATGGTCGCCGCCCAGGGCGAGAGGAGCCAGGCCATCACTGATCAGGGTTCGAATCGAATCCTGAATCAGACCAAGCATTTCGGTTCCCGAAACCGGCTCAACATCACCGGCATCGAAAAAAACCGATTCCAGCCCCACGTCTACACCTGCTTCACTCCACAAATTCGAAGCATCCGAACGAAGCGCCGCTCGAATTTGTGGCGGCGCGTCGGCCGCACCTTTCATAAAGGAAGAGTTCTCGTCGTAGCGAAAACCGATTAGTGCGAGTTTGGCGCCGACTGCGGCGATTGAATCAGTTTCCAGCATAAGCTAAGGGTCTCAAAATTTGGTGCACCCAGCAGGGCTCGAACCTGCGACCTTTTGATTCGAAGTCAAACGCTCTATCCAACTGAGCTATGGGTGCTGAACACCAGGAACTTTGTGCTTTGTAGTTGAACCAATTTGCGTCTTCAAGGCCAAATACCGTTTCAGACATTCAAGCACCAAGTTCAAAGCACAAAAGCTCACATTAGGAAGTGGTTTCGTAGAACTACTTCCCTTGAAATTCCTTGCGGATAAACCGCACCAGCTCCTTAATTTCTTCCGGGTTAAGTTTATCCTTGAACGCCGGCATCTCGTCATCGCCCTCGCTGATCTGCACAATGAACTTCTCGTCAGTGTGCTCAAGAGCGTGACCCTCCCTGAGACTGGGAACCTTGAACTTCTTGCCGTCAACCTCTTTGAGGCCGCCGTCGGCTCTCTCACCGTGACAGCCAGCACAATGCTTTTGAAAATTAATACGCGCGGAGGCAAGTTCATCGGGCGTTGCCGCCGGTAGTGAGGGAGCAGGGGAGCCCAATGGTTGACTGTTATTCGTGGTTACGACGCTCTCGCTGCAGGCACTGGCAAGAAATATTGTCGCGGACAAAATCAACGCGAACTCTACAGACCTCATTTTTACGGTTTCCCCTGGTTCTCCATTGATGTGGGTTGTTGAAAAAAACGAACGGAGTATAACACGCCACTCGGTAGATGCGGACAGCCGGCAATCGCTGAATGCCCGGTTGCAATCAGACTTGAGAGTGGGCAGAATAACTTCCTCTCCTGTGACAGGAGCTCTCCGAACGCGCTTTCACGATAGTCTGCTGCCGAGGTGAATACTGCATGAGTAGCGACAAGGACCCAGGTAATGCACTGCGCGGTTCGCTTCGTCTCGCACCGACTTGTGCGGAGGTTGAAGAACAAAAGTCGAAGCTGCCAAGGCAGTTTGTAAACTTCACTTTCTACGGCGCGCGGCCCGCATGGCGCTTGTTATCAGCAATCGAAAAGCAGGAATGCAAGAACGAGTTTGTTCGCACTGTTGAGGACTACCGCTCTCGTCTTTTGCTCAATAGTTACTCTACCGTCGGTCTGCGCATCAACGTCGATTTCATGATCTGGCGCATCGGCTATGAACTTGAGCCGTTCCAGGAGATGACTGCGCGAATAAATGCCACGGAGATGGCCAAGTATATCGAGCCGGCCCAGTCGTTTCTCTCGATGACCAAGCGCTCGATGTACATCGATAAGGACAATCCCGAACATGTGGAGGATCGACTGCACATCATCCCTGGCAAGTCTGATTATCTTTTCGTCTACCCTTTCGTTAAGACGCGCGATTGGTATGCGCGGACACCGGATCAGCGTCAGGAGATGATGGACGAGCACATCCGGATCGGTACCAAGTATCGCTCTGTCAAATTGCACACGACGTATTCGTTTGGGCTTGACGACCAGGAGTTTGTGGTCGCGTTTGAAACAAATCACCCCGCCGACTTTCTCGATTTGGTCCAGGAGCTGCGGGAGACAAAAGCGAGTGCGTTCACACTGCGCGACACACCGATGTTCACATGCAGGCAGCGAAGTCTGGTGGAATGTCTCGACGCCCTGGGGTAGTGGGGGCGCGGAGACACGGAGACACGGAGAAACGGCGACGCATCGCGGCTTTGCCGCCGCACCAGTGCGGTGAGACTTGCCTCACCGAGAGTTAGTTCAAGATTCTGCGCGGCTGCGCCGCCCAGCCTTCCTTAACAAGTTCCAAGCAAAGGAATGAGCATGCGGCTTGGCCGCCGCATCAGTGGGGTGAGGCTTGCCTCACCGTCAGAGTTAATTCAAGATCCTGGGCGGCTGCGCCGCCAATGTAACGTAACAAAGGGAGCTACCTCACAATGTTCTCACCCTCACCAGACACCCCTGCCTACTATCTAACCTCTGTCACCCACAATAGGCTCCACGTGTTTCGCAAAGACCTCCTCGCGTCAGTCGCCTGCGAGGCTCTCAACGAAGCCCGCGCCTCAGGCGGCTTTCTACTTTTTGCTTACGTCTTGATGCCCGATCATCTTCATGTTGTAACGGACAGCGCAAAGAGGGCGAGCGAGATCCAGCGCTTCATCAATGGGATCATCGGCCGTCGAGTCATTGATTTCTTAAAACAATCTCAATATTCAGTTTCACTAAGAAATTGAGGCACGAAGATTATGGCCGTGAACATTGTTACTCCCTTTGGAATCATCATCCGAACATTCGCCTGTTGACGAGCGAGGGAATGTTCATGCAACGTGTAAACTACACACATCAAAACCCTGTCAGGGCGGGTTTGGTAGAAAACGCTGAAGACTATAGGTATTCAAGTGTACGGCTCTGGAACAAGAGGCCGTTGGACGACGAGCCGCTGCTTGTGGATATCGATAAGATTCGGTGGGGAAGACAGGTAACGGAGGCATAGCCTCCAAAAGATTTGTTAGAAGCCGACGGTAAGGCAAAGCCTAACCGCACTGCACGGCGCAAAGCCGTTGTCAGCCGAGCGACAATGACCACGAAATGTAATAAGCAGCGGTTGCCCATGACGATTGTTGGCCGAACTTTGGCATGTAGGGAATTTGGATTGTTTTTTCTGTTGGCCCTTTTGATAATTTCAGTACGGCTGTCTCCAGCTGCAGTTGCCGGATCATCAACTCTTCTTTCCAAGGTCTCCGTTTCCCCGGGTCTCCGCGTCTCCGTGTCGCCGCGTCACCGCGTCTCCGTGTCCCCGCCCTATGAATACCTCTGGTACGAGGCGGAGAACATGCGCGGGCTCGCTTCCGACCGTCGCGGCGAGCCGATCCTGAATCCTTCCTGGCTCGGTCTGCCAAAATCAAAAGCTCCTGGTTGGGGCATCAACGGTCCCGGTGTTTCCGCTGAATGGTCTCAGGGCGGCGAAAGTGAATGGAACTCGGCCGCGGCGAGCGCCGACGAAACCGCAGCGGAACTCTATCAGGAGTTTGAAGTACCCCGCGCCGCCGATTACAAGCTTTGGATTCGCTATGCTGACTGGGCAACCAGGACGGAGAACCTCGTCGTCCGCATCAACCAAAACAATCGCGAAGTATTTCGTCATGAGTTTGGCGGGAAAGACGTGATGGATCCGCATGACGAAATGAGTATGTACTGGAAGTGGGCCTTTGTCTGGGACGGCGCCCAGACAAAACTCGAGAAAGGTCCGGCGCGAATCTCCATTGTCGTCGAGAAAGCTGCGGAGGCGCGCCGTCACGTTGATTCAGTTTTGATCACAAACGATGTCGGCTATGTTCCAGAGGGCAGACGCAAACCCGATTTCGCCGGCATGCGCTACTTGCACGACTTGCATAAACAGGGCACTGCGCTCTCGCCTTTGATTTCTGCCGCCTTGCCCACGACAATCCCGAACTCCTGGCAGCGGCCGCAGATCGCCGGCCGTGATTTTTTCATGCCCTGGAACATCGCCAGGGAGTTCTGGTCGAGTTACGACCAGCCGGAAACTGAACGCCCGCTCTATCCCTTCAACGCCGAGCCTATCGAAGAATTTGTAGCGACGTACAAGGGTGCGAAGCAGGTGCCGATCTTTGACTCGAAACTCGTCGTGCCCGTGATCTACATCAACAACCTGGGCGAGTATCTCAAGGAAGGCAGCGCGTTTCTTCGTCACCTGCGTGAAACCAAAATGCCATTCTGCGTGCTAATCAATTACGGCACGATCAAGTTGACCGAAGATGAAGGCCGGGCCGTTTGGGCTTTACTAAATGGCGAGTTGCGCAATCAGTTTCTGGGATGGATTTCCGGCGAAAGCATCGGCTATGTCTACACAACGTTGGCTGCGACAGATCTAAGGATTTCGCCCCGGATGTCGCGCCAGGAGTTGCTCGAGGCGCATCGGGTTTTTTACACGAGCGCGCTCGATAAGAAGTGGAGCGCTATCTTCCATGCTCCGACAGGGGCAATGTGGGACAAACTCATTCCCGCTCAATCCACGTCCAGCACGACGTACGCTCATGCCCTGGCAGCATGGGGCGTGAAACTTCTCGGCATGGAAACCGCTGCGGTGCAGCCGATGTGGGGAATGCGCATCGCGTTCACACGAGGTGCAGCGCGGCAGTTTGGTGGCGCATTCGCTTACTACCATGCGCCGAACTTCGGCGACACTGCGACTACGTTTACAAAACAACAGAACTTCGCGGGGCCCAACAATTTCCTGCATTCACGCTACGGCCCGACGATGGGTCCATCGCTCTCTTGGTATCGCAAGAGTTATTACATGTATTACATGTCGGGGGCCTCCGCGATTTATCTCGAGCAGGGCTTCGATCAGTTTTTCAAACCTGGCCCCGGCGAACATCCTTTTCAACTCAATCCCCTGGGCCGTATCACCGACGAGTTCATGCGTTTTGTAGAGACACACCCGGACCGCGGCACGCCCTACACGCCGGTGGCGTTCCTGCTTGATCCCGCGCACGGCTGGGAAATGACAGACTATCCACAGTGGCCCTTTGGCGTTTCGCAAATCAGCCGCGGGGATCGTGCGCTGCGCGAGCTGTTCGGCGTTGCTTACTTTCCCGGGTTGGTTGTCGAGGGCGAACCAGCGAGTGGTGATCGCCAGGCGTTTGTCTCAGGCGTCTTTGGAAATATCTTCGATGTGATCGTTGCGGCTTCCTCAGCGGATGTCCAAAGTCCAAAGTCCAAGGTCCAAGGTCTACTCCATCACATCGATCAGCAGCGCAAACAGTCGCAAACGGTTCAGAACCCCGGGCGCCAGGGTGATGGACGCGTAAACCCTGCCGAAGAATCGGAGACTACCGACTCGAAATCTCCTTCGAATGACCCTCTCAAACAGCCCGCCGACAGCGGGCAGACGACCTCACGCGTGCGCAAGGGAGCACCGGTGCCACATGCATCGCAGACCCTTGCAAAAGACGAAAGAGGTCCTGCGTTAAATCCGCTCGCGAGTTATCGCGCCGTTATCGTTGGAGGAAGAATCGAATGGACTACTGCCTGGATCCGGAAGATCAGTGAACATGTCCGTAACGGCGGTGTGCTCGTCCTCAACGCCGCCCAGACCCGGGGCCTTCCTGAAAACCTTCTCGGCGTTCATCTAACACACGCCAGTGCAGAAGCGGACTCTGCACGGTGTCTGGCAACCGGTGAGCAATCTCAGGACTTAAGCGGTCAGATGTTTCGCTATGAGAAGGTGGAGTTGAAGGGAGCGACGACTTTGATTGATGCGACAAGCGGCGATCCGCTCGTTACTGTGAACAAGGTCGGGAAGGGAATCGTGGTCTTTAACGCCTTACCTGATCTCCTTGGTCTGGATGAACGAGTCACACCTTTCGCAGCGCACATGCTGGCACATGTCTTTGCCGATGCGACTCCGATCAAAGTCAGCGGAGATGTTGAGTATCTCATCAACCGCACGAACAGCAGTTGGCTAGTTACTCTGATAAATAACAACGGCGTCTTTAAACCTCAGCAGGGCCTCGCAATCGTCGACCGCAGCGCTACTGTCAATGCGACGATCTCAACCGGCCAACAACTCGGCACTGCCACCGACTGGATTACCGGGAAACCGCTCGGCTTGGGTAACGCGCAGAATTCCGTCGCGGTCACTCTCCCCCCCGGCGCTATCGCGATTGTGGAATTAAAATGAGACCTGATCGGCGGTGTCAGCACCGCCGGCGATAGCGGGCGGGTTTGGATGGATTGCGGATTGCCGATTAGTTGAGGTCAGTACCACCAGGCGGTAGCCGGTGGCCCGGTGCGCTAGCACTCAGGACGCCTGGTAATGATTCATTACTCGAACCTTTGGATGTTGGGGGCGATGCCGCAAGGTTTGAGTGCTAGGACACCGGGCCACCGGCTACCGCCTGGTGGTACTGACCTCAACTAATCGGCAATTGGCAATGCGGCCCGGTCGCTACCGAGGCTGTGAGAAAAGCCAATTAGCCAACGCTTTCAGCGTTATTTGTATCGAGTTCTTACAACCGGCTCTACGCTTCCGGTTCGACCTCATTTCAATCGAAGAAGCCTTCCACGTCGCCCCGTCTCCCCGTCCCGCTTCCCGCGTTCGCTTCACTTCACGACTTCAAAATCAATCCACTGCGAGATCGTTTGATTGCTGGTCAAATCTTTGATGACAACCTGCAAGGCGTAGTCGCCGGGAATCATTTCGGGTTGCAAACGCAAAAATCCATAGTCATTGATGCGAGTCAGATCAGCCTGCGGTTCCAACTGTGACGCTTGCGGCGCGCCTTCCTTAACAACCTGTCCATCTCGGAAGAGACGAACTTGCACGGTCAGGTTCGGCCGTCGCGACGTTTTATCAAGTTCCGCGTTAAAGATCTTATAGGAGTAACCGAGGATCGCCCCCGGCTGAAAACGTCTGATGGCGGCGTGTGAAACTGAGGCAACAGCCGCAAACCCGCTTTGGCCCTTCTCGACTGTTGGAATTACTGGCTTGCCGTCTTGTAAATTCGCCTCGCCGACTGTCAGTCCTGATATCAGCAACTTCTTTTTCTTCAGGTCCACAACCTCAATTTGTTCCCCCGCCGAACCCAACTGTTTTGACGCGACATCGCGTATGGCGACACGAAAGGTATAAACACCGGGCTTTTTCACCGGAATATCGGCTGAGTAAACCAGTCCGTTCTGCGTGATGTCCGTGAGGTTCGCCGCAGGAAAACGAATCGTATGAGTCCGGTTGAATTCGTCAACCAATTCATTCTTCTCGTTTAGTGTCACGGCAACGACGTCGAAGACGCCCTTTTTGATTCCATTCGGTTCGTCGACGAAAGAAAGTTGCCCGCCATCGAGATACAGCAGTGTCCGGACGAAACTGCCTTCCGCTTCCGTATTATTAAAAAAAGCAGTGAGCCGCAGATTCAATCCAGCCTTCGGCAAAGGTGCGGCGATAGCCTCATAGAGTTCGCTGTCGCCGGAGCGCTTCTTCGGACGCCGTTCTTCGTCCGTGATTCCAAGAAACCCTGAGCGAGCGCGAACATTCACATCCGGGCGCTTAACCTTAATTTCGATCTTATTGAAATTCTTTCCCTTGAAAGTGTCGGCTTCGGGTTGGTAGCCAATCAGGTAGTAACCCCTTTCGAGGGCGAGGGCACGGCTCACAGGGACATCAAGGTTGTTCATGTTGGTATAGAACCTGCCACCCGTTTCATTCGCCAGATAATACAACCCACTGTGCGCACTTTGGGTCGCAGCTTCGCGGTTCGCCGCAACGATACTGGTTGCCTGGATGTTTCCCGTCCCCCCACGACCCACAACGTTATCAAAGTCATCGGCAGCGCTCGCGCCAGGGGCTTGCATGCCGCGCACGTCGATGGTGTTGAAAACAACCGAAGCACGATTTGCGAAGTCGATCAGGTCGCGCATCGCACCGCCAGACTCACCCTGTCTTAAGGTTACAAGTGCTGAAGTATTCGGCGCACCACGTTGTGTCGAGTCTGAGGCCATCAACGGTATACCATCGGAAAACAGAAAGACTGTTTTGCGGCCGGGTACACGTTGCAAGCCGCGAGTGATGTAACGAAGTACGCCGACCAGGCCCACCACTTGATTATCGCGCAAGCGGTTTTCAGTGTTGGCGCGGTTCGCTTTCTCCGCCGCACTCTCAAATTCGACCGGGTTCCCTTTGTCCTTCAGGCCGCCCGTAACCTGGGCCCGGTCGAAAAAGTCGCCGGCGCCGTCATTCGCGCAAACGCCACGCGGCGGATACCAGCGTATCTTTTTAACTACTCGGAGCAATTGAGCTTTGTCCGAAGTATATTGCTGTAAGACGCTGCTGCCGCTTCGGGTTTGATAGACAGCAACGAGATCGTCGGGCCGCATCTGCTGGTTAACAAATTTCTCGAGTCCTTCCTGCGCAGCCAGTATGCCAATCCGCGAAGCAGAACAACTGCCGTCGTCGACCACAAACGTGAGGATACGTCCGGCATTCGCGGGACGTGTGCGAGTAGGCGGCGCGAGTGGAGCACTCTTATCCGACTTGTCCTTCGCAACTGACGGTTTGGGATCGGGAACCTCAGTGCTGACGTACGATACCGAAACAATCCTCTGCGGCTTTCCATCCTGCAACACTTCAAAATCGGCGGCGTTGAGATCCCGGATCGGAGTGCCGTCCTTATCGGTCACTACCGCATCGATCTGAACCAGATTGGTTGAGATGCGTACGACGTCGTCCGGAGACGGCGTCTGCTGTTGTGCGTGAAGCGGCGCAATTGTGGTAAGCGCGAATGAAACTAAGATCAAAAACGAAACAGCCTTATTCATGATTCTTCCTTTGTGAGACCGGTTGAGAGATCGTGAGTGTAGATTTTCGCGCAAAGATCCCAAAGGAGCAAAGTGGTAACGGTGATTTGCAGGTCAGGAAGGGGACCCTGTCCCCGCCTCAAGATCGAGAACCGCTTAGCAACGACAGGGAATCTAAGCAGCCCGGTGATAAGTTCCTCTGGAAGGTGAAGAGTGGATGACTAAGAAAAGAGCGGGGACAGGGTCCCCTTCCTGACCTGCGAGTCAGCGGCACTAGTCAACTTTCGCCGAACGGACATTGGACATTGGACCTTGGACCTTGGACAGCCCCGGCCACCTGTCCCCGCCTCAAGCTGAAAGCCACTGCCAGCGCCGATAAGTTAAGTCGATGCAATCAGGGTCTCAAGCTTTTGGAGTGCGCAGACTTGTCAACGCTTTTTTTGTGATGTTTCGTGTAAATTCGTGGTTCGTTCTTTACATCTCCCCCACCCCATGTCACCGCGACCTCCGATTAGGACAACGAGCCACGAAATGGTACTGATGCAGTTTGAGCAAAGGGCCGCGTTACCCTCCAATGTCAGAACCGGGAGCGGTAGCGACCGGGTCATAGCGTGACCTTCTACTAACAACATTGAGGTTTCCTCTACTTTGAATGCTGCACTGCGAACCCGGTCGCTACCGCTCCCGGTTGACATTGAGCCCTTGCCCAAACTGCATCAGTACCCACGAAATCGCGAACTAACACTAAGCATAAAAACTCAGCTAAACTCCCAACCGCTGACTACTGACTGCTGATTGCTGATTCTTCGCTTTTCAAAAAAGGAGAACGCATGGCACTAACAAACAGTTTGGCGGGTCGAAATTTGGGAATGATTCTACTTGGCCTCTGGCTAATTCTGACCGGACTTGCTTGATATGAGAGTCTCTTCAACGGTCACGATGGCGTTGGCTGTGCTTGGCATCGTTGCGGGTATCCTGATCTTGCTCAAACGCTAAACACTCCCTGCTCAAACGGTAGACACTCAGCATCTATCGAGGTCAATTGAATAGCGCGCGTCCCCGCGTCCCCCAATCTCCGTGTCTCCCCGCCGTCCAACCGCCAAGTCGCCAAGAGCGCTGAGCACGCCAAGAAAAAAAGGCAGCTTAAGGTATAGAAGAACCAGAAGACCTTTGAACTCGAGTTCCACCGACAAACGAAAGTCTAATCGCGCGGCAAGCCGCGTGATCATGAGTTCAACTGGTTCGCCTCTTACAGTGGCACTCTTCCCGGAGGCATTGAGTTGCAGGAGGCTTACGGCGTTGTTAACTTTTTTTGGCGTACTCTGCGCCCTTGGCGTCTTGGCGGTTGCTTTTGGTCTTTGTTCGTGATGTTTCGTGTGAATTCGTGGTTCGTTCTAAGTCCGACACGTTAGACGACATCTTCATGAACTAACACTGATATCCTTCCTACTCATCATTCATAATTCCGCATTCATCATTTTCCCTATCCCCGCGTCCCCCATCCCCGTGTCTCCCCATCTCCGCGTCCTCCGCGTTCCGCCCCGGCTTTGCCGCCTGGTGTGCGGTGGTGGCTCTGCCCCACCGATAGCTCTCGTCATTGTTTTGGGGCTGCGCCCTAACGGCGTCACATTTCTTAACTTCCCGTCGGAAACGATCCACGAAATCACGCGAACTAACACTAAGCATAAGAACTCAGCTAAACTCCCAACCGCTGACTGCGGACCCCCGCAATGTCTCTTCCACCAAATACAAAACTCGGTCGCTACGAAATCCGCTCCAAGATTGGCGAGGGTGGAATGGGCGAAGTCTATCTGGCCCTCGATACGGAATTGGATCGAACAGTAGCGATCAAGATCCTTCCTGACGCTTTCGCCTCGGACCAGCAACGCTTGCAGCGCTTCATTCAGGAAGCAAAGGCAGCTTCGGCATTAAATCATCCACACATTCTGACGATTCACGAGATCGGAACGACCGGCGCCACTCGTTTCATCGCGACTGAATTCATCGACGGCGACACCCTCCGCCAGCGCATTCGCGACGGCTCGCTGCTTCTTAATGAGATTCTAGACATTGCAATTCAAGCGGCCGGAGCCCTGGTTGCCGCGCATGAGGCTGGCATCATCCATCGCGACATCAAGCCCGAGAACATCATGGTCAGGCGGGACGGCTACATCAAGCTGCTCGATTTTGGCCTCGCCAAGCTGACCGGGCCACCGGATTCCATTATCGACACCCAGGTCCCTACCAAAGCGATGGTCAACACCGGCGCCGGCACAGTGATCGGCACCGCGAGTTACATGTCGCCCGAACAAGCAAAAGGAACTAACGTCGATGCGCGGACGGATATATGGAGTCTGGGCGCTGTGCTCTACGAAATGATGACCGGACACGTGGCGTTTATCGGAGAGACTCCGACTGAGACTATTTCTCTGATCCTCCAAAAAGAGCCGGCCCCTATCGCGCGTTATGCTTCAGAGATACCCGCCGAACTGGATCGGATCGTAAGCAAGACGCTTACAAAAAATCGCGAGGAACGATACCAGACGGCCAGGGACCTCCTGGTAGATCTGCGCAACCTGAAACGCAAGCTTGAACTTACTGCTGAGATTGATCGCACCGTGCCGCCGGAATTGCGCGCGGCCGTGTCAACCAGCAGTGAGGGCACCCCGCCGACTGCCCCCGGTGCTCTGGCTGAGACAACGCCGACCAACCCCGCTCAGACAGCTTCCAGTGCGGAATACCTCATTTCCGGAATCAAGGAACACAAACTTGCCGCTGCTATTGCCGTCATGGTCCTCGTGCTTGCTGCGATCGGGCTCGGCCTCTATCTGCGCGCGGGCACCACCCAAGTCGCCATTGAATCGATCGCCGTTTTGCCTTTCCAGAATCGCAGCAGTGAGGCGGACACTGAATATCTTTCCGATGGCTTGGCAGAGTCGCTGATCTATCGTCTCTCGCAGTTGCCCAACCTGAAAGTCAGTCCTACAAGTTCAGTCTTTCGATATAAAGGAAGGGAGATAGATCCGGTCAAAGTCGGCCAGGAGCTGGGCGTGAACGCCGTGCTGTCGGGAAGGATGGTGCAACGCGGCGACAACCTGACAATCAGCGCGGAGCTGGTGGACGTTCGTTCCAACCAGCTGCTCTGGGGCGAGCAGTATGAACGGAAAATGTCGGAGTTGCTCCAGACGCAACGCGAGATTGCGCGAGAGATTGTCGACAAACTCAAACTCAAAGTTTCCGGTGCAGAGAAAGGACTTGCCAAGCGCTACACCGAGAACAACGAGGCTTATCAGCTTTATTTGAGAGGAAGGTTTCACTGGAACAAGCGAAATGAGGAAGGTTTTCAGAAGGCCCTTCAGTATTTTCAGCAGGCGATTGAACGAGATCCAAACTTTGCGCTGGCCTACAGTGGTCTGGCCGACACCTACAATCTCCTCGGGGGCCCTGAAGCTGGCGGAGACATGCCGCCAAATGAGATGTTACCCAAAGCAAAGGCCGCTGCACTCAAAGCGCTGGAGATAGATGAGACGCTTGCCGAACCTCACGTTTCCCTGGCCCACACAAAGTATTATTACGACCGAGACTGGGCAGGTGCCGAGCGTGAATTCAAAAGAGCGATTGAACTCAATCCTAACTATTCCGTGGCCCACCATTGGTACGCCATTTACTTATCGGTAATCGGGCGACAACCCGAGGCCCTGGCCGAGATAAGACGAGCGCACGAGTTGGATCCGCTATCGCTTTCAATCAACGCATGGGTCGGGCGGATTCTTGCCCTGGGGGGTCAGCCCGACGAGGCTCTCGAGCATCTGCACAAAACGTTGGAGCTGGATCCGAATTTTGTTCTTGCGCATCTCCGACTAGGCTTCGTTTACGAAGAGAAAGGGATGTATGAGGATGCTATCTCCGAGTTTAGGCTAGTCCTGAAGCTGTCCGGTGGGAAATCCCTGGGAATAGCCGCGCTCGCGCGTGCGTATGCCCTGGCGGGCAAGCGAGCGGAAGCGCAAAAAAATCTCGCGGAGCTGCTGCAACTATCGCAGCAGCGTTACGTGTCGCCGGCCTCGATCGCGATCGTATATGTCGCCCTGGGCGACAAAGATCAGGCCTTCGTTTGGCTCGAGAAAGCCAATGAGATCCGCGACCTGAATGTGGTGCGTCTCAAATACGATCCAAGATTCACGAGCCTGCGCTCCGACCCGCGTTTCGATGATCTGGTGCGGCGCATCGGCATCCCATAGTCAGCAGCCCACCGAGTACCCACGGTCATTTGCAGGTCAGGAAGGTGGACCCTGTCCCCGCCTCAAGCTTGAATGCCACTTGCAGCGATGTATGAACAACTTTGGAATTATGTTCGGTCTGTTCGTGATGCTTCGTATCAATTCGCGGATCATCTTGTCGGCTTACCGCCCGCCATGCGGTAAGCCACAAGCATCCCGCGTCTCCGCGTACGCGCGTCTACTTCTACCCTCGCGGTCCGGCTTTGCCGCCTGATGTGCGGTGGTGGCTCTGCCCCACCGTAGCGCTCGTCATTTGTTTTGGGCTGCGCCCCAACGGCGTCACGTCTTTTAACCTCCGACCGGAAACGATCCACGAAATCACACGAACGAACACTAAACATCGGTTTCTTTTGTTCGTGATGTTTCGTGTGAATTCGTGGTTCGTCCTCTAAGTTTGAACAGGAAAACGAACCACGAAACAACACGAACTCGCACTAAACATCGGCTTCCTCTGGCTCGTGGTATTTCGTGCTAGTTCGTAGTTCGTCTTTTACATCCACTGAAAAAAGATCCACCAAATCACACGAACTACCACCAAACATCTCCTCCCCGTCCCCGCGTCTCCCCTCTCCGCGTCTCCGCGTCCCGCCACTCCGCGTCCCGCCAGTTGACGCGCCTCCAAGCAGGAGATACTATGCGCACGCCCTAAAGCATTTCTATCGCGTCGATTCCTGACGCGCAAGTTCCAATTCCAATTCCAATCCCCAAGGAGATCAAATGAAGAAGTCGCATTTAACTAAAGGTGTTCCCTTGTTCGCAGCGCTGCTGTTGATGGGCGCCGTATCCGTTGCGCAACAGCCGGCTCAGCAACCGGTGGCGCAAGCGCCGGCCCTCGAGCTTTATCACATCCACTTCTCGAAGGCTGCGCCGGGAAAATTGCTGCAGCTCATTGATGCTTATCAGAAGGGACCTGCTCCCGAAGCAGGCCAGCCACAGGTTACTCCGATCATTATGCGCCATCGTGAGGGAGGCGAGTGGGATTTGGTCTCGATCACGCCGCTCGGTAAACAGATCACGCTGACCGCTAGTGCTCCCTCACAGGCCGTCCAGGATTACTACACACGTTTGGGACCCCTCTCTGACTGGCACGGCGATACCTTCGTCACGGGCCCAGCCTGGGCCGTCGTACAGAAAGCGCTTGTCCCCGCAAAGGACGCGCAACCTGTTTACGTGGTGAGCGACTACCGGTCTCTGGCGGGACATCGGCCGCAACTCCGGCAGATACTGGATCGCAACGAGCAGGACACGCCCGGCCGCAGCGTGATCTTCACTCACGTCGAGGGAGCTCCCTGGAACTTCCTTACCGTGACGGGCTACGACTCCTGGAATGCTATCGGCGCACCGCCGCCGCAGCCGGCATCAGGGCCAGCGCGGCAGGAGGCGGGACTCGATTTACGCGAGCACATGGCCGTGCACCACGACACCATTGCGACCTACGTCTCTGGCGGCCAACCGATCCGTTAACTGGTGAGATTCGAAGCTGCGAAGCAGCACGAATGCATTTTGTTCGTGATGTTTCGTGTGAATTCGTGGATTGTCTTTTCGCTCCGACTTGCAGGACGATCCACGAAATCACACGAATTGCCAAACCTCTTCGGCCCTCGTCTCCCCGTCGCCGCCATCACGCATCGGCCACTCTTTTTCATTTAGGTGGAAGGACTCTGGAAAACCACTGAGTACCCACCGTAATTTGCAGGTTAAGGAAGGGGACCCTGTCCCCGCCTCAAGATTGAAAGCATTCGCGACAACAGGGAGATCTAAGTAGCCTTCTGATGATCTCCTTTGGAAGATGAATGGAATAATTAAGCAAGGCGGGGACAGGGTCCCCTTCCCGACCTGCGAATCAGCGACGCGATTACTTAACCTCACACACTCAGCTAGAATCTCTTTCTACTGACTACTGACTACTGACTACTGACGACTGACGACTGACTACCGCGCCATGTCTCTTTCACCCGGAACAAAGCTAGGTCGGTATGAAATTCGCGCACAGCTCGGCGTGGGTGGCATGGGCGAGGTGTACCTGGCGGAAGACGCGAAACTCGAGCGCAAGGTGGCGTTGAAAATTCTGCCCGCAGAGGTGGCTTCGCAACGAGATCGGATGGAACGTTTTGTTCGCGAAGCAAAATCTGCCGCAGCACTCAGCCATCCCAACATCGCGCAGATTTTCGAAATCGGCGAACACGCGGGTACCCACTTCATCACTATGGAGTTTGTAAGCGGTGTCACTTTGCGCGAGAAGGTTCATCAGGAACGGATGGAGCTGAAAAAACTACTAAGGGTCTTGCAGCACGTTGCTGAAGGACTGGCGCAAGCGCATGCGTCGGGAATTGTGCATCGGGACTTGAAACCCGACAACGTCATGGTCACTCACGATGGTTATGCAAAGATTCTGGACTTTGGTCTCGCAAAACTGGTCGAGCCGCAGCAATCACCCGCGACGGCCAGCGAAGGAGCAAGAAGTGTAGCCACTGCCATCTTGCCGCAGCATTCGAAGCCGGGAATGATTCTGGGCACCGTGGGTTATATGTCGCCCGAACAAGCGCAGGGCAAGACCAAAGAGATCGATCATCGTTCGGACATCTTTTCTTTTAGCTGCATTCTTTTCGAAGCAATCACCAGGAACAGAGCATTTGCCGGCGCCGACACGATTGATACGCTTAACAAGATCATCCGTGAGCCCGTCGCGCCAATTAGCAATTACAACCCCACGGCACCCGCCGATTTGCAAAGGATTGTGCGCCGTTGTTTAGCGAAAGACCCGGATGAGCGTTACCAGACAATCAAGGACGTGGCTATTGAATTAAAGGAAGTGCGGCGAGAGATGGTTGGCATGTCCGACATCGATACCACCGTGCCGCCACCGTCTAAAAGCGAAGCTGGCAAGTCGATCCAAAGCGCAACAACCAGCGCATTCCCCGAGTCTCTTTCAACGCGCGCCTCGAGCGCTGAATACGTCGTCAATGAAATTAAACGACATAAGATCGCCGCCTTGCTGGTGTTGTTAATGATTGCCGGAATCGGTACCGCATATGCCTTTTACCGCTACGCATTTCAAGGTCGCGATTTGGGGCGTTTCCAGAATGTGAAGCTGACGCGCCTGACCGCAGAAGGCGACGTAGAGAGTGTTACCGTCTCGCCCGATGGGAAGTACATCGCTTACTCGCTCGACGAAAGCGGCCGGCGAAGTCTATGGACTAAGCATTTGGCTTCAGGCAGCCGCGTGACGATCGTTCCACCGGCAGAGGTTCTGGTGTTGAACGCGAGCACGTTTTCTAACGACGGAAGCTACGTGTATTACACACGGGTGGACGAGCAGAATCCACGCGGTGCGCTCTATCAAGTGCCGGTGTTAGGCGGGACGTCGAAAAAGATTCTGACAAATGTATCGCAACCCATTTCGCTCTCTCCCGACGGCAAGCAGATCGCATTCGGACGTTTTCATTTGAGGGGCACAGAAGATGAGCTCTTGCTGGTAGACGCCGATGGCGCCAACGAACGGCATTTGATTACTGTGAATGAGCCCGACTGGTTGAGTGGCGCCGGTGCCGCCTGGTCACCTGACGGCACGATGCTCGCCATTGGTTATGGTAGCGATGGGATGAGTCCAGCCGTCGTCTCGATAGCGGATGGCAAGTTAAAGCTGATTACCTCGCGACGTTGGGTTTATGTGGGTCGTGTGGCCTGGTTCAGCGATGGCAGTGGGCTGGTTTTTACGGCGCGGGAGCAGGCACTTGGAGCTTTGCAAATCTGGCAACAGTCGTACCCGCAAGGCGATGTGCGTCGCATCACAAACGATCTCTCGTCGTATGGCTTTTACAGTTTGACCTCACCGCCGACTCGGGCGCGCTCGTTTCGGTGCAAGGTGATCCCGGGTCAAATATTTGGATAGCTCCTGCCGGTGAGGCAAACCGCGCCAGCGCGGTCACAGCAAGAAAGAATGTTCAGGAGGGACATTACAACCTGGCCTGGACTCCAGACGGAAGACTTGTATACGACTCAAATGCCAACGCCAAAGCGAGCATCTGGATTGTGAGCGCCGACGGGAGCAATCCAAGAGCTTTGACGGACAATAGCGCAGATGATTTTGCACCCGAAGTTTCCCCTGACGGTCGCTTCATCATCTTCAATTCTAATCGCGCCGGGCCACCACACATTTGGCGCATGAGCATCGATGGTGGTGAATCGCAGCAGTTAACCAAAGGAGTTGGTGGCGTTGCCACGCATTCAATTTCGCCTGACGGACGGTGGTTGCTCTACAATCCCTTCACCGGTGGGATTCGAAAACTTTCGCTTGAAGGCGGCACTGAAACGGAAGTCGTGGCCAAAGGTAATCTGCGTTATCCTCAGGTGTCGCCGGATGGGAAACTGCTTGCCTACTTTTTTGATGACGAACAAACAAACCGCCCGAAGATCGCCATAATCGAATTCGCCAGTGGCGCAGCGGTTCGTACGTTCAACTTGCCGGTCACGAGCCAATCCAGTCTTTATGAAAGCCTCTTCTACCGTGGTTTTCACTGGTCACCCGATGGACGCGCGATTGTCTACATAAATACGCTCGGCGGCGCGTCGAATCTTTGGAGCCAACCGCTTGACGGCAGCACCCCGAAGCAAATCACCGACTTCAAGTCCGACCTGATTCATAACTTTGCCTACTCTCGCGACGGGCGTCAGCTTGGGCTCGCCCGCGGCAGCCACACGCGCGATGCAGTTTTGATCAGCGAAGTGAAGTAGTGGCATTGCCACCATTCCCGTTCCCCCGTTCCCCCGTTGCCCCGTGGCCCAGTGGCCCGTTCCCGCACATGGCCGTCCACCAAGACACCATCGCGGTCTACAGGCGATTGGTCGAGTTCATGATTGATTCTCCGACTGTTTTTGCATGTACGAAGCTTATGGGGCCTATGACATCCACGTATTTTTATGGAGTGACCCCGTCAGAATTGTGTCTTTAAAGAAGGATCTCAAGCGACAATTCGCAGGAAGTGACGTAGAGATAAGCGAAACTAAAAATGTTAACTATTTGCATGTTGACCGATTTCGATCTGTCAAAAAGAAGAAGAGGCCCGAGGCGTCGATATCCTTCACAGGCTCTTCGTTAATTGTCTCTTTGGACGGAGTTGAAATTTCGGCGGCCGCCGAAGGGACCTTCCCCGGCGTGGCGACTATTCCAGGAATTCAAGCCAGAAATCTCGCGCTGGTGCTTCCGCCCGAGGATCCTTCAACGATCGCTTGTGATGGTAGGCGGTTGTACATAGGCAGTCTTCCCATACCTTGCACCTGGGAGTGAGAGTTAAGAGTCCTGCCTCCCGCTTCGGTTTAGAGCTAGCTCACAATACGCCGATGTCGCGCTCGGAGAAGATGCGCCACTCCCATCCAAGCAACGGCAGGTCAGCAGGGAAGCTGCAGAGAGCGGGATCACAAAACTCTGATGTCCCGCTCTGAGAAAATACGCCACGCTTCTCCGAGGCGCTGCCAGCGAAGTTCCTGGATTACTTCGCCGCGGCGGGATTTGCGGCCGTTCTCGATTCGATACTTCTTGCGGTAACGCATGATGGCGGTGCGGCCGCCGTCCTGGAAGATGATCTCCGGCTCCTCCGCGCGGATGTCGATGAGACTCGCTGTAGCAAACACCCGCTCCTTTTCCTCACGCACAAAATCGCGAGAGGTGTTACGAGTAAGGTAGTAAGCCTTCAGTCGCGGCACGTAGAACGACATCTGTTTTTCGATGAGGCGGTTGTTGGTCGCGTCGATCCATTCGTTGAGGGCGTTGCGTAACACGCCGGCTGTCGATATCTCAACTCCTGTCGAGACCGTCGCTGATCCCCCAACTCGCGAGCTTGCAGGGCGGGCGGGATCCGATACAGATGAGCTGGGTATAGCTGCTGACGAGGTCGGCGTTGGTGATACCTGTTTCGAGTCTCGAGTTTCGAGTTTCGAGTTCGGAGTAGAACGAGCCGGATCTTGCGAAGTGGCAGGAGGGGTGATGGAGGTGGCAGACGAGTTCGCCGCGGAAGTGGCGACCTGGGTTTCGCCGTAGAGTTCCCAGCGGGCCACATCAGAGATCTTGTTATATATCGTTCGAATCACTAACGGCTGATCGAGATTCTCAGCCGTGATGCGTCGAACTACTCGCAGCCGTTTGCCGTTGTCGAGAGGTTCAAAAACGACTGAGAAGTTATCTTCTGCTTTCCCTGTTGAAGTGAAAACGAGCCGCTGATTCCCGGCAGAATTCTCAACGGCAAAGCGAGCGCGAACGAGATGACCATCCCGGGCGCGAGTGTTGTGGGCTACTCCATCCGCCACAAACTCCATGCGTGGCGCGCGCGACGAGCCGAGGCTGATGCGTGTGCCGCGCTGCTCTATCGCCAGGAGATCAGGAGGCGTGAGTCGGACTGCGAGATCGATGAAGAAACGTTGCTGCTCGCTGAAGGGAACTCTACTCGAAGCGCCGGCGACGACTGAATAGAGTTTGTCGCTCGCAGGAATGTCGATGCGATAGACGCCTGTGAGTGTGGAACGTTCAGCCGAGCGTGGTCGCGAAACTGTTTGCTGGGGATGATAGATTGCGGAGTTAAGGCTGAAGAGCAGAATGAGTAAGAGCAATGCGGCGTCCCCCTTGTTCCAAGTGTTTGCAATTGACTCCTTAAAGAATACCGCCAAGGCTCCGAGAAACGCCAAGTTCGCCAAGGGTTCTTAAGCTGCAAAGTCCTGAAGACCGCCAAGACGCCGATACGCCAAGCGGTACAGATACCGCCAAGGCGCCGAGAAACGCCAAGTTCGCCAAGGTTCTCAGGCGGCAAGGTTGAACTGAGTCTCTAATATATCCTCACGTATATCCTCACGGCTTAATAGTGCCTTCGCGTACTTGGCGTGTCTTGGTGGCTTGGCGGTTTATCGGTTCGCTAAATACGAACCACGAATTAACACGAAGCGCCACGAAGAAAAGCGCCGACAAGGCGGCGCACTCCAAAGAGCGGCCGCAAGCGGGCCTTCCTGACTGAGCATCGTGCTTCAAGTTGAATCAAGTCACAGATTCAACTCTCCCAGCTTAAGAATTCCCGGCGTACTTGGCGTGTCTTGGCGGCTTGGAGGTTTATCGGGTTCGCTAAATTCGAACCACGAATTAACACGAAGCGCCACTAATGAAAAAGCGCCGACAGGTGCTGGCAATTAAGAAGTTAAGCCAAAGATGAACACAGATAGACACGGATTCAGACAATGATGGAGTAGTCTTCTTGAATCTGTGCGATCCGTGTAGATCTGTGGCAAATCTATTTCGCGCTGCGCTCACTGCGGGCGGGACGCCCGCGATCCGAACAGCGCACAAACTAACAGTTTGCGCTACAGCCTACTCCTCAAGCAGCTTCCCTGACAGCAGCTTCTGCCCGCCGAGCGAGATGTAAAAACCATAAGCTGCGAGAGCGATGCAGAGCACGAGCGCGATTGTGAAGTGGATTGCATACCAGGCCGAGAGCTCGGTAGTAATCGGATAAAAAACTGAGAGGTGGGCGAAGAAGAGTGCGGCGCTTAACGCCAGCAAGCCAAAGCGTTTGAGAGCGAAGACCAGGAGCAGATCAGACAGCGCGATGAAAGGAACCATCATTAGCGTCGAGTCTGAAACCAGTGAGGTCATTACCGTAGTTAGTAACCACAACAATATGAGGGCAGGTAGCTCGCGACGCAAGACAGCGAAGAACAAAAGCAATAGGAAGGTAGCGATGAAAGCGAGAAAGAGTGCCCCTGAGAGTTGCGTTGTAAGCCGGAAGAAGAAAATGTGCGTACTCAACACCAGGCTCCCGGGATTTGTCATCAACTCTGACGGCTGACCGACGACCCAAGGAGCGACGTGCGCGACTAACTGCATCAGCGTCATACCCGCGCCGACAACCGCGCCAATCAGAATGTCGCGGCCGACAAGTGGATTGCGATAGTCGCCCGCGAGCAAACGGCTCCAGGAGATGATCCACGAGGGCCAGCGTTTGCGAAGGAAAGGCTCAAGGCCGACGTAAAGGAGCCAGAGAAAAGTCCCACTGAACGTTGACGTAGCGAGATAAAGAAAGAACACGTCGAATTCTCGCTCCGGCAATCCATTGTGATGTGCCACAAAGAGCCATACCAACATCTGAGACGCAAAGAAGACGAGCGCCACACGCGTTGCGCCCCTGCGGTCTCCGCGCCCCTGATACAAGTTTCTCCGGGCCAACACGAAGCTGCCGACGAGGGCAATGAGGATGATGGCAATGAGCATGATGACCAGGATTTTCGCGCCGCTACTCTCAGGCGGCTCCTCCTGGCGCAACGGATGGTCCCACGGGTAGATCGTTTCAAAATAAACTGGCTTGCCACGAAACGCCGCGGCCTCAACATGGATCTTCTCGGCCGGTTGAGCGGGATCGGATCCGTCCCAGGCAACCCGCGAGTCGTAAGCATGTAAAGGAACCCACGTGGATGCAACCGGCTGGAAGTTATTTATGTCCAAACCAGCTTCACGAAAAGGAATTGACCAATCAAATGTGACGGGCTGAGCTGTTTGCGTTTCAGTTTGTGGCTCGCGTTGCGGTGGCACGCCCATGAACCAATGCAGTCTGCCGGACATATCGAGATAGATACTCGTCATGCCCGAAACGTCCAAGGCCGGCTTGTCGACCTCAATCTCCTCAATTGTTTGGAAATAACGCGGACTCTGGCGATACCAGAATCGATAAGGGCCCGGCCCAGCACTGCGCATCTTCTCCCAACGGTTTGGCGACTGATCATGATTTCTGATGTAGGTAAGATAGTCCTGCTTGAGGACCACTCCGTCCGCGCGGTCGACCGGCGGATCGGTGTAACCCAATTTTTTAATCACATCAGTTGCGTGCGCGCGCAGAACCTCGGGCGACTTGTCCAGCGTCGTCATGCGATAAATAGCCGTGTACCTTGTAAGCCAGCAGTTCAGCGCGGTCAGAAGCAGGAAAGAAACGAACAAAGCTCCTGCGATGGCGGGGCGAAGAATGCCTTGCTGCGGTGCGGCGGCGACCATTTCCGGTGACGGTGTCTCGCCGGCAGCAAGCGCGGCTGCGATTGGATCTCCACCGGGAAGCGCGGCAGCGACTTGTAATGCGGATGACGGACGCTTTTCCGGTTCCCTCTGCAGACAGCGATCGATAACTTTTTCAATCAGTGGGTCGAGATCTTTGACGATGGACGTTGGGTTGGTTGGTGTCGTGTCGCTCCGTCGTAACTTGATCAGTTCGTTAAGCGAGGGGGCGTCGAATGCCCGCTTGCCGGTAAACAACTCATAAAGCACCAGGCCCAGCGAGTAGATATCACTGCGCGTAGTAAACGGCTTTCCTTCAAGTTGCTCGGGGGCCATGTATGCTGGAGTCCCCGCCGCGAGCTCATCTTCGCCAAACTCTTCCGACAAACCAGCAAGACCAAAGTCCAGGACGCGTGCATTGCCGTCGCCGTCGATCATCACGTTCGCCGGTTTCAGATCGCGATGCAGCACACCCACGTCGTGAGCGGCAGCAAGTCCGGCGCAGACCTGGCGGGCGAGTTGGACTGCTTTGTCGACTGGCAAGCGGCCGATGCGACGGAACAGGGAAGAGAGTTCCTCGCCTTTGATGTACTCCATCGAGAGAAACAGTCGCCCGTCGGTTTCGCCGATGTCATAAACGCGGCAGACGTTTTTATGGCTGACCTGTCTGGCGACGCGCACTTCGCGATGAAAGCGCGCGAGTGCAGCGCCATCGCTGAGGAGATGTTCGGGGAGAAACTTGAGGGCGACGGGCTGACCGAGTTTCAGATCGTCTGCACGATAGACTTCGCCCATGCCGCCTTTTCCGAGTAAGCCAACGATGCGATAGCGTTCGGCGAGGATAGTTCCGGGCACGAAGCGGGCATCGTCAATGGAATCTAATGACGGAGTTTTGCGCGATGATTTTTCGGAGGAAGGTTTAGCGGAACCGAGACGGCGCGTGGCGACGTCATCGAGGGATAGGCCGCAACTCGGGCAGATATTAGAGTCGTTACGAATTTCGGCTGAGCAGGAGGGGCAGTAGATGCGGAGAGTCATTGGCGGCGCATTCTAACAGAGTAGGCGCCGGGGTGGCAGAGAATGGATAGGCCACAGAAACACCGATGGAGACGGATGCAAACATGAGAACTAGTGGTTTATTGAATCCGTGTATATCCGTGTAGATCTGTGGCCAAATCAGCGGTTACGGTTAGATACAATCCACTGAAACGCACACGAAGCGCCACTAAGAAAAGCGCCGACAAGTCGGCGCACTCCAAAGAGCGGCCGCAAGCGGCTCTTCCTGACTGAGCATCAAGGGAGTCGATTGCCGATTGTCGACTGTCGATTAGCGGGGGCAGGACCCTTCCTAACCTGCAAACTTAATCCAGTTGAGTTCGGATCTGTGTAATCCGCGTTCATCTGTGGCTGATTTGTTTTTGCGCGTGCGTACTTCGGCTGAAATTCAATGAGCCCGCGCCTGCTTCAGAGGTTATGCCGCAAAATATCTGGCGTGTTCTGCTTATCCTCAACTACAATCAACTCGTTACTTATATTTAGCTCATTACCCAACAGCGTCGCGAAAGCGTAGAGTCACGAAACGAATCCCCCTTTAAAAATTATGTCTGTCTCCGCCGGCAAACGTCTTGGCCGTTATGAGATCCGCTCGCTGCTCGGCGTGGGTGGTATGGGCGAAGTCTATCTTGCCCAGGACACGCAATTGCGACGGCCCGTTGCCCTAAAGCTGTTGCCTCCCGAATTCACCCTCAACGAAGAACGCCTGGGCCGTTTTAAGCAGGAGGCTTTTGCTGCTTCGGCCTTGAACCATCCAAACATTCTAACGATTTACGAAATTGGCTCTGAGGATGACAGCCACTTCATCGCCACCGAATTCATCGAGGGCGTCTCACTGCGCGAGCGAATGGCAAAAGAGGGTTTGACGATCGAACAGGTGCTGGACGTCGGCGGCCAAATCGGTTCCGCGCTTGCCGCCGCCCATGCAGCCGGCATCGTGCATCGCGACATCAAGCCGGAAAATGTCATGCTGCGTCGCGACGGATATGTGAAGGTGCTCGACTTTGGTCTTGCCAAGCTGACTGAGTCTCAGGTGCGTCACAGTGATCCTGAGGCAGCGACAATGCAAGTGGTTAGAACTGATCCGGGAAAGGTGATGGGCACCGCCAACTACATGTCGCCCGAACAGGCGCGCGGTCTAGAGGTCGATGCGCGAACCGACGTCTGGAGTTTGGGAGTAATGCTCTATGAACTCGCGGCGGGACGCGTTCCTTTTGAAGGGCAGACGGGCAGCGATGTTTTGGTGTCGATACTGAGTAACGAGCCTGTACCACTGCAACGACATTCCTCTGAGATTCCAGCCGAACTTCAACGAATCGTGCGCAAAGCTTTGCGCAAAGACGTGGAGGAGCGATACCAGCTGGTCAAGGAGTTGGCTCTGGACCTGAAAACTCTGCGGCGCCAATTGGACTTCAACGCGGAACTGGAAATTTCTCAGCAACCGTCAGCGCCAGGCATGCCAACCTCAGGCGTAGGCGCCACGGGGTCAGGTATCAGAAACGCGGACTCTGTTTCGCGCACCGCAGAGATTGCGTTGCCGAAGCCTACTTCGAGCGCCGAATACCTCGTGAGTGAGATCAAGTCTCATCGCGGGATTCTCGCGTTGCTGGTGGGTGTTATCGGTGTGGTGGCGCTGGCCGTCGTGCTGATATTCGCCTACCGCTGGTCGGGAACAGAGACTCCGCCAGGTAGAACATCCGACCCTGCGCGCACCATGAAAATTGCGCGGCTTACAAGCACGGGCACTGCAGACACAGCCGCCATCTCGCCTGATGGTAAATATCTGGTGCATGTGGCAAGCGAAAACGGACAGCAGAGTTTGCGCGTGCGTCAGGTCAGCACTAACAGTGATGTGCAAATCGTGCCGCCGTCTGACGTGCAGTATGCGGGTCTGACTTTTTCACGAGATGGCGATTTCATTTACTACGTGGCTGCGGAAAAAAACAGTTCTACGTCGAACCTCTATCAAATTCCCGGGTTGGGCGGGAACGCACGCCGCCTGATTTCAAATGTGGGGGGCGCGGTCAGCTTCTCGCCTGATGGCCAGCAGTTGGCTTTCATTAGAAACTTCCCGGACGCCGGAGAAGATATTCTGATGATCGCGGGTGCAAATGGCGGCGGCGAACGCAAACTCGCAGTCCGCAAATTGCCAAACTTCTTTCGCTCCGTCGCGTGGTCGCCGGATCGAAAAACTATCGCCTGCGGCGTGGGGAGTTTTGTTCCCAGTTACAACACCTACGTTGTTGAGGTCGCGGTTGAAAGTGGCAGCGAGAAACAGATTGGAACTCAAAACTGGATGTTCATGGGCCAGTTAGCCTGGGCTGCCGATGGTCGGGCTCTAATTTTCGGGGCATCGGAACAAGACGCAGGTAGTTTTGAAGCTCAACAGATCTGGCACGTGTCGTACCCGGAAGGCGAAGCGCGAAGGATTACGAACGATCTAAATAATTACTCCGGAGTTAGTCTAACGGCAGATTCTAATCGGCTGGTGACCGTGCAATCTGAGACGAGCTCCAGCATTTGGCTGGCGCCCAATGGCGAGGCGAATCAGGCGACCCGAACTACTTCCGGTGCTGGTCAGGTTGAGGGCCGGGACGGCCTTGCCTGGACTCCCGATGGGAAGATAGTTTACGCGTCGAATGCCAGCGGCAATCTGGATCTCTGGATGATGAACGCTGATGGCAGCCAGCAAAGGCAATTGACCGAAAATTCACGCATCAACAATCACCCGTCGGTCTCTCCCGTTGGCAGTTACATTATCTTCACTTCACATCGCGCCGGGACACCAAACATTTGGCGCACGGACCTGGACGGCGGCAATGCCAGGCAGTTAACCAGCGGCAGCGGGGAAGACAATCCGCAATGTTCGCCGGACGGCCAGTGGGTCGTCTACACATTACTGGGCGCAGGCAAGCCGACGCTCTGGCGCGTTTCGATTGAGGGTGGAGCTTCTCAGCAGCTCACCGATAAATACACCGCCGCCGCAGTTTTCTCGCCTGACGGTAAATCCCTCGCCTGCCTCTATCGCGAAGAGCAACCGAATTCGCCGCTTAAGCTGGCAATCTTTCCGCTCGCAGGAGGACAGCCTACGCGTGTCTTTGAAGGGCCGATTTTCACCGAGGAAGTATCGCGCGTAGCGCCGCCGCGTTGGACCGCGGATAGCCGAGCGCTGACCTACGTTGTGACCAGCGCTGGTATCTCTAACATCTGGCTTCAGCCAATCAGCGGCGACGCGCCCAGACAGTTGACGGGGTTCAAATCCGATCGCATTTTTTCGTTTGAGTGGTCGCATGGCGGCAAGCAACTACTAGTTGCCCGCGGCCTGGTGGCGAGTGACGTGGTGTTAATCAGCAATTTCCGTTAGCGACGTGAAACGGGCGGCAGTCCTTATAAATCCATCGTCCCCCGTTTCTGGATCGTCTACGCTGTCGCTGGTTTTCACGGGCCGGTCGAGTGGTCTCGCCTCGGCTTAAGGGTTTGACTAAATCGATTTCAAATTCTTGAGCGCCGCTCGCACTTCGTCGTTAATCGGCCGCTCCTTGTAGTCCTTCTCGACCTTAGCCCAGGCAACTCGTCCGTCCTTATCGACGATGTAAACCGAGGGGTACGGAATGCCTTCAAACTTCTGGCCGTTGTAAGCCGGGTCACGAATTCCATAGGCGTCGATCACCCGATGGCCCGGATCTGACAAAATCGGGTAGCTGATGCTGCCCTTGCCGTCGGCTGAAATCTTTTCCGCAAATTGCTTGCTTTCTGCCGGACTGTCAACGCTAATCGCATAAACGTCAACCTGCTCGTCGGTTTTCAACAGGGTTCGCAACTCGGCCAACTGCCGAGCACAGTATGGTCACCAGTTGCCTCGGTAGAAGACAAGCACGGTGGGCCTGCTGCCGCGCGCTGATGAGAGTTTAACCTTTTGATTATTTTGGTTCTCAATCGTGAAATCGGGAGCGATTTCACCAACCAGGAGCGGCGAGTTACGAGGTTTAAGGTCGCCGTTCTCGGAGAGCGAGTTCAGCTTCGTGGTACACGCGGTAGTTCCGATGACTATTGCGACTGCTACTAGAACTCTAAGATTCATAATTTCTCATCCTTAAGAGCGCCTTATGAACTGTGGCGGGAGAATTTTTGGAAGCTGTCCCGTTAACACTATTACAAAGTTGGAGGGGGGAGCAAACCCGAGAAACCTGAAGTCCGCTTCGCAGCCTCTGTGTCTAATGCCGTACGTCATAGCACGCAAGATTGCCTGTCCTGAAACACGACAAATCCAAACATGGCTTATTCAGTCTTACAAAGTTCTCCCTTGCTTCCCAACGTTAGTCCGGTAGAAATTTATTATCTGGAAGAAGGCGCAGGGTCGTCAAAAGAAGGCGCAGGGGCGCCGAGTGACGGCGAAGGGGTGCCAATCCTGTTTCTTCATGGCGGGTGGGGATACGAAATGTATCCTTACGATCGGCAGATTGCTGCACTCAGCCAAGAGTATCGCTGCATCACTCCCGATCGCAGCGGCTATGGCCGCTCCCAGCGACTTGTTGGAGAGCTTCCTGCAGACTTTCACTACCGCGCTGCAGTCGAGACGTTGAGCTTCATGGATTCGCTCGGGATTGAACGAGCGGTGCTGTGGGGACACAGCGACGGCGCAGTGATCGCCGCCATCATCGGGTTTACCGCACCCCACCGCGTCAGCGGACTAATCCTTGAAGCTATCCATTACTACGCACAAAAGCTGAGCTCTCGAGAGTTCTTCGAAGCGCTGGCCTTCCGGCCCGAATCACTGGGTGTCGAACTGCGCAATCGTTTCGCACTCGCGCTTGGACCAGACTGGCGCGGGCTCATTACCACTCACTCCAGAGCCTGGTTGCAGCTTGCCAGGAACATGAACGGTCCTCGCGACGATCTCTACGGCGGCAGATTGCATGAGATAACGGCGCCGACTCTAATTATTCACGGGCGTCTCGATCCGCGCACTGAACCCGGTGAACTGGACGACGTGCGCCGGCAACTACCGCATGCGGAGATGCATATCCTCGATGAAGGCTCTCACAGCCCGCACAGCGAGAGCGCGACTGCTGAGTTGATCACCGGCATTGCGAGAGGGTTCCTGGGGAAGAAGTGACCTGGTCACAGGATGGAACGGCCACAGATGAACACAGACAGACACGGATTTAAGCAAGATAGAGTAGCCGCGGATTTTCGCGGAAGACGCGGATCAGAACAACTTACTCGGAGGCCCGAAATTCAATGAGCTCGCGAAAGCGGGCGGAAGCAGGTTGAGGTTGCAGAAAAATTCGAGCCCGCGAATGCGGGCGACAGAATCTTCACGGGTTCTGTCGCCCGCTTCGCGGGCTCTGTCATGGACTCTAGACGTGGATCCCGGGGTGGCGCGCGAAACGCGCTCACCCCGGGCTAGCTTCTTAAATGCCTTCGGCGTTCGTTCGCGCTGCGCGCTCATTGCGGGCGAGACGCCCGCCATCCCAGATTCAAGACAGGCCCGGCACATTGTTGACTTTTATCAATGGCTGGCGTAGAAGCGGGCTGAAATTCCAGAAGTCAGGAGTCAGGAGTCAGAAGTCGTAAGTCTAAGAATCTCTTAAGGAGTCCAGCCTATGTCTCCCACAAAGTACTTGCTGTCACCAAAGTTTTGTTTACTCTTCGGTTCAATCATTGCGGCGCTGGCGCTGGTTTCGTGCCAGCAGGCGGCGCCTCCCACAAATCTAAGTGCGACGAGCACGCCCGCTCCAATGGAAACGGCGAAGAAGGCCGCGCCGACTGATCTCGCAGCGCTTTCGAATCGGCTTCTCATTCAGGTTGGCGGCGTTAAAGAAGGCGAGATCGTCTTCATCAATGGCGGCGTTCGCGACCTCGAGCTGTTGGAAAATCTTAGTACCGACGTGCGCAAGAACGGAGGTTTTGCCCTCGTAACAATCTCCAGCGATCGGATGTTCAAGAAGTACTACGCAGAAGTGCCCGATAAATACGATTCGCGGTCGCCTGACCTGCAACTCAAGTTGGCCACACTGCCTGCGGCCGCGATTACCATCGACACGAATGAGTCGGACGATGTGGCGGAGGGCATTTCCCCTGCGCGCCTGGCCGCAGTTGGAAAAGCAGGCGAGCCCGTCGGTGATCTTTATCTGAAGCGCAGCGTCAGACAGGTTGCCATCGGCAACAATCTCTATCCCACTGCTGATCGCGCCAAACAGTTCGGCATGTCGCAGGACGAACTCGCCAGGAGTTTCTGGGAAGCGGCGAACTCTGATTACTCAGCGATCCAGGCAACTGGGGAGAAGGTGAAGACCGAACTTTCGACCGGCAAGGAAGTGCACATCACAAACCCGAATGGCACCGACTTGACAGTGAGAATCGAGGGCCGGCCATTCTTTGTCAGCGATGGAATCATCTCCGCGGACGACGTCAAGAAAGGTGGCCCGGCCGTTTCAGTTTATATACCGGCTGGTGAAGTTTACTGTTCTCCTGTTCCCGGGACTGCAGCAGGCAAGGTTGTCGAGTCGCAGACTTTTTTCCGTGGCAAGGAAGTAAACGATCTGACGTTGACCTTTGTCGCAGGAAAGTTGACGGAGATGACGGGTTCGGGTCCGGGCTTTGCTGATCTTAAAGCATCATACGATGCTGGAGGAGAGGGCAGAGAGCTGTTTGGCTTTGTCGATTTTGGTATCAACCCGAACCTAAAAATCTGGCCGACAAGCAAAGTCGGAAACTGGGTTCAGTCGGGGATGGTCACGGTGGGAATCGGCGGTAATACCTGGGCCGGAGGAGACAATAGGACTTCGTATGGCCTGACAAACTATCTGCCGGGCAGCACGGTGACTGTCGATGGCAAGACGGTGGTTGACAATGGAGTATTGAAGTTGTAACTCAGGAGACAGTAGACAGTAGACAGGAGTCAGAGTTTAAGCCCTCGAACCGCAAACGTTTACCGAGGAAAAATTAGCCACAGATTAACGCGGATAACACAAATCAGATCAGAATTGCTTTGGTTCTGATCCGCGTGTTCCGCGTTCATCTGCGGCTAATTCGGTTTCCGAAAGAGCGGGGGCAAGCCCACCTTCAAGACTGCAGGTTATTTTTCTGATCTGTGTAATCCGTGCAGATCTGTGGCTAATCTTCTCTGCGATTTGGCGGTGATCAGGCGAAACTCTGATCAAGCTGCATGACGTTGTTCCGTGAAGCACTGCTCGATGCCATCGGCTTCCACTGTGTCGTGTTCCAGCAGCAACTCAACCAGACGCCCGATCGAATCGCGGCTTGCCGTCACCTCTTCGCAAGCCCTCGCGAGTTGAGTGTTGATGATGTCGTTGACGGCTTCCTCCACGCGGTCCAGCAGACTCTGGCTGAGGGGCGCCGCACCAGCGCCGCGCGGGTCATTGATGTAGATCGGCCCGAGTGGACTCATGCCGAATTCACTAACCATGCTCCGCGCGATCTCGACCGCGCGTTGAATGTCGTTTGAGGCCCCCGCAGTCATCGTGTTCAGCAGAATCTGTTCAGCCGCGCGTCCGCCGAGAAGTACGGCAATCTGGTCCTCGAGATACTCGCGCTTCTTCATCAGGCGATCGCGTTCAGGCAAAGACTGAGTGACTCCGAGGGCACGCCCACGCGGGAGTATGGAAACTTTGTGTATCGGATCTCCGTTCTTGACCGCGAGACCTACAGCGACGTGGCCCGCTTCGTGAACTGCGGTCGCATAGCGCTCGTCTTCGTCAATCATAAATCCATGACGTTCCGCTCCCATCAGAATTCGATCGCGAGCGATTTCGACATGAGCTCGTCCCACCGCTTCTGAGTTGTCGCGCGTAGCGGCGATTGCGGCCTCATTCAAAAGGTTTGCGAGGTCAGCTCCGGAGAAACCGGGAGTTCCTCGAGCGACCCAGCTCAAGTCGAGTCCGGCATCGAGTTGCATGCGACGCGCGTGCACTTTCAGTATCGCCTCGCGTCCCCGGGCGTCAGCCAGGTTAACGGCGATTTCACGATCGAAACGGCCCGGACGAGTGAGCGCGCGATCCAACACATCGGGACGGTTGGTCGAACCGATGACCACGATGCTCGAACTTTGATCGAAGCCATCCATTTCGATTAACAGCTGATTGAGTGTCTGATCCTGGTCAGCGGTTGCCGAGTCGTTTCCTCGCCCGCGTGCGCGTCCGAGGGCATCAATCTCGTCAATGAAGATGATGCAGGGCGCGAGTTTCTTACCCTCAGCGAAGAGCCGGCGCACGCGCGCGGCGCCAACGCCCGCAAACTTTTCCTGGAAGCTGGAGCCTGACGCTAAGAGAAAAGGCACACCCGCTTCGCCGGCTGCAGCGCGCGCGAGAAGTGTCTTACCAGTTCCCGGAGGGCCGTAAAGCAAGATACCTCGAGGAGCACGTCCTCCGAGCCGACCGAAGCGCGCAGGGTCGCGCAAGAAATCAATCGTCTCCGAAAATTCAAACGTGGCCTCGTCGACTCCGGCGACATCCGCAAAGGAAATGTCTTCTTTCCCACTTTGGTTCGCCACATTAAAGCTGCCTGTACCACCGCTCATGCTTGCATGAACGCGCCAGCCGATAACACCGAGGAACAACACGGTGACAATCGGCGCAACCCACGTCAAAAGAGTTGAGCCCAGGCTCGCTCGCACCGGTCTAAACTCGATCGGAACATTATTCTTTCGAAACTGCTCGACCAGTCCCTGCCGAACTACCTCACCGGTGACAGTCGCCTGCAGCGAAATTCCTTCCTGGCTTTGAACTGTGAGCGTGTCGCTCTCAACAACCAGCGACGTGGCTGATCCGGTCTCAGCAATCTGGTACAGCTCGGAATAGTTGATCCTGGTAATGCTGGGAGCCGGGCGTTGGAAAACGATGAGCGCAGTCGCAGCAATCAGGGCTATCGCGAGCGTGGCTGCCAAAACCCGAATGACTCTTTGCGAGCTGAAAACGATTTTCCGAATGGGGGAAGGCATATTGGGTACTCCGACCTCTCGCCGGCCTGAGGCAGCGGCCCCGCGCAACCGGGACTAGCGAGCGGTGATAGCACAGACATACATGTCTGTGAGATTGATTTTCAACGGATCAGGATTGAGGCGACGGAGTGTCGGGGGACCAACGGCGCAGTGCAAAACCCGAGCGCTTTAAGGCAGTGCGCTCGCCGGATTGGGAGAGGCGAGCACGGGCTTACTTTAGCAGCGACTAGAGCGAGAAGTCCAGAATTAAAAAGAAGTGAGCACAGAAAACAGTGGGCAGAGGACAGTGTAAAGAAGTCCAACGTCCAAAGTCCAACGTCCAAGGTCCAAGGTCCAGACTCGACCGTCTAGCGCGGCTTTGCCGCCGAACCTGTGCGGTGAGGCTTGCCTCACCGGCCAAGTGTTTCGTCAATCAGCTTCAGGAACAATAAAGAGCCGCGGATTCACGCGGAAGATGCGGATTAAAACCCAAACCATTTCTGATCCGTGTAAACCGCGTGAATCCGCTGCTAAAATCAATCGTTTCTTGAATCAGTGTGGATCTGTGAATATCTGTGGCCGATTGGCTTTGCGTTATTTCGTAATCACATTTCCATCCGCGTCGAAGAGGGTTACGTCGCCGAATGGCGTGACTTGATCCTTGACCTTGTCGTAGTCGCCGACTATGACGACAGCGGCGCGGTAGGTGTCGAAGTACTTTGCCGCCGCCTGTTGAATATCCGCCAAAGTCAATCCCTCGATTGCTGGGCGGAATTCAGAGATGAAGTTCTTCGAAAGGTCGTAGGTGTAGACGGAGTTAATGCGCCCGGCCAGACCAAACTGGCTCGCCAACTCTACCGAAAAGTTTCCCGTGCTGTATTCCTTCGCCGCATTCAACTCTTCATCGGTTACGGGCGACACACGCATCCGATCCAGTTCATAGAACATCTCCACAAGAGTCGCGCCCGTCACTTCATTGCGGACCGAGGCCCCTGTCGCAAACATGCCGGCCTTTGCGCGCGTGTCGGAAAAACTGAAAGGTGAATAGGTGTATCCCTTGCTCTCGCGAATGTTTCGCGTCAGGCGCGAGTAGAACGAGCCGCCAAAAATCGTGTCGGCGGTGCGAATCCGGAAATAGTCTTTGTCCTTGCGCGGAATTGTGACGTTGCCGATATAGATCGACGACTGAATGGAGCCCGGCCGATGGACAAAATAGATCTGCCGCTTTTCGCGTGTCGGTAGCGCCAGCGTTTCGTCCTTCGCAGCGGTCCCAGCTTTCCAGCTACCGAAGGCCTTCTCAATCTCGGCAAACGTTCTGTCGGGATCGATATCGCCGACGACGATGAGGTGAGCGTTGTTGGGAATGTAATAACTCGCAAGGAAGCCTTTCAAGTCGTCGCGGGTCAACGCCGCGATAGACTTCTCGTCAGGAACAACAAAACTGTAGGGGTGGTTGCCGAAGATCGCTTTCTGAAAGCGTTCGCTAACTAGAAAGTTGGGATTGGCACGGGCGGCGCGAATTTGCTGAATCGTGTTGTCCTTCGCAAGCTTAAGTTCGCTTTCCGGGAACGCAGCGTGCTGCGCAACGTCGCTCATCAGGTCAAACATCTTCACGGAAAACTCAGAAAGCGCGGAAGCGCTCATCGTTGTGGAGTCCGAGTCGCTGCCAAACGAAAGCGTGCCGCCGATTGAGCGGAGCTCTTCTTTGATTTGTTTACTGGTGCGCGTGTCGGTGCCTTCGTTGGCGACGGCGGCGGCGATCTGCGAGATGCCGGGATGGCGTTCGCGATCGGCGGCGGTACCAGCGCCTTTGAATGCCATGATCGAAGTTACTTTCGGGACGTTGGGCAAAGGCGCAAGGACGACCGTGAGACCGTTGGCCAGTTTCTTCTCGGTGATCTTCGGCAGGTTGAGCGGCCGCGCGGCGCCAGGGGTCGGGGGAGTTTTCTGTTGGGCCGCGGTTGTGACAGCGGCCAGCGCCAGGAGGAAAATGGATAAGATGTTTTTCATAATCTGCCTTTCACCGTTGGTTAGCTTGAAGAAATCTCATGATTGATCTGCCGTCATGAAGGACGGTGCCAGCCGCTAACTTGCAAGTCAGGAAGGCGGACCCTGTCCCCGCTCCTCAAATTGTCAAACTTCAACTTCAGGATGTTACCAGGTGGCTTTCAGGCTTGAGGCGGGGACAGGGTCCGCCTTCCTGACCTGCAAATTACCTTAGGTACTTTTGCAGTCCCACAGGTGCCTACGTCCGCACTCTATTGCCCGGGTTTCGTTGGCGTCGGCGCGGCAGCCGGCTTCGCCTCAGGAACGCGATCGATAATCGTGCGGTTTGACGCCACCAGATATTTCGCAGCTGCCGCCTTGACCTGCGCCGCAGTCACACTTTCAAACGACTGCAATGAGGTGTTGATCAAACCCGGGTCGTCGCGGAAGAGCGCAAAGCTCGCTAAAAGATTTGCCTTACCAAAACCGGACTCCAACTGATCATAGTAATTCGAGCGAAAACGCACCTTCGCATCCGCCAGCTCCTTCACTGTGACGCCCTTTGCGACAAGGTCGGCAATCACCGCATCAAGTTCAATGAGCACTGCATCTGCCTTTACACCTGGCTTGTAAGTGGTTCGCGTCGTCAGCAGCATCGGACCGTCGTAGTCAAACTCGTTGCCCAGGCCAAGATTAACGCCGCCCGTCAGATCGAGTGTCATCTCTTTTTCTTTGACGAGTCGTTGATAGAGCCGGGAACTGTCGTCGCCCTGGAGGATCAGGTTCAACATAACCATCGGAGCGAAGTCGGGCGATTTTTGATCGGGCAGGTGATAGCCAATAGCAAGGGCCGGCAACTTTGCCAGCTTGTCAGTTTGCGCCAGCCGTTTCTCTTTCGCTTGCGCCGGCTCCGTGACATCAGGTTTCGCAGGCACGTTCGCTTTCGGAATGCTGGCGAAGTGTTTCTCGATCATCTTCTTCACTTCTTCCGTATTAACGTCGCCAACCACTGTCAGCACCGCATTGTTTGGCGCGTAATAGGATTTGAAAAAAGCGCGTACATCTTCGAGGGTGGCGGCTTCGAGCTCAGTCAGATCTCCGTAGAAGTTATGAGCGTTGTACCAGTTCTGATTCGCATTGATCCAAAGGTCGAGCCATTCAAAAAGGGCGTAAGGCTGGTTCAAAACATTGACGCGCACTTCCTCGCTGACTACGTTCTGCTGGTTCTTCAAATTTTCAGCCGTGACGTCTAGAGAACGCATGCGATCGGATTCGAGCCAAAGACCCATCTCCACACGATTGCTGGGAAGGGTCTCGAAATAGTCTGTGTGATCGAGGCGGGTCGAGCCGTTGAGACTGCCGCCGTTCGCTTCAACGAATTTGGCGTGCTCAAACTTCTTCACGTTTTCGGAACCCTGAAACATCATATGTTCGAAAAGGTGAGCGAATCCCGTGCGACCTTTGGGTTCCACTCGAAAGCCGATGTTGTAATAAACAGCGACCGTGACCACAGGTGCGATATGGTCTTCGGAGATTACAACCTTCAGGCCGTTCGGAAGTTTGTAGTAAACGAAAGGGACGTTGACGGCCTTGGGTGGCGCGACAGTGCGTGCGGAAACGCCAGGGGCAACGACTACGAGAGCAACAGCTATTGACAGGATCGCGGCAGTCAGTCTTCGGATTTGCATATTCGATAACCTCGTCTAGTGTTTCCGGTCCCGGCAATCTCAGGTTCCGAGTTGCTGGTCTCGAAAGAAACGCAGTCCTTCAGTTTTAGAATTCAAATGAGAGCTTGAGCACGCAGATAAAGCCGGGAGACGCAAGATAGCATGTCGAAACAACCTTGAGCACCCGCTATTACGAAGCCTATTAAAAAAAAGTTTCTACGAGGGGCAAAAAATTGGTTACTTGGTTTGCGCTTTAGGGGCATGTTAGATTCTCGAGACGAATAATCGTGAGCGTATCGGAGAAAGTGTAGGCTGCGCCGGTTTCGGGTTTCGAGGGAGAAAGTCCAAGGTCCAAAAGTCCAAAGCCCAAAGTCTGTGTCAGCCATCAGACAACTCTCAATAAGGCGGTCGAGATTGATTAGAGGACCTTGGGCTTTGGACCTTGGACTTTCTCCCTCGAAACCCGGAACTGAGTTAGTACAATGCAATCATGCAAAGAGTAGCAAGAAAGTTTTTGATACGAGGCGAGGTGCAGGGCGTTGGTTATCGCTTCTTCGCGCAACGTGCAGCCGCTCGGCATCAGGTAGTCGGCTATGTACGCAACATGTCGGATGGCAGTGTCGAGTCACTCGCGGAAGGGGCGGCAGCCAACGTTGAGGCTTTTAAACATGACCTGGTAACCGGGCCGGAGTGGGCAGCAGTGACTCAGGTTGAAGAACTCGTCCTTGAACCAAGCGGGCGGTATTCAATGTTTCGGATAGAAAGATAAACTCTTGAACTTGGAACTTTGTACTTGGAGCTTTGAGGTTAGTGGCTCGACGCCGCCTATGAATTGTCGGTGCAACCGGTTCTGGTTTCGGAAGACAATCAAAGTACAAAGCTCCAAGTACAAAGTTCAGGGATACAAAACAACCACCGAACAATAATTTATGGATAACTTAAAGAGATTGATTCGCGAAGTGCCGGATTTTCCCAAACCCGGCATTAACTTTTACGACATCACCACACTTCTGAAGCATCCAGACGGGCTCAAGGGAACCGTTGACGCACTGGCTGCGGAGTATGAGGGCACAAAAGTAGACGTCGTTATTGGTGTCGAAGCGCGTGGTTTTATTTTTGCCCCTGCGCTGGCTTATCACCTCGGCGTGGGGTTTGTGCCCGTACGTAAGCCGCGGAAGCTTCCCGCTGAGTGCGCTTCTATTTCCTACGATCTCGAATACGGCCAGGATACGCTGGAGATTCATCGTGACGCGATTGGCGACGGCCACCGAGTGCTGATCGCGGATGATTTGTTGGCAACCGGCGGGACTGCCCGCGCCGTAGTGGACCTGGTCGAGCAGTTGGGTGGCAAGGTAGTTGGCTTGGTATTCGTAGTGGAACTCGAGTTCCTGCCGGGTCGCGAAAAGCTGAAGGGTTACGACGTGCGCTCACTCATCAAGTATCAATCGTAGAAGACGGTCTTTGGCCTTCGGTCTTTGTTCGATACATTCGGTCCGATGAGGTCAGTACCACCAAGCGGGTGGCTCATGTCATTGCCGATTGTCGATTTCCGATTGCCAATTGGAATGTCCGCCAGAAGTTAGGCAGCAATGGACATTGAGAATTGGCACTCTTGAGGGCCACCCGCTACCGCGTGGTGGTACTGACCCCATCGGACCGAATGTATCGAAGTCCAAAGATCAAAGATCTAAGACCCAAGACCCAAGACCAAAAGCCAAAGACCCAAGACCGTCCTTTACCAATCACGATTTACCATTTACGATTCACGAGGTCGTGCTCCCGTAGCTCAGCTGCATAGAGCGTCCGCCTCCTAAGCGGAAGGTCGCGCGTTGGAATCGCGCCGGGGGCACCAGAATTTCGGCCAGCCGATACAATAGCGCACGGCTCAGTCCTGTTTTCCAAGGTTTTTCAGTGTTACGGCCCCCGCTGAGACAACCCGACTTGAGTCGCCCTGTTGCGAACGTATAAGTTATTCCTATTGCCAAAACAAAGTGAGCATGAGCCCCGGCTTAACTAAGACTGTTCAACGTCTTCGGAAATACTCGGCATTTAAGGCTTTAATCTATGGGGCTCCAGAATAAATGAAAGCAGCAATTCCTTTTACAAAACCCTTTACAACGGGGATGGAAATTACCTATATCGCTGAGGCTATAACTTCAGGGAATGTGCAGGCAGATGGGTATTTCACCCAACGCTGTGCAGAGCTACTCGTCGAGACTCTGGGTGTTTTAAGGATCCTGATGACGCCTTCGGGCACTGCCGCCCTGGAGATGGCCGCTTTGCTTTGCGATTTGAAGCCGGGAGACGAAGTTATTCTACCTTCGTTCACCTTCGTTTCCAGTGCCAGCGCAGTTGTCAGAGCAAATGGCAAACCGATCTTCGTAGATATTCGACCCGATACGCTCAATCTTGACGAAAGCCTTATCGAATCAGCGATCACACCAAAAACGAAAGCGATTATGCCGGTTCATTATGGTGGCACGGCCTGCGAGATGGATCGAATAATGGAGATAGCTCGCCGCTATGATTTGAAAGTGATTGAGGATGGGGCCCAGGCTGTTAACGCCAGGTATGGCGGACGTTCGTTAGGTTCCATTGGTAATTTAGGTGCATTCAGTTTCCACCATACAAAAAACTTCATCTGCGGTGAGGGTGGGGCATTGTGCGTTAATGACCCCAGCATGGTTGAACGTGCGGAGATTCTACGCGAGAAGGGGACGAATCGTGGTCAATTCGTTCGCGGAGAAGTGGAGAAATATACTTGGGTAGACCTCGGGTCATCCTATCTTCCAAGTGAAATCAACTGCGCGTTCCTTTATGCGCAGTTGTTGAAACTGGATTGGATCACGGCCCGCCGCCGCGAAGTTTATGAGTTCTATGTAGATCATTTGCGTCCCCTGGAAGAGCAGGGAATCCTGCGACTTCCCGTCATACCAGAGTCATGTGAAAGTAATTATCACGTCTTTTATGTGATTTTGCCGGACTCTAAAACCCGCGAGGGTCTCGCAGATTATTTAAAACAAAATGGTATTGAAGCAAATTTTCATTATGTGCCGCTACATTCATCACCGATGGGGAAAACGTTTGGTTGCCCACCGAACGATCTACCAGTTACGGATGACCTTAGCTCTCGGCTCCTGAGGTTGCCGATATATCCCGACCTTACCGAAGATGAGCAAGCACTTATCATTTACCATCTAAAGGCCTACTTGCAGAACGTCGATACCAGGATCCTGGTCCAAGTTTAAGTATAGTCAACACGTGAATTGATAAGCATGGCAAACCTTCAACAGTTTTCAATCCCGGAATTATCGATCGTCATTCCGGTCTACCGGAGTGCGGACTGTCTAAACACTCTGATTGAGTTGATCGGACAGACGATGCGTCCTACTGGAAAACAATATGAGGTAATCTTAGTTAATGATTATTCCCCAGACGAATCCTGGGCCGTCATGAAATCGTTGTGTGAAAAGAATGACAACGTCGTTGGCGTTGATCTGCGTCGTAACTTTGGACAGGACAACGCAATTATGGCGGGACTACGACTGACGCGGGGCCGTTACATAGCGATCATGGATGATGATCTACAGCATCATCCTAAATATCTCCCAGCACTAATCGCGAAGATGGAAGAGACTGATACAGATGTTGTGTACGCGGACTACCGCGAGAAGAAACAAAAATTGTGGAAGAGAATCGGCAGCAGTATTCATGGCAAGATTGCCGAGTGGGTAATATATAAACCAAAAACCGTCTATCTTTCGCCGTATAAGCTCATTCGCAAGGATGTCGCTGATTTGATCTGCACCTACCATGGTCCAAAGCCGCACATCGATGGACTGCTCCTGCAGTTTACGTTCAGAATTACTCAAATTCCGGTAACGCATCACACGCGTTACTCCGGCAAGAGTACTTACTCGTTTTGGAGATCGGCAGCTGTAGCCTCGCGATTGGCGTTTTCATTTTCGGTGAAGCCAGTGCGGCTGGTGAGCTGGATCGGTCTCATCATTGCTTCATTAGCGTCAGTCTTTATTGTAATAATCGTTTGCTACCGTCTGTTTTTTCCAGAGATGTTTACGCCCTACGCCGCTGGTTGGGCGTCTTTAATGACGACAATTCTGCTGGTATCCGGTATTCAGATGATTTTTTTTGGCATCCTGGGCGAGTACGCGGGCCGCGCCTACCTGAACCTGAATAACCAGCCACAAACATCCATCCGACAAATCCTAAACAGAGACAATCCGGTTCCCCATCTGTCAGAGTCTCACCAACCCGCTTCAAACAAGAGAGGAAGTACGGATCAGGTTTATAAGGAACAGCTGAGGTAAGCAGTATGGTGCGGCCGCTAGTCTTTTGATTCTGTTGGGGGATGCTTGAAAACGGCTCTAGTTTATAGAAGCGCTAAACTGTACGAGCTCGTGATGCTGAGCTTATACGGAAGACATTACTTTACCCGCTACCGTGTTCTCGCAGATCTCATCCCGCCCCATACAAGTATTTTAGATCTCTGTTGCGGCCCTGGAATATTGTATCAACGCTACCTTCGCAATAAAGGTGTTGCTTACACCGGCCTTGATATTAACCAGCGGTTCATCAAGAGAGTGAACAAGATGGGGAGTCATGGGCTGGTATGGGACCTCCGCGAAGACAAGCCGCTGCCTCGCGCAGACTACGTTATTATGCAAGCGAGCCTGTATCACTTCTTGCCGGATCCAACTTCGCTTGCTGAGCGAATGCTAAACGCAGCCGGTAAGCGCGTTATAATCGCCGAGCCGATACGAAATCTGTCGGGCGGCAAAATTCCTATCCTGGGAACCATAGCCAAGCGACTTAGTGATCCTGGCACAGGGCAACAACCAATGAGGTTTACTGAGCAAACCCTGGACAGTTTCTTTTCTCGCTACTCTTCCCACAATGTCAAAACGTTCGTGGTTCCGGGAGGCCGCGAAAAGGTTTACATTTTGGATGTGACGCCTTAAATCTTTAATCCGCCAGTCAGCAGCTTCAAGCACAATTATATGGTTCTTAGATTTAGCGGTGTTTCCGGAATATTTTCGTATTCACACACGAAGCATCGTGAACTCTTTATTCTTGTTTTTTTTCTCGCAGTTTCTTTCCTCGTCAGTTATCGAAACATCGACAGTACCGGCCCGATATGGCCTGACGCTTCGCAGTATGCAAACGCTGGAGCGATGATTCACGATTGGCTGCTCTCTGGAAGGGTGCTTCAGCCGTATTCGTTTGCCAAAGAAAACTATTTCCAATACCCCACCTTTCATATTCCCTACCACCCGCCCGTTTACCCGGGGATGCTCGGACTCTTTTTCTTAATTACCGGTGTTGGATATGCCGCGGCGAGATTCTTTATCGCGCTCTGTCTGGCGATCGCGGCCTGGTTTTTCTACAAGATTCTGCAGAAACAAACTTCCAGCAAGCCGGCATCTTTTGCTGGTGCACTGCTACTTCTAACAGTACCTGAAGTTGCCTTTTGGTCGGGCGACACGATGTCGGAAATCCCCTCATTAGCACTAATTATCTCTGCGTCATACTGCTTTTTGGTTTGGATAAAGACGACACAACTGCGCTACTTCATGGCGGTTTTGTGCCTTGCGGAAGCCGCATTTCTTAGCCGTTACCTTAGCGCCGGTGTTTTCATAGCGTGGCTATTATGGTTGTTGATCTTCGGGAACTGGCGCAGGCTGGTCACGAAGACCGTTGTATTAACGTCGCTTGCGTTTGTGGCAACCAATATCGCATGGATACTTTTTGCTCTGCAGTTCTCCAGATATGAAACACCGCTGGGCGGCTCTATGCCGAATAAGAATTACGTTATGCTCTCTTTGAAGCCGGTAGGCTATTACATTGCTGCTTTGCCGGCGATGATTGGTTGGCCGATGTTGGTGACTTCGGTAGGCAGCATTGCATACCTCATCTACAAAAGACGGTTCCAGAGTTTGTCATTCTGGCTGTGCTGGTTGCTGGGTTATACAGTTTTCCTTGTAGCCGTGGGCATCTTCAATGAGCGCAGGTACTTTTTATGCGCGGTGCCTGTCTTCGCCGGGCTGATTGCTGAACTTTTTAGTCTGATTGAATTAAGAGGTCGGAGCGGTCTCCTGGCGTTGATGATTCTTGGGATTTGCCTGGTCAGTAATGGTTATGCGATAACCAGATTTCCCCGGGGTGTGGTTGGATATGAAGCCGTAGGGCACGAATTAGCGACTCTTGACGCCGCGGGCAATGTGCTGGTCGCGACTCGTGAACAAGCAGACCTGATATTTCGCTTTCGCTCTAAAAGCCCAAAGTCGGACCGAAATTTTTTTCGCGCCGATAGAACCATCGTAATTCGCGCCCCTTCTTACGCCGATGCTGAGCCCATTAAAATTGCGCAAGATGCGGACGATGTAATAAACATCATTCGAAGAGGACGTATTCGCTACCTGGTTACTTCCAGCCCTCTCGCGGGGGCTGTCGATGATAGAAGCGAGGAAATGATTACCTTAGACACCCAGGCACGTTCGCAGCCAGAGAACTTTGCTCTCATCAAAACGTTTCCCTTGTTGCGAGAGTACTCGCGACCCGGAGGATCATGGGAAGTGTCGTTATGGAAATTTCGGGGTGAGTTACCTGCAACGAGTGATCTCCCGGTGTTAATTCCCACGGCAGACATGGAATTGAAACCGCCGTCGTAATCTATTTGCTCTGAAGTGCGTAATTCCGTTTTGAGGACGTTGGGTGGATCCAATAGTGGACGTAACAGAGCCAGGCAAAGATCAGAGGCCAAAGACCCAAGTTTCCGGACCTGAAGACCAGGAGTAAAGACTATTTGAAACTCGCACATCATTCGTTTATGTAACAGACATCTCAAAGGACGTGCTCGGCCACTAAGACGATCATGAAACGAATCCTGCTCGTTATTGCCTTCATCGCTCTCTACGCCCTGCACCAGGATTTCTGGTTCTGGCGTACGGCCCATCCGATGGTCTTCGGGTTTATTCCCATCGGCCTTTTTTATCAGGCCTGCTTTTCAGTCGCCGCTGCGCTTTTCATGTGGTTGCTGGTGAAATTTGCCTGGCCTGGCCATCTCGAGCAGGAGATCGAAGCGAAAGGTCATAAGGAGGAAGACGCCCAGTGATTCCTGCGATTGTTGTTTTCCTCTATCTCGCCGCCGTTCTCTACATTGGCATCTTTGCGTTTCGTAAGGCTAAGGGAAAAGAAAAGGCCGAAGACTACTTTCTCGCCAGCCGCTCCCTCGGTCCGTTCGTTTTCCTCTTCTCGCTTTTTGGCACGAACATGACGGCCTTTGCAATCCTGGGGTCGTCGGGCCACGCATTCTCCAACGGCATCGTCACGTTTGGCCTGATGGCGTCTTCATCGGGGCTAATTATCCCGCTGAGTATTTTTTTCATCGGCACGCGGGTATGGGCGCTGGGAAAGAAGTACGGCTTTATGACTCCGGTGCAGATGTTTCGCGATCGTTGGGAGTGCGGTCATATCGGCACAGTGATATTTGTAGTTCAGGCCGTCTTACTCGTGCCTTACATCATCATCGGCATCATGGGTGGCGGCACAACGCTTCACACGATCAGCGGCGGCTGGGTGCCTTTCTGGTTTGGCGGCGCAATTGTCGCGATGGTCGTGATGAGTTACGTGTTTTTCGGCGGGATGCGCGGCACAGCCTGGGTCAATACATTTCAGACAGTGCTGTTTCTCCTGTTTGGCGCCGTGGCGCTGATCGTGATCGGCGCCGGTATGGGTGGATTTCGCAATGCCGCACAGTCGATGCTGGCCGCGCCTGCGTTTGCACCTTTATTTACACGCGAGCGGATCTCGCCGCTCTATTTCTTCAGCTACACCTTCATTCCACTTTCGGCAATCGCTTTTCCCCACATCCTGATTTTCTGTCTGACGGCGCGAAAGATGGGGCAGTTTAAGAAGACGGTGATCTTCTATCCCATCTGTATTCTCGCTATCTGGCTGCCGTGCGTTTTTCTCGGCGTGATGGCAAACCGTGTTTCAGACGTACCGAAAATTCGCGAGAAGCAGGAAGCGCGCCGCGTTCTGGCGACGCAGGGTAAGAACATGGCGCTGGAGCAGCGCGACGAATTGCGCGAGAAGGCCGCCGGCGACGATGTGATCATGCTGCTGTTGGAACGTTATGCGCCGTTTTGGCTGGCGGGGTTGCTGGGAGCGGGAATCATGGCGGCGGTGATGGCGAGCGATTCGCAAATTCTCGCGCTCTCCACGATGTTTACGGAAGATGTGTTCGCTTTCTATGGAGGCAAGCGAAGATTTGGGGAAGGGGTGCAGATCCAGACAGGGCGGATCTTCATCGTGTTGATTACCTTGTTTGCTTATGCCGTCGCACTGCGCGCTCCCGAAACGATTTTCGAACTCGCGATTCAATACGCATTCTCGGGCTTTGCGGCGTTGTCGCCTCTCCTGGTTGCGGCATTGTTCTGGCGGAGCAGCACTAAGTGGGGCGCGCTGGCGTCGACAGTTTGGGTGGCGGTCGGAGTTGTCGCGGTAGCAATTTTCCAGCACCTGGTCCCGGCTCCTGCTCCCGGCCCCGCCACGCTCATCTGGTCACCCGGTGGTTTCGAAGCGCTAACGCGCACTCCCGGCGGCACCGCAGTGTTTGGGTTTATGCCGGTGGTGCCGATGGTAATCATCTCCGCTACCTTGATGATTGTGGTTTCGCTTGTGACGACAAAACCGAAGGCGGCGACGTTACGAAGATATTTCCCTGGAAATTGAGGGAGATAGTCCAAGGTCCAAAGTCCAAAGCCCAAAGTCTGTGTTAGATCAGACAACTTTCAATAAGGCGGTTGAGATTGATTAGCGGACCTTGGACCTTGGACTTTGGACGTTGGACTCAGCCTTTCAGCCAAAGCAATACAGCCTGCCATCCTGGGCTCCGATGACGATCCGGCCACGGCCAATTGCCGGGGACGCAGAGAGCGGCGCGCCCGCTTCAAACTCCCAGAGCTTTGCGCCCGTTGCAAGATTTAGAACGTAAAAGCGCCCGTCATTCGAACCCACAAACACTCGCCCGGAAGCGATTGCCGGCGACGATTCCACCCGAGCCCGCGTCGCGAAAGTCCACACAGCCTGTCCCGCTTCATTCAAGCTATGAATCATCTTGTCGCGGCCGCCGACGACAATGCGGTCCGACGTGACGGCTGCGGAAGCGTAAAAAGGAAACTTGCGCTGCGGATGCTGGTAGCGCCAGGCAACACGGCGTGCGGCGAGATCAACCATCAAGACTTCGTTGTCGAAAGTCCCGTAGTAGGCAGCATTGCCTCGCAGCGCCGGAGATGCGCCGGTGTAGGCTCCTGAAGAAATGGTAAACAGTTCGCGACCGTCCGCGATTCGAATTGCGCGAAAGAATTCATCGCAGCCGGCGATGTAGGCAACTCCGCCAGCAACGCTCGGAGTAGAATGTACTGGACCGTTGGTCTTCACTTTCCACAACAACGACCCACGCGTGGACACGCAATAAAGCTGCTGGTCGTAAGAGCCAATCAAGACACGATCGCCGACGACTACCGGTGACGACTTAATTTCGTTTCCAGCCTTGAAGGCCCAGATCTTTTTTCCGTCCGTGGCATTGACAGCATGGAGCCAGCCGCCGAGATCGCCTACATAGACAACGCCGTTGCTGTAGGCAGGTGACGATTCTCCGATGGGAGAATCAATCTTATACTTCCAATACACAGCGCCGTTTTCCAGATTGAGTGCAGTCAGTTCGCCTTTTTGCGAGCCGACGAAGACCGTGCCGCCCACGATTGCCGCAGACGATTCAATCGAGTCGCCAGCCTCATAAGTCCACAAAACCTTTAGAGTGGTTGGAACATTGGCGAGTGAAACTCCGGTAAGACTTTGGTTCCCGCGAAACTGTGCCCAATTGTCAGCGGGTGCTTCCTGGGCGTTAGTTGCAGACGAGAAGAAACAGGAAACTACCAAGACCAACAGGAGCTTCTGTAAGAAAAGCACGCCGCTTGCGGCTTTGCCGCCGCCCAGTGCGGAAAGGCTTTGCCTTTCCGTTCCAATGATTCGATTTCCGTGAGGCTGCGCCTCAGGAATGAAACACGAGGCGTAGCCTCTTAACGGGAGCGGAGGAGCGCCGGTGAGGCAAAGCCCCACCGCACTGGAGGGTGGCAAAGCCACAACCACTGGCATTTTGCGTTCGCGGTTGACCGCCGACTGCGAACTGCTAAGCGCCCGCTGCCCACTGCCCAGGATCCATTCCCAACCGTCCCTTAAAATGCGCACCGGTAAACCTCCAGAGCTCCTGCGAAACTGAAGGGTCGCGGATTAAACTGGCCTGTCCATTGTTCCGCAGCTTCAGTTGCGAGTTTGGGCAGATCCTCGGCTGCAACTCCCGCTCGACCCAAGGTGGTGTGTAATCCTGCAACCCGTGCAAGTTCTTCGAGTCGGCCTGCAAGTAACTCGCCGGCGTCTTGATGACTTACTAGTTCCCGCCCGGCGATTTGCAACAGATCAGCATAACGATTTCCACACGTCGCATTGTTCCAACGAACCACTGATGGCAACAGCATCGCCAGCGCCGCCCCGTGGATGGTTCCGTAATGAGCAGTTAGTGGATTAGCGCAGGCATGGGTAGCCCCCAGCATCGAGTTCTCAATGGCAATGCCTGCATAGCACGCGCCGAGTTGCATAGCCTCGCGCGCCGCCAGGTTATCGGGCTCGGCTAACACGGTCTCGTAGTTTGCTTCGAGTAAGCGCCACGCTTCACGCGAAAACGTTTCCGAAAGTGGCGTGCGGGTGGTGGAGACGTAGGTCTCGACGGCGTGCGCAATCGCGTCGAAACCCGACGCGGCCGTTACTGCCTGAGGTTGAGAAAGAGTTAACTTCGGGTCGAGTATTGCCAGGCGAAACGCCGCCTGCTGATCGCCACACGCCATTTTGCGGTGTGTGCCGGCGTCAGAAATCACTGCATAACTTTGGACTTCGCTGCCCGTGCCGGCTGTCGTGGGAACGCCAATCATCGGCAGCATTGGCCTGGAGGTTTTGCCGTACCCCACATACTCCTGGATCTGCCCGCCGTTGGTGAGTAAAAAATTGATGCCCTTGGCGCAGTCCAAAGAACTCCCGCCGCCTAGTCCGATAATCGAATCGACATTGAGAGGCGCGGCGAACGAGCGTCCGAGTTCAATCGTGTCCGAATCAGGGTCGGCCCCGAAATCGTGAAAGGCGAAGACTTCGATATCATTACTGCGAAGGTGAGTTGTGGCGCGATCCAAATAGCCAACGCGTGCAAGATCACGATCAGTCACGACGAGAGAGCGTTTGAAGCCCAGGTCGCGGGCGCGTGTTCCGAGTTCGTCAAACGCACCGGGGCCGGTAATCAGCCAAGTGCTCAATTTGAATTCAAACGGTTTCATGGGAAAGGAACTGCAATAGGAGGGAATGTCTCCCATCCGGAAGGTGGGCTTGCCCCCGCTAGTCTAAATGGAAAGAAAGAGCGGGGGTAAACCACCCTTCCTGACCATGAGATTTAAGCACATGAGTTTCTCGGCTACTTCGCTGGCGCAGGCTTCACAGTCGCTGGCGCAGGCTTAGCAGTCGCCGGAACCCCTAGTGCATAGAGCTGGTTGCGATTCGAGATGTACATGACGCCATTGGCAGGGACAGGAGTGGAATAGACTGAACTGCCCATGTTGATTTCCGCGATGATCTTTTTCGTCTTACCTTCCTGCATGATTACCACGTCGCCATCTTCATCACCGAGATAAAGCTTGCCGTCAACCAACAACGGCGAGCCCCAGACGGCCGCGAAGAGATCGTGGGTCCACAACACCTGACCAGTTTTCGCGTCGAGCGCATGCAGAAAGCCACTGAAGTCCGGCTGATAAACGATTCCGTCCTTGATGGCCGGTGTGGAAATAGACCGGCGGATCTTGTCGTAGTGCCAGACCATTCCTGTTTTGGTGATGTCGCCGCGCTTCGTGGCGTCAATACAATACATGTGACCCACACCTTCGCCGTGTTCGGGATCCTGTCCATTCGCGATATAGACCTTCTCTTCATAGATGACCGGTGTACTGATCACTTCGTTCCGTGTCTTGGGCCAAACTGAGTCTTTCGGGTTTAGATCAAACTCCCAAAGCTTTTTCCCGGTCAGCGCTTCATAACCGCGAATCCAGCCGTCGCCCTGACCATGCATAACCTGGACAACACCGCCAATGGTTCCAACTGTGGGTGAGCTCCATTGGCCGTGCAGGATGCGTTCATTGACCGAGTTGTCTTCCCATACCAGTTTGCCCGTCTTCTTATTGACTGCGACGATCGCGGGGGCTTTTGGCGAAGGAACGTTTACATGGCTCTCGTCCTGCCCGTTAGAAGTACTAACGAAGAGGAGGTCACCATAAGAAACAGGTGAGGAGTTAGCGAGATTGTGCGGCAGCGAGCCGACTTCTTCGACCATGTCGAAGGTCCAGACAACGTCTCCATTAAAATCGCCGGCAAGTTTCTCGTCGGTCACGGGCCCGTCGTTTTCTTTATCGCGGAAGCCCTGCGTGTCCAGGGAAACCAGCTCCGCGCGGTTTGAAACGTAGTAAACCCGATCGCCTTCCACGAGGGGCGAAGAGGCGACGCCCTGGTAGGGCCAATCGTTGACGCGGCCGGCGGCGAGCTTGTCGTGCACCATCTGCCAGAGAAACTCACCGTCTGATTCGCGGAACGCCATCAAAATACCCTTGTCACCAGTCACCTTGGTGTCGCGCAAACCCTCGTTATTTGTGCCCAGAAACACGATGCCACCAGAGACGACAGCGTTACCGTAGGTTTGCGAACCCAGTTGTGCTACCCACTTCACGTTCTTTTTCGACTTCACGTCCCAGTCAACCGGCAGTCCCTTCATGTTCGAGATCATGTTTCGATCTGGGGTGCCTCCCCACATGGGCCAATCACTGGTGCCGGGATCGCTCGCAGAGTGAGCAGTAGGCAGAACGCAGTAGGCAGTAAGCAGTATGCTTGCTGCGATGATAAAAGGTGAATGTTTCATAATCCTGATTCGAGACTTCTTAACTGTCATGTAACTTCTCCGATCTATTAACCGTAGACTGACTAACTCTTTTCGAGAGGGTTTCGTGAGTCTCGTGCGTATTCGTGGCTCGTATGCCGATTTGGGTAAAGACGAACCACGAATACGCACGAAACAACACGAATAACTAACTACATAATTACTGCCCACTGCCCACTTCTCACATGCCCACTGCTTACTGATTCGCGTAGACTTTCAAATTATCAAAATAGACTTCTGCCAGGGCATTGCCAAAAATTCCCGGAGCGCCCTGCTTATTGGGAATCGGATCGATGCGTTCGATCATCCAGGCAGTGGGTTCCGTTTCACCTGCCGCCCACACTTTGCCGCGTGCGCGAACTTTTCCGTCAGAAAGATTTTCTACCTGAAGCTTCAGGCGATACCAGGTGTCGGGTTTCCAGGCAAAAGGTATCGTCACCGTTCGTCCAGTTTCCGGTTGCCACGGTTCGAGGTGCAGCATCTGGCTATTGCCGTAGAGTGTCAGCACATAACGTTGGGCGATCACTCCCGCATCGCCCTGTTGCCGGCGCTTTTGCGTTGCGCTTACATCGGCCTCAACTGTGTAGTTCGAAAAATCCGAAGGGCCGAAGTACGCGCGTGCGCGACTCAACAATGAAGACCCTTCAGTAGTCTTAACTAAAACCTTGTTGCCGTTCACTTCCCGCACAATAAACTTCAACGTTGTGTTCACCCAGACTGGCGGCAGGGAGTTGACCGCCAGGGCGTCGAAGTTCTCAGTCCAGGGCAGAGGAGGGAAGACTCGCACACTCGCTGTGCCTGAAACATCACCGACAGTCGCTTTCACAAGACCTGCCTGGGCAATCCCGTCCGTCGCAACGGCTAATTGCCCATTCACAATTGAGCCTTGCAACTTGTCGAGCGACCAGGAGGCAGCGGGTTCTTCGCGGATAAACACGCCCCGCTCGTCAAACAATCTGACGCGAAAATTTACTTTCGCCCCGGGCTTGAGCATCAGTTCGGTGGGAATCACCTGCACATGCGCCACAGGACTTGTGGCGGCTACAGTTTCTGCCTGGGCACGGGCCGTGCCGGCGCTCGGCATCGACTTCTTGCCGACGGCGTAGAGGTTTGAATCACTGATAACGAACACGCGGCCATTCGAAATCGCGACCGATCCGATGATCGCTTCCGGGAGCGCTTCAGTACCGAGTTGATCTTGATCGAGAACCTCCACTCCTGAGGGGGTTGGTTTGAGGATGAAAAACTTTCCGTTTTCAGTCCCTACGTAAAGCTTTCCGTCCGCCAACACCGGCGACGCCTTTTGGATAGTTCCCAGATTGTGCAGCCAGAGTTGCTTCCCGGTGTTCACATCGAACGCAGCCAGGTTCGCGCCATTATCGACGTGGTAAAAACGATCGCCATCGATCACCGGAGAAGAGAAGCCGCCCTGCCAACCGTAGACACTCCACTTTGTCTGTTCCTTCTTAACCTCACCTTTTGAAGCGGCGTCCACCGCAACAACCAGACCCATCTCGTTGGAGCCGAGGTTCTCTTCGCTGTGCGTAAGAATTGCTGTCGTCCCATGCACAACCACACCGGTGTTCAAGCCCCGCTTGCTGATTTCATACTTCCAAACGGGTTCGCCAGTTTGCGGTTTGATGGCGTGAACGACGCCGTCGCTGGCGCCTTGAATCAGCAAGCGCGTGCCGTTGACGTTGACGATGATCGGCGGGGCGTAAGTAGTATCGTATGGACGTCCTCCCGGAGCACTAATCCAAACCGTCTCTCCCGACTTTTTGTCAAAGGCCATGAAACGGTGAGCGCCCCGCCCATGCAGCCCCCACATGAAGGTTACACCGCTGACGATTACTAAATCGCCGTCGATGATGGGAGATACTGTGCGCCCCCCGTGCGTTGTCAGCAGTCCAAAGTCTTCGCCGAGGGACCGCTCCCAAAAAACTTTTCCGTCGTTAGTCAGCCCGAGGAGAGTGCCGCCACTTCCGAGGACATAAATGTTTCCCGTTGCCGGATCGCCCACTGGTGACGCCCAACCGACTCGATGAGGCGGCACGTCACTGAGATAGACATTGAAACGATGCTCCCAAAGAAGTTTGCCGTTGTCAGCGTTGAAGCAGATTACGCGCTCCTGTTCGAGTTCGCCCTTACCCGCGGTGTTTTGCAGAAACACGCGATTTCCCATCGCGATCGGGGCAGATCTGCCACCGTAGGGAGCTTTCCAGGCGAGGTTATCTCCGGTGGGCGACCATTTAGCCGGCAAGCCTTTCTCAAGAGAGATTCCATCTCGCGCGGGACCGCGCCATTCAGCCCAATCGTTTGCTGACACCGGTGTTGCAAGGAGAAGTACGAACAGAACATACGAATAAATGGATAAGCGGCTGGTCATTTTGGATCTGATCATGATCTTGTCCGGAGGTTGTAGTCTAAAGACCGAAAAACAAGGCTGAAAGAATTCACGCGTGCAACCTTAAAGATGTAGAATACGTACATTCGCGTTGCAGTGATTCAGTTTTTCTCGGTTTCCTTCGTTACCCCTTGAATTTACCATCTACTGACGTACTCCCAAAAGCGTGGAGAAGTTTCATGAAGCTAAGACAGCTAATCCCGCCCCTAATCGCGCTGTTATTCGCGACGCTTCCAGCCTGGGCGCAGAGCCCGGCGCCGCCATCGCTTAACGACCAGATGTGGGAGGCGGCGCGGAAGGGTGACGCTACGGCCGTGTCGGCCTTGCTCGACAAGGGCGCGGACGTGAACGCGAAGTTTCGTTATGGCTCGACAGCTCTATTCAAGGCCGCAGAGCGCGGGAACGTTGAAGTTGTGAAAGTTTTGCTCGCTCGCGGTGCTGATGTGAAAGTGAAAGACACTTTTTATGGCGCCACTGCTATGACGTGGGCGTTGAGCAATAATCATGTGGAGGTTGTTCGAGCGCTGCTTGAGAAGGATCGCGAGAGAGTCGATGAAGTCCTGATCAGCGGCGCACGTGAGAACAAGTTGGCGTTGGTTCGCGTGGCGCTCGATATCGGTAGCGCCAAACCGGCGACGTTAACGTCCGCTCTAGTTGCCGCAGCTGCGGCGCCAGACAGCAATGCTGAAGTCTTAGAGTTACTGAAAAAAGCTGGAGCGGTTCCGCCTCCCGAGGTTGATGCGGCGACGCTCCAATCGTACGTCGGCAACTACAAAAGTGATCAGGGCCTCGAGATCGCCTTCAGCATTAATGAGGGAAAGTTCTTCGTGAAGGTGACGGGCCAGCCGCAGCTTGTTTTGATGGCTGTGGATAAGATCACGTTCAAACCGGCGGCATTCGACGGGATCACGATTACGTTTAAAGTCGAAGAAGGCAAGGTCAAGAGCTTCGAACTGAAACAGGGACCTACGACCACGCAGCTGAAACGAGTGGAATAGTAGAAGCCAGTAAGCAGTAGGCAGTAGGCAGTAGGCAGTCAGAAGACCCAAGACCCAAGACGCATGCCAAGGCCAAAGGCCAAAGACCAAAAGAACAAATTATGAAACGAATCACACTTTCTCTTGTTTGGCTCTGCATCACTTTTAGCGTCCTACAGGCGCAGAACTGGCCACAGTTTCGCGGGCCGCGAGCCGCGGGAGTTGCTGAGGGATCAACTGCTGCAGTGACGTGGGACGGGCAGAAAGCGGTGAACCTCCGCTGGAAGACGAAGATCCCTGGCCTCGCTCATTCGAGTCCCGTGGTCTGGGGCAATAAGGTGTTCATTACAACCGCGGTTACGACTGCAGTGAAAGATGAAACTCGATTTGGACTCTACGGCGATGTCGCGCCGGTAAAGGAAGACCCGAAACACTCCTGGAAGCTTTATGCGCTCGACAAACAGACTGGCAAAGTCCTTTGGGAGCGTTTGGCCTACGAAGGCGTGCCGAAAGTGAAACGTCATCCCAAATCCACACACGCCGATTCAACGCCGGCTACTGATGGGAAATACCTGGTCGTTCTCTTCGGCTCGCACGGACTCTATGCCTACAACCTCAATGGAAAACTCTTGTGGAAGCAGGATCTAGGCGTTCTGGACGCGGGCTGGTTCTACGATCCGGATTACCAATGGGAGCACGGCAGTTCTCCAGTCATCTATCGCGATCTCGTTATCATTCAGGCCGACGTGCAAAAGGATTCCTACATCGCCGCTTACAATCTTAAAAACGGCAAACTCGCCTGGAAGACACCGCGCGACGAAATTTCTTCCTGGGGCACTCCCACCGTGTACGAAGGCAAGGCCCGCGCTGAGTTGATAGCGAATGGCTCGAAGGCGATCCGCGGTTACGATCCTGCGACCGGTAAAGAATTATGGCGGCTCACGCCAAATTCCGAGGTCACAACTCCGACTCCGATAGTGGCGCACGATCTTATTTTTGTTACCAGCGGTTATCGTCCGATTCAGCCCATCTACGCCATCAAGCTAGGTGCTACCGGCGACATCACCCTAAAGGACGGCAAAGATTCGAACGAGTTTATCGCCTGGAGTAAAACGCGTGGCGGACCTTACATGCCGACGCCGGTGGTTTATGGCGACCTGCTCTACACCTGCTCAAACCAGGGTGTGTTGACCGCCTACAACGCGAAGACTGGCGAACGAATTTACCAGGAGCGCCTGGGAGGGAAGGGCGGCGCCTTTACCGCTTCACCGGTAGCCGCCGACGGTAAGCTTTATCTGTCGAGCGAAGATGGCGACGTCTTTGTCGTCAAGGCGGGAGCACAGTATGAATTGCTGGCGACAAACCCGGTAGGCGAAGTGATGATGGCGACACCGGCAATTTCCGACGGGTTGGTAATCGTGCGAGGTGTTAACCACGTCTACGCTTTTGCCGAACCGCCGACCGTCAAGGGCAAAGTTGCAAAAGCCGGCAACTGAAGTCTCAAGTCCGCGAAGCGGACGAATGATAGTAGCGTGTGCCGAGCATGTTCGACGACTTGAGGGTGAAAGTCCCTCGCCAACCTGATGGAGGTGAAGGATAGCAAAGCGCAAGGGCGTTGTCGCGAGGCAAGGTCCGAAGGAAGCGTGGAGCAAA
>JBPCNX010000024.1:0-92606 GCA_051000815.1 Pyrinomonadaceae bacterium
CAGTTGCTTATTCAAACTCCAAGTAACCTCTAACCTGGCTTAGTTCAACACAGAATTGTGTGGCGGCTTCCTCTTCCCTCACTGCTCCCATTCGCTCAACGCCCCACACTAATTCTTAATACGTTATGCCTCATATGGTGGGCAAATGGCGCGGTGACCCTCGCCATTGAAACGACCGCAGCACACCTTCAAGGATGCGTTGCAGCTGCTGCATCGATTCGGGCGCTACGTCAATTTCGCCATAGTGACCATCCGACATGGTGGACCCATATCTTGAGCCATTAAGATTGTTCAGAACGAGCACCCCACCACTTGGCGCATAGATTAGATTGTTTGTGACCGGCTCGAGATCAAGCCGCTCTCGACCGGTGCCAAGGCCGCGCGCCCGATCTTCAAGGTGTTGGGCGGTGTTCCTGACGCCACGAAGGTGTGGGAACGATTCTGCAATTTGCGCATGAAACTCGGCGATTTGCTCTGGCACGTTTGGTTCCTTGGCAAGGACGCCGAGAAATTTGTCAAATGCGTCGAGCGCGTACAGGAACGCTCGCGCGTAGATGAACGGTCGGTTGTGCTCGAACTCCCGTGGAACTCTCCCGCTAGACCATTGCTCGCGCTTAAAGCGAACCTCGGTTTCAAAGTGGATTTCATCCCAACTATCACGAACCATGGCGGCTTCGCGCTCCTGCTCAATCGCTCGCCGGATTTCCGATCGGCGCTGTTGGTCACGTTCCCGGTTTTCTCGATTCATGAATGACGGGCGAATCGTCTGGGCATGAATGAACAAGTTCAGTGCAGCGTTAGCCTCGAAGAATTGCGATTCAAGGGATCGAAGCTGGTCTTGGATCTTCCTGGACCAGTCTCTGTCCTCGTAGTCAAGCCAAGTCCCTGGCGTGATGATCTCAAATACGAACATACCCAACTCCTGAGGCATAACGAACAAGTTCAGCGGCGAGCGTAGCGAGTCCGCTGCAACGCCTTGTTATGCTGCGGTTTTGACTGCAAAAGCTGATATTCAGATTCATAATAGTGCCAAAACCTAATCGCGGCGTAAGTCGCACAAGCAATGATTCCTCCGGTTATCACCAAATAGATTCTCAAATTCGCTAGAAGCCTACCCTGCGAATAATCAATCGACGCAACAATAGCCATAGCAACCACGATCATCGTTGAGGCCCGAATAGTCTGATTGCGAACGTACCCCCATTTTCCTTTGCTTCGCACACCCTCCCAAGCAATACCTTGATTCGATGTCATCGGTTTTCTGTTACGGGCGATAAGCACAACAACGCCTACGATGGCTGCGCAGAAAATCATGAGGCCGAAAAAACACAGCACAAGATCGAGGCGGGTTATTTCTTTCGCGGATGACTCTCCCTCAAATAAGCCGACAAGCCATGCACCGAGGATGCCTACCACGACAAGGAACACGTAGGAGAGAATCGTGTTTCGATTAAGCCAAGCTTTCATTTGGGAGAGCAGCATAACTAAGTATTAGATCACCGATCCGTCGGATAAGTACGAATCCGGTGGTATTATCCGGCCGACTTGAACCTCACTACAGGGCGTTGCACAAAAAGTCTTCGAACCGGCGTGATCCTCGCGCCGATGGCTTTTGTATAGTTCGTGATGCTTCGTGGTCTTCGTGGATCGTAGCCATTTCGTGGGGCGAACACGATCCACGAATCAACACGAATCGGCACGAACGAAGAAAGCGTTGCAATCATCAGAATCCGACTTTTTGTGTGAAGCCTGCTACAGAGTATCTGCCTCGTGTGTGTTCCTCACCACCTGGCGCGATGAGAATTGTGACGCGGCTCGGACACTCAGTTTGTGCTCTAGCGTCTCTGGCTTTCGAGCTTGAGCGAATTCCCTTCCACGAAAACCGTCACCGAAGAATTCAGATCGCGGGAGCGATAAACCCGTTGCGTCGCCTTCTGGAAGTCAGTGGCTTCCGCCCTGGGGATCTCCATAAATTTCTGGGGATTGCGATCAACGAGTGGAAACCATGAACTCTGCACTTGCACCATGATGCGGTGGCCGCGACGGAACGAGTGATAAACGTCAGGCAGATCAAAGATGATCGAAGCGGGTTTGTTGGGAACAAACGGCTCGGGCTTTTCGAGACTATGTCGATACTTCCCGCGGAAAGGCTCGCCGCGCACGAGCTGCTGATAACCTCCCATCCTCACCATGTTGGGCAAAGCGCGCTGACCCTCTCCCAACTCAGGCTGCGGATAAGTTCCGGGGTAAACGTCGACCAGCTTGACGACAAAATCCGAGTCAGTTCCCGAGGTCGAAACGTTAAGTCTCACTTTGATCGGGCCGGCGATAATGAGGTCTTCCTCGAGTGGCGCAGTCTCATAAACAAGAACATCCGAACGTTGCGATGCAAACCGCTGGTCCTCGGTCGCATAATCGAAAGTCATTCCCGATACGATGTAGCCGACAAATGGAACAGGCCGGTTTGGATCGCTCAAATACTCATCAAAGGCTCCCTGGCCAGGCTCCTTCGGCTGTTCGATACTCAGTTGATTGCCGGAGCGGAAAAAGAGCGTTAAAGGCTTCAGATCCTTCGGCGGCCAATCGGCCTTGCGCCGCCACTCGTTAATGCCGGCGAGAAACATGAAGGCCTCCGGCAAGTCCGCCGGCTGGTCTTTGAGATAGTGCATAAAAAACGGAAACTGGATCTCTTCGCGGAAAAATTCGCCCGTCTTCACACCAAAGTTCAGATTGCCAAGCTTGTCCCCGTCCCCCCTGGACCAACCGCCGTGTCCCCACGGGCCCATAACGAGTTGGTTCACGGTGCCTGGATTATTCCGTTCGACGGCGTTGTAGATGTGAAACGGCCCGACTGGATCTTCCGCATCGAACCAGCCGCCCACATTCAGAACCGCGCAGCGAACGTTGTTCATGAATCGCCATAACGAACGCTGTTTCCAGTATTCGTCGTAAGTGGTGTGGTCGATTATCTCCTGCCAGTATTTCGCCTCGCCGCCCAACAGACGCTGATTCACCGTCGCGAGCGGACCAATATTGAGAAAGAATTGATAGCCATCCGGAGTGCCTGGATCGAACCCGAGACGTGGTTTGCGCGGTTCGGGACCATCCTTGCGCGGAACAAATCCGGAATAGAAATCAAAGTTTGCCGACAGCATGAACGCGCCATTGTGATAGACATCGTCGCCCATATAGTAATCAGCGGTAGGCGCCTGTGGAGATGCGGCCTTCAAAGCCGGATGGGAATCGATGATGCTTGCCGCGACGTGAAAGCCCGGCTGCGAAATGCCGATCATCCCAGCCTTGCCGTTGTGATTCGAAATGTTTTTCAGTAGCCACTCAACCGTGTCGTAGGTATCGGTGCTTTCGTCAATATCCCTGGGGCCACGCTTGTTAGGAGTGTAGGGACGAACCTGTAGGAATTCACCTTCGGACATGTAGCGGCCGCGAGCGTCCTGGTAAACAAAAATGAACCCTCGTTATCGAAACTTGCCGAGGGACCTAGAGAGGATCGGTAGTTATCAATCCCGTAAGGCGCAACACTGTAAGGCGTTCGCGCAATCAGAAATGGGTAGCGCCGCGATGATTCTTTGGGAACATAAATGGAAGTGAAGAGACGCACCCCGTCACGCATCGGAACGCGATATTCAAACTTCGTGTAACGAGCCCGCACCGTGTCTACGCCTCGCGGCGCGGTCTGTGCCGGGACAAGTACCGATGGTATAAGCAGCAGCACCACGGCGAAGATCCGCCGGTTCAAAAGCATGGTGAACAAATTAGTGGCCCTCCTGAAAGAGATCTCTCGTGCTGTGAACACCACCGGCAGGTAAATCCTGCCGGCAGCTGCCGCTGCAAGTTGATGACGCAGGTTTTCCGCATGATAACTTCTCGGCTTAGAGAGTGGCAATCTCAAGAAAATTAAAGTATTGATGCAGATTGGCAATGCACGAACGGTCCCACGAGGTCAGTACCACCAGGCGGTAGCCGGTGGCCCGATACGCAGGCACTCAATCCTTGCAGCATCGCGCCCAACATCCTGCGTTCGAGGAATGAATCATTACCGCGAGGCCTGAGTGCTGACGCACCGGGCCACCGCCTACCGCCTGGTGGTACTGACCTCATGGGACCGAAATCAACCACCAATCCCGAGGTCGTCAGTCGAAGCTCAACTCCAAACTGCCTCAGTACCAAAGTTCATGTCGTCGAGAATAGCAACGCAAAGTTTCAGCGTTTACACCAACACTTTTTTTGAGGTGCTCGTCGCCATCCTTACGTTCGCGCCAATCCTTATTCTCATTTACTTCTATCAAGCGTTGCCGGAACAAATTCCGGTCTTCCTGAACCTGCGCGGAGAGGTTGAAGTGTGGGCGCCGAGGAGTATCGCTTCCGTGTTTCGCGTGCCGGCAAAGGGAGCCAACCTTCAGCTGATCTGTTTACTGATGAAATACGGAACGGTGAAATCGCAAAGGAGTGCTGCCTTGCCAGGCGTTGACCAGATGTCCTTCGACTACCAAAACCGCGTGACCGTTCTCAGCGCCCGTTTCTGGGATGGGCTGCGCTGCCTGGTTGGAATCAAAATGGCGGCTGCTTCGCTTGAAGTCGTCTTTATGAGCGTTGTGGGTCTGCGCTTTCTTTGGACACCAGCTTGGGTTATGACATGGGTGGCAGCGATCCTCTCAATCCTGGCGGCGGCGTGGTACGGCTACCGGCTTTGGCAAGTTAAACGAGAGATGGCAGCATCTGGAATCGGCTGGAAGGCCGTTGAGAACCAAAGGCGACAAGTTCAACTTTTTGCCGGCTTGCTGTATTGCAACACAAAGGACCCCGCAATGTTTGTAGATAAGTACCTATTCAATTTTGGCAACAAGTGGACCTACGTTCTGCTCGCCTGCATTGTTGCCTACCCGCTGCTCGTTTTTGCCGCGACATGCGCCCATTGCCGATTGCCCATTGTCGATTAGTTGAGGTCAGTACCACCAGGCGGTAGCCGGTGGCCCGATACGCAGGCACTCAATCCTTGCAGCATCGCGCCCAACATCCGGCGTTCGAGTAATGAATCATTACCGCGAGGCCTGAGTGCTAGCGCACCGGGCCACCGGCTACCGCCTGGTGGTACTGACTTCACCGGGACCGCGACCCGCAACTAATCGACAATTGGCAATCGGCATTTGGCAATCGCCAATCCAACAAGGCCCACCCGCTACCGGTGGTACTGACCTGATTCCAAACTGTATCAGCACCATCTCTTGAGCAGGCTTCTGCACTCAACGGGGCTTTGCTAGAATTATTGTCCCCCCTAGAACAATTCAGCTTGGTAGGAGGTCAGAATGCGAACGATAGCTTTCAGCGATCAGCGTTCAGCTCTGGGCAGGGCAGGATTCGTCGCTTTGTGCCTGGTAACTTTGATGAGCTGTGCCTCAGCGCAACACATGGATCACCACTCGAGCGTCAGTTCGGCGACAACCGCTGATTACGATCAGGATTGGGCGAAGGCACGGCTGGCAAAGTCACCCAGACATCAGGAATGGGTGAACGTTAAGCACGGTGATCGTACCGTCAGTGCTTTCGTCGTCTTTCCCGAAGTCAAAACAAAGGCGACGGCGGTGGTTGTGATCCACGAAATCAATGGTCTCACTGACTGGGTGCAGAGCTTAACTGATCAGTTAGCCGAAGCTGGTTATGTCGCCATTGCGCCGGATCTGCTTTCGGGGATGGCGCCAAAGGGTGGCGGCACTTCCGAGTACGGCGCAGATCGCGATGCGGTAGGAAAAGCGATCAGGGCGCTCCCGCCGGATCAGGTTACCGCGGATCTGAATGCCGTAGCCGATTATGGAAGGAAGCTGCCGGCAGCGAACGGCAAAGTTGCTGTTGCTGGATTCTGTTGGGGTGGCAGTCAGAGCTTTCGTTTTGCAACCAACCGAGCAGACTTGAAGGCGGCATTGGTCTTTTACGGCTCGGGTCCGGAAACCAGGGAAGAACTGGCCCGGATCAAAGCTCCGGTTTACGGGTTTTATGCCGGCAATGACGCGCGCATCAACCAAACTCTTCCCAAAACAGTCGAATTGATGAAAGAACTTGGTAAGACATTTGAACCGGTTACTTATGAAGGCGCTGGTCACGCATTCATGCGCAGCGGCGATGCGCCTGAACCAAAGGCGCCGCAAGCCACGGGTGATAAAGAGGCGGATGCTAAAGCGGCGGAGGAATATCAAAAGGCGCTGATCGCTTACAAGGCAAACAAGAAAGCGCGCGATGAGTCGTGGGTCCGGTGGAAGGATCTGCTGAGGAAGCTGTAGTGTCTGCGACAGTAGACAGTAGACAGTAAACAGTAGTTGGGGACGTTGGGAAGCGAGACGGCAGAGGGTATTTACGGGCTACTGTCTACACTACTGACTACTGTCTCCTGACTACTGACTACTCCGAGTAATCTTGACGACAAGCTTCTCTTTGTTTCGTACGACATTCAATGAGTAACCTGAGCCAGGGTCGGTAAGCTTAATGGCATCTGCCAAGACCGGATGACCGTTGATGGCTTCTATCACGTCCCCGGATCGCAGGCCCGCCTTGAACGCTAAGGTTTGCGGGTTAACGTAAATCACAAGCAATCCGGAACCAGCGCCGAACCTTGAGGCAACCGGCGGCTTCACTCCGATCGTTTCAACTCCCTGGCCCAGCAACATGGCGGCAATGGAAATTGGCGATACAGTCTGATCTCCGGAACGCAGTACACGTTCAATGTTTACTTCTGTTCCCTCGGTTTCATCTTCCGTCGAACCATAAAATGCCACCGGCGCTTCGCTCAAGGTGACCTCGACGGCCTCGGTGATCGTTTTGCCTGGTCGAGCGACGGTAAAGTTGACTGAGTTCCCAGCGCCAACCTCTTCCAATAACCATGAGAAGTCGTCAGCACTCTTAACTTCGCCTTCGTTAACGCGCAGAATCACATCGCCCGGTTGCAGTGCAGCTCCGGCAGCCGGACTTCCCGGAGCGACTGAGGTCAGAAGAATTCCCCGCTGCTGCTGTACGAGTGATCTCGCCTTTTCCGCCTGCCATCCAACGCGCATGATCTGCTCAAGAGCAAGCGACCCCATTGCCTCACCACGAATACCAAGCCAGGGTCGCGGCACGCTTGCCTGTCTTTCAAGCACTCGCCTGGCGGCCCCGCGAATCAAGGCGTTCGGCAGCAGTGTGGCTTCATTCTTTTCGGCGGTTTCGACAATCCCAACCGTCTGGCCTGCGTCGTTAATCGCAACCCCACCAATATTGGCCGGCGAAAGATTCGTTGAACGGATCCTGATACGAGCTGTTGCTCCCGACGGAGAGTTTGTCACGCTCACTACCTTCGCTTCTGTTTCCCCGATCCGCACATAAATCGTGCCTGCAGTTCGCGAGTCACTCTGCGCCACTGGTTCCGGGCCAAGCAATCGGAGTCGTTGTCCGACGACGACCGTCAAGTCCCTCGTCGTCACCGCTCCCAGAACGTGATGACCGACTAACTTGAGAACTGAAAGACCAGTCACGCCATCGAGTCCGACATAGTGAGCAACGAGGCGCTTGCCGTCGCGTCCGATTACAATCACATCCGGACGGTCAAACAAATTAGCTGCGCCGGCGAGCAGACCTGGTCCTGCCAACGCGGAGGGTGTGCCTCGTACACCGGGGAATGCTAGCGGCGAGCTTGGGGCCTGCGGGGCTGGGGGCGCCTCGGGCGCGATTGCCGGATCTAATTCTGCTGCGGCTTCCGGCAAACGAGCGGCGATTGTTTCTCCGTCGTCCATCGCCAATCCCGCAATGACACTGGTGTGCACTTCGTCCTTCATCCTGAAGGCTTCGTCGAGTCTAGTAATCGCTCCAATTTCTTCGCCTGACCGCATCAAAAGTCGAAACATCTTCAGTCCGTTGAGGCGATGAAGGATAGTCACCACCTGCGGCGCGACCGCACGAGCTTCGACCACAACTGGACCGGCCGGTCGCCTCACAGTACGGGGCTTCGTAGACGTAGCTGCTTGCGGAGTTCGAGGCGGCGGCGGTGTAGTAGCTACCTGCGCAAGGGCTTCCGCTCCAAAGGTCATGAAGAGACCCGCCAGTAAGGCGATGCGAATGGTGTTTTGAAGTCTTAATTCCATTTCGTGTCTGATTCAGCTTCTCATATCAATCAGAAGCTAACGGCCGCAAACGGTTACCAAACCGTGCGTGCCGCGGTCTTTATCATCTGAGAAGCTCCGCTGGAAACCACCTCTTGCGAGCCAAAGCTTAAAGTCGGCAACGAGATAGTCCGCGAACGTCCAGTTGCGTAATCCACAGAGACCCGTAAAGGTTCGGATGCTTCTAACGGGAAAACGACAGCAGGTTCTGCCCCTGCGATGAGTTCATCACGATTGACGTGCGGTGCTTGCTTGCTCCTGGAATTCCCCGAACGTCTACGGTTACCTTTGCCAGGCATCAATCCTTCTTTAGGTCTCGTCGCCAGCTCAGGTTTTGCAGTGTCACTGTGATCATCGGCCACGGTCGAAGTAGCTGCCGGCTGAGCCTTAGCATCCACTTGCGAACCTCTGTCTATTGGAAAGGGCAATGATGCGACGATGCGTGGCGTTTCGTTAAGCGTCGCCGCTGGTGGATTTGTTGAATCAATCAATGCCCGCATCGAGAGGGTTGCTCCAACTAACAGCGCGATAGACGCCAATGCGACTGAGGGAAAGCCAAATCCAAGAACGCGCGACGGGATTTTTGCGGAGTCATTTCTCTTCTCACTGGCTAACCTGGCACGCAGCCGAAAGTCGAAGTCGGCTGGAGCCGAAACCGTTGGCAATTCTCCAACTATCTGCCGCAACTTTAGACGGTCGTAATAAAAATTTCGGCACCGGACACAGTCTTCGGTATGTGTCAGCACCGCCAGACTGGGCTGTTGGTCGCGGTTCAGTTCATCGATTTCTCGACTAACGTTTTTGCAATCGACTGCTTTCATAATGCCCCCATTAAAAATAGGCTTTCATCTTTTCGCGCAGAAAGTCGCGGGCTCGACTGATACGCGATTTCACCGTGCCTTCGCTGGTTTGCAGGATGCGTGCAATTTCTTCGTAACTCTTACCCTCCACATCTCGCAGGATCAGCGGCGCCCGGTATTTTTCCGGCAGCGTGCTGATAGCTCGCTGCACCGCCTGCCGTCTTTCCGCATCAACAAGTTCTCGATCGGCCAGCGGTCTTTCGTCCGCCGGATCAAATTCTCGAGCCTCGCCACGCTCGGTAGTCTGAAAAAACCCAGTCAACGAAACGAGCCGGCGACGTTTGCGCTTCCTTAACTCACTGATCGCCAGGTTCGTGGCAATCCGATAGAGATACGTCGAGAACGCATGACTGGTCTGGTAACGATCAACCGCTCGATAGAGTCGAACAAATGTCTCCTGTGCGAGGTCGACTGCACCGTCGTAATCGTTGGTCATCCGGTAGATGTAACCGGTTAACTGATTACGATAGCGGCCCACCAGCTCGGCAAACGCATCTTCATCGCCTGTCCGAGTCGCCTCAAGCAACGCGTGATCAGAAGTCGAGTCCGAAACCACGTCCGCCCGTAGAGCGGTCGGAAAACTCAGCTCGTCAATGGAACTCAGTGTGTCCATCAAGGTGGGTAGGCTCTCACGCGCTATCACAAATGCGTCTTCCTCTCGGAAACCTGATCTCGCTGCCTGACGCTAAGCGGCCTGCAAATGCTGATTATAACCCCGACGGACGACCGCCCGCAGGGGTTCACGCCTGAGCCAGCCAAAAGTTCCGAAAAGGAAAAGATTTGCAGCCCCAACAGCTACATGGGAAGGATGGTCGGCAATGCCTAAGCATTAGGGTTTTTGAACAAGGAATCGTCTACCTTTACGCCGAACGTCACGGTGTGAATCCGCGTTTCCTGAGTTTGCTTACCGTCCTCCATTAGAATCGTCCGGAACGGAACAAGGGTGCTCTGGGCGTATCGATAGTCGGCAAATCGCTTGGAATATTTTGCGGTAGAACCGCCGGCGCTGGCGTCCTCATATTCCAACCACAACACGTGGAGAGTTTTGGCGCTCACATAGTAACGCGTCGTTCGCTTCTCTTTGTCGGTCAGCTCCACCACAAATAGATCGAGGCCTTTCTGCTTGTCCTTACCTATCAGTTTCAAGGTGGAACCGGTTTCCTTGTAGCGTAACAAAGCTTCAAGGCTGTGACGGTGCTGCGAAACAAAAGCTGCTGCAGCATCGCGCCGGGGAGTGAAGGCAGCTCCATTAATAATTCCCCAGAGGCGACCGTCGCCAAAAACCAGGGAATACTCAAGCGTAGGCATTTTCTGATCGAGCCGGATCCTATCCTGTTCCAGGCTTTCGCCGCGCACGAAGACCCGCTCGTAAGTCACCTCTTCAACCTTTCCGTCGGTCGTGTTACGGGTGATGCGTCCGCGCTCGATGCCATTTCGCCGGATCTGCTGAAGCACCGGACGAGAGCCGTAAATGAAGATCGCTGACTCCGCAATCTGTTCCGCGGTATAGTTCTTCGAGTTCTTGTTGACCTTTTCAACCTTCTGGGGGGTGGGAGTAGGAGTGGCAGTCGTAGTTTGGCTTTGCTGAGTGGGCGTCATCGCGTCAGTGGTCAGCGTCAGGACTGACGCGCCGATCAGGAAAGCACAAAAAACCGCAAATGCTGTAAGTAGTCGGAGCAAGAATTCAATTCTCCCTTAGACGAGGCTATTGATTAAGTCGGTAAAAACGGGGAAAGCTTTTCGCCAGCGGCGGATTCTACCATAAGCAAAACCCCAGGGACGTTGCGGTCCGCGAGCCTCTTAGCTTCCCGCTGGTCAGCCAACGATTTCGCGTCTGGCCTTTTTGACCAGTCAATTGATGCTTTTTTGCCGATATTCGGATGCCTGACCCTACGGAGTCGCATTTGACAAGCACTCTTCCAGAGCGTATTTTCCGTTCTTTCCAACCCCGCGAACATACTTAATTGTGCGTCCGGTGTTATTCCCTTTGGCATCTTGCTGCGCCCGTGGCAGCCATTTCTTCTGAAAGGATACTGGAGTTTATGAATCGAGTCGGCATATTAGTTGGGCGGGAGAAAACCTTTCCTGACGCTCTAATTAAAACCATTAACGAACGTGGGAGGGGCGACACGACCGCCGATTTCATCACGCTGGGCGGTATCCGTCACGACGACCCGCCAAAGTATGACGTAGTCGTTGATCGCATCTCACACGAAGTGCCGTTCTATCGCGCAACGCTGAAGCGCATGGCCCTCGAAGGAACCGTCGTGATCAACAACCCGTTTTGGTGGTCGGCGGATGACAAGTTTTTCAATTATTCTCTGGCCCTGAAACTGGGTGTTGCTGTCCCCAGGACCGTGCTTCTCCCGCAGAAGGACTACATCAAGGGCATAGTCAGTGAGAGCCTGCGCAATCTGGAGTTTCCGCTTGATTGGCAGGGCATTGTTGAATACGTCGGGTTGCCGGCCTTCCTCAAACCCTTCGACGGTGGCGGCTGGAAAAACGTTTCCAAGATCAACTCCATCGAGGAGCTTTGGCAGGAGTATGACCAAACCGGAACTCTTTGCATGACGCTGCAAGCTGCGGTCGACTTCGATCAGTTCGTGCGTTGTTACTGTGTCGGGCAGCAAGAGGTGATGATTATGGCTTACGACCCACGCAAGCCGTATCTCTCCGGCGAACAGTACATTCATGATCCGAACTACCTGGCCCCAGAACTAAAGGAGCGAGTCACCAAAGATGTGCGCACGCTCTGTTCAGCGTTGGGATACGATCTCAATACCGTTGAGTTTGCGATCAAGGATGGGGTTCCTTATGCGATCGACTTTATGAACCCGGCGCCGGATGCTGAACTGGCCTCAGTCGGGGAGTTCTATCACAACTGGGTCGTGGGGGCCGTCGCCGACCTGGTTTTCAAACGTTTGGCAGAACCGAAGCAGCGTCCTCGCTACCGCTGGGACGCGCTCTTGAGTCCGGAACCTTCCAGCACATCTGCTGTGGCGTCGCTTAGCGAACAGCAGAGTCGGACGATCATTCCTTCCGTATCCGAGTCGGCGACTCCTAAAGCCCGGACCGCTGCTGCAACAACAAACAAGAAGTCGGAAAAGAAGACGAGTGCGAATCGTGCTAAACCGACTGTCTAGAATTGGCGATGTGAAGTGAGCTTTGTACGCAGGGGCAGAGCGCATGAAGAAAGCAGGGGCTGACGCTCCTGCTTTTTTTTCTCAATCGAGCGGGCGATTACGGCGGCCGGCCAGAATTCTGGTACCTAAGATCCCCAGGAGCCAGGCGACTAGAGACGATGAAGCGAGGGCCCAACCCATGCTGGCAATCGCAGGATCCAGGTAGGGGCCAACTAAAGCGATCAGGATGCTGGCGTTGGTTATGCGGGCAGCCAGTCGTCGAATATGAGAAAAAGTCTGCAGCCAGTTAATTCGTCGAAGTTCAGCAGACAAGTAATCGTCGTCATCGTTTAGACGGACGTAATAGTCGGCTTCGCGTTTGGCAAAAGCGCTCAATGCTTTTTCGGTAGTTGCCAAAGCTGCGTCGCGATACTGGTGAATCACGTGAGCGAGCTTGCCATTTCTTAATGCCACGTCGGCAAGTCCCAGCCGCGCACGGTAACTGAGCGGTTCATTCTCGATCGCGCGTTGGAAAACTCGCTCCGCCCGATTTGAGTCGTTATATTCGAGGAAGCTTTCACCAATTACCGCTAACAGACCCGCATCCTGTTTCGCGCGCATGGAAGAGAGACGAAGCGCAGCCCGAGCTCGTGCCAGCAGATTGACATCACTCAGAGCGCTCGCTTGAGAGCGCAGCAGCCTGGCAAAATCGAAAATCAACCAACCGTCCTGTGGCAAAACAATGAGTGCCCGCCGAAAGGCTTCTCGCGCCTCTTTCAAGCGACCGGCAATCCTTAATTTATTTCCTAACTCTCGCAACATGAGCGCCCGCTCAATCGCCGGAGCGGGAGTTTCGAGCGGCCGTTCCTGTGGTTCATTCAGATCACGCCAGCCACCAAGTCTAAAGTCGCTGGTGGCATTCTCGAGGACGTCAGTAGAAGCGAGTTGTAACGCCTTCGCTTCGCGACTTAGGAGTTTCGGATCACAGAGGTAGTCCCTCAGGTCACGCGTGCGCAGGTCAAGCTTATCGTTGTGGATTAGTGGAAAGAGCTGACGCACCATCTCTCGGTAGCCGGATCCACCGGACGCCAGCACAAAGTCGGTTCCCTTCCCGGCGATTTGGCTGCGATAGCGATAACGAACCCGGCCGCCGCGCCGCAGCGTACGCACTGCATTGGTGTCGACGCGCTCAAAGTCGGCGACGCCTAGTTGTTGTTTTTGTCCGGAAACAAACCGCTGAAGAAAGGGAATGAGGCCCCGTCGAACGAGCATCTGGCCATCAAATGCAATTCGATCGGTGAAGGCGAGTGCGGGAACCATCGCCCAGGCAACGATGAGGGAAATCAGAGCCCATCCCTCGTGTTCGGATCGCAAAAGCAATGCTGCCGCGAAAGTCAGAACGCTCGAGACAACGAGATACGTACCGGGCGATACGCGCACACTAGCAAGGTAAGTCCTCCTGCCGGATCTCTTTCGCGCTTCAGCCACCTCGGCGAGCGATTTCAAAACCCCGATTTGCCTGGTTTCGTTCATTCAGTCGATTTCATCCCGGTCTCTATCGGGCAATCAATGGGCACCTCAAGGGCAAAACTGCCGCGCGATGACCCCGGTTCAGTGTAGCGTAAGTCAGCCATTTGCACGATTGTTTCGGTCATGCAGTCGGCGCCTCTCACCCGAAACACGGGGAAACGCGCAAAGCCCAAAAAGATCCGAGCCCGGCGATCCTCAGCGGCGCGGACCACAAAGGGCGATTCAAATGTGTCCGCCCTCTCGTGGCGGATAAGTGCCGATAAGTCCGGCGTTGCAGCAGGCAGCGATATTTCAAAGCGATAAGCGGCGCGATCGGTTTCCACCACACCTTGCCAGTGAAACGGATTGGCCAGCGTCGGCATTGCGGCGACGTCAGTCACGCCCTCGTTGTGTTGGATCGCGATGGTAGACGCAGCCCGGCGTACCTCACTCAAGGCCACGGAGTGCATCACGAAAAGACCCATCCAGTAAGCCAGCAATAACCCGAATGCGCTCCAGGCGATCTTGCGACCCCAGCGCTCAGCCGCTCCCAATTTGTATGCGAGCACCAACCCAGTGATAGAGACGACCCAGAAGACGCACAACAGAAAAGCATTAGTCACCTCGCGTTGCGTGGTGGCTGTCATAACGAGATAAGTGAGAGCGATTGCAGCTATCAACCAAATGCCGATCTGCCACTTGTATCTTGAGCCCAGCAGAAACACGGCGCCGCCAAGAACGAGCCAGATGAACGGATCCACAATGAACACCAGGTCCCCGTAGAACCATTGTGAACTCCATGGCAGCAAAAGGCGCACTCCATAGTTATTAGTCCAATCGAGCAAGGGATGAGTGGCGCTTACTACCAGAGAAGCAAGGAGCAATCCTTTCAACCGTACACTGGGAGATCGCGAGCGCATCCGAGCAATCAGCCGATCTCCGCACCAGAAAATAAGCGGAATGATTAGGGCAATCGCGAGAGTTCCGACAATCGAATGGGTGATGTGTCGATGGTAGTGAAGAAATGACCAACGATCGGCGAAGAGTAAAACTGCAATATCTCCATCGGGGGTGTTTGCGGCCAGAACGCAAACGAGGGTTGCTCCTGGGGATAATCTCTCAAGGCCCGCCTTGGCAGCTGCCAGTCCAACGAGCGAATGAGCCAGGTTATCCATGCGTGGAAGCCGAGACTATCGGAAGGGCGCTAGGTTCGCTGGTGGGGGTGTATTCGCCTTTTCCAGTTTGCAGATTCTCAGAGACTGAGTGCCGGTGTCTCCGGCGGAAGTTTTGTAAAACGATCGGGATCGAGTTTCTGTAGTTGCTGGGTGGCTTCTCTGGCAGCTTCAGAGAGAGGGATAGGCGCGCCATCTTTGTCTTTGGCTTTTCGCGCTGCGTCAGCGATTTTGAAGAAGACATCCGCCGCTTCTTTAGTCTTACCCTGCTTCTGATAAACCATCCCCAACCGAAAATTTGCCACGTCAGCAGGCACGATGACGATGTTCAAATTGGCAATCTCGACATAAAGCTGAGCAGCTTCATCATATTTCGCATCCGCCTCCTTAACCTGAGCCAAAGCAAACTTTGACAAAACAGCCACATCAGCGAGACTGCTGGAACTTAGCTGCACCAACTCACTGATGCCCTTCTCTCTTTCGACATAGAGCTGATTCGTGGCCACAAAGTAGCGCGCTTCAGTGCGGTAGGGATCGCCATATTTAGCTGCGACTTTCTCAAATTCCTCGATCGCTTTTCGCGCCCGTTCCTGCTCGCTGGAAAAACCCGGCGCGGCACCCGGCAGAGGACTAGCCGAGACTGGCGTGGTGGCGATTGCAATGGCCCTCCCCATGGCTCGGCGCGCCTCGTCAGTTTTGCGGCGGCTCCACATTACCCAGGCGCCGATTAGCGCAGCGGCCACGACCGCGCCACCTACGCCGTAGAGAATCAGGCGACCCTTACCCTCCAGCAGGTTTCCGAGACGGTCGAAAAGGCCGATTGCCGTATCTCGAAACCGGTCGTGTTGCAGCTCGCGCGCGCGCTTCTTTTTGTATCGGGCCAACGTAATTCCTTCTCGCAAGTCCCTATGGTGGGCAGCGTTCTTCAAGGTGTATGATAAGCGAAACAAGCACTCTAATGGGCGGCGCGAAACATTGTCAAGCGGGTAGTTTGGCGGTGAATTGCAGGAATCGCATCTAATCAGTTGATGAAGATTTTCTGGGAACATTGTAATTGTCGTTGGTGTCTAAAGTGTCGCCTGTCCGGGAATGGGCCGAGGCCATTAGCTACTCCGATTCCCGCTCAAGGGGGTGAGCAGTGAGCTACGGAGAGCCAATAGCCCTCCGCGGGCAAATGGATTTGGAGCAGGTTGCGCCGGCAGCCCCGGAAGAGGTGCGGTCTTACGGCGAGACACAGTTCATTGAAAGACTGAAGCAGGGCGAAGCCGCCGCTTTTGAAGTCCTGATTGCTGAACGTTCGGGCGAAGTTTACGGATTGCTATATCGCTTAACCGAAAACAGCGAAGATGCGCGCGACTTAACTCAGGAGACGTTTCTCAGGGCGTTTCAAAGTATCTCGCACTTTCGCGGCGATTCTGATTTGCGAACTTGGATCTATCGGATTGCGATCAATCAAGCGCGGAATCGCTGGCGCTGGTGGCGCAGAAGGCGGCGCGAGTTCACCATCTCCCTGGATTCCTCCGGCGCTCACGGAAACCAACCACTCGTGGAAACGTTGAGAGCGGAGCGTGATAAATCGCCCGAACAGGAAACGCTCGCGCACGAACGCGAATGGTTGCTTCGGAAGGCGCTTCGAAGCTTGAGTCATTCATATCGCGAGACTGTGATCCTGCGCGACATCGAAGGCTTTAGTTACGATGAGATTGCCGAAACTTTGGGAATTAACGTAGGAACCGTAAAGTCGCGACTGGCGCGGGGACGCCAGGAATTACGTCAACGGCTTGAAGGATCTTTGTAATAGACTTGCGATTGCCAAATGCCGATTTGAAGACAAGGGTAACTCAAGCATTGTTCGGGAAATCAGAAATTGGCAATCACAAATCTAGAAGCATTGGATGGCTGACCCGCCCCGGCTCACAAACAACTCGGTGCCAAATGGGTCGATGTGAAAAACCGGCGGGCATAAGGCGGCAGCTAATCGGAGGATGAGGACGAATTGAAAACGTGGCCAGCAACACCCGTTCACAGTGTCGTTCAAGTCAGCCAGTTAGTGACTGCCCTTGACTTAGTCGGAGGTGCTTCCTTTTGACGAGGAAGCAGCCGGGGTCGATCAGCCATCCAGACGAACTGCCGATTGCCGATTGCTGATTTCCAATTGGAGAACATGGGTTGGTTGATTGGTCTCAAAATTGGCAATTGGCAATCGCAAATCGAAAATGTTTTTATGCTGTGTGAAGAAACAAAATCGTCACTTTCACCTTATCTCGATGATGAGCTGACGCTTCCCGCTCGGGTTGCGGTAGAAACGCACCTTGATAGGTGCCCCCTGTGCCGCTCCGAAGTCGCGGCCCTGCGATCGCTCACTCGGGGACTGAACTCTTTGACCCGGGCGACGCCGCCCGCCGATCTTGCTGCCTCTATCTCAAACTCGATAATGATCGAAGCTGCCGCTCGCCTGCAAAGCCCGCAGCCGTCCTTTGGCCAGCGTCTTTCTCGGTTTCTCGAACCGCGGTTGATGCCCTACAGCGTTGGTTGGGTGGCATCCTTAATACTCTTCTTCTCGATGTTCACCGCACTGAGACCCCACTTCGTCGCCCTGCACGAGGCGGCCGCACAAAATGCCACTGTCTTTGTTATCCCCGGCGGCCCAAACGATATATATCAACCGGTAACTTCGGAAGACTTTGCCGCCAGCCGTGCACCGTTTGCAGAACAATCTCCAAGTTTGAATCCAAAAGGCGCGCTCGCATTGCTCACTCGCTCCTATGCTCATCCGCATCCCAACGAACATCAGGACTCGGACGATATGATCGTCGTCGCAGACGTGTTTAGCAACGGAGCCGCATCCCTCGCTGGTGTCGTCCATGCTCCACGCAACCGACGTATGCTCAACGAGTTTGAAGTTGCACTGCGACAGGACGCGGCTTTCGTTCCGGCATCATTAGATCGCCGGCCCGACACAATGCGCGTTGTCTTTACAGTTCAGAAGGTCGATGTGCGCGAGCGAAATTTTTAAGATTTTCACCGAACAGTTCCCCGCCTTCCGCTTAACGGCTCACAAACCACTCCAGGAACGCCGCGGTCGCAGTTTTGATTCGCATTCGGAAATCGCGTTTAGCGTCGCAATTCGCCTGCGTATCGACGATCGACAGTGCTCTCATCACTCGCTTGACGCCCCGCAAGTCGCATGTTAGTTTGCGGATTCACCGTTTTCAGCAATTTTTTCAGTGTCGGATTCAAAATCCGAATCCGTTTCGGAGATACGCTTGACAGCACCAGCCGTTGAATTGAAAAAGACCTCGCTTAACGAGGCACATCGCCGTATGGGCGGGCGCATGGTCGATTTCGGCGGCTGGGACATGCCGGTGCAGTATCCCGCCGGCACCGTTGAAGAACACCTGCGAACTCGGAATCACGCCGGACTCTTCGATGTCTCGCATATGGGTGAGATTGAGGTGAAAGGTCCGGACGCGATCGCCTTCGTCAATCGCCTCACCTCCAACGATGCCTCAAAGCTGATTGATGGTCAGGCTCAATACTCAGCGCTCACAACCCCGCAAGGCACCGTAGTCGATGATCTGCTCGTCTATCGCTTCGCGTCAGATAACCTGCTCCTGGTTGTAAATGCTGGTACTACGGAAAAGGATTGGGACTGGATCGCATCACAGCAAGGTAGTGAAAGGATCGAGCTTCGCAATGTCAGTGCGGAGTATTGCCAACTTGCTTTGCAGGGACCTGACGCCCTGGCGATTCTTAAACCGTTAACTGACGTTTCACTGGCGGAGATCAAGTACTACCACTTCAGCAAAGGTAATGTTGATAATGTTCCCGCTATCGTTTCTCGAACTGGTTATACCGGAGAAGACGGCTTCGAAGTTTATGCCGCCGCAGATAAGGCTGAGCAACTCTGGAACAAGCTTCTCGACGCCGGAGCCTACGGTACGGACGCGGGAGTGATTCCCTGCGGGCTCGCAGCGCGCAATACTCTGAGGCTCGAAGCGGGAATGGCCCTCTACGGACACGAAATCGATGAGACCACATCGTTGTTTGAAGCCAATCTCGGATGGATCTGCAAACTAGACAAAGGCGAATTCAACGGTCGCGAGGTCCTGGCAAAGCAAAAGGAAACAGGAGTTCAACGCCGGCTCGCAGGTTTTGAAATGACTGAACGCGGCATTGCTCGAGACGATCAGGAAGTTGTTATAAATGGCTTGCGTGTGGGACGTGTCACTTCCGGAAGTCCGGCGCCCTACCTGAAGAAAAACATTGGGTTAGCCTACGTCCCCACTGAGTTTGCCAAGGAAGGGCAACCGATTCAGATTGATGTGAGGGGACGTCTCATTGCGGCGCAGATAGTGAAGACGCCATTTTACAAACGCAGAAAGACGTGACGGCTTACAGGTTGGTTCCATTTGCCGGTCTCAGGTCCCAATCGCTTTAACCTGACCAATGAAAGCTGCAGGACTAGAACTTGAACTGACTTGCAACCTGTTACGCCATTTGAGGAGGAGCCATGGCTAAGGTTTTGGAAGAGTTACACTACAGCAAGGATCACGAATGGGTGCGTGTCGAAGGCGACGTGGCCGCTGTAGGAATTACTGACTATGCACAAAACTCTCTTGGCGATGTTGTTTATGTGGAGCTGCCGAAAAGAGGGGAAGAGTTTGCGGCTAATGAATCCTTTGGTTCGGTCGAGTCGGTGAAAGCGGTATCCGAGGTTTTTTCTCCGGTATCTGGAACAGTTGTCGAAGTGAATGATTCGCTTAACGACGAACCGGAAAAAGTTAATGTGGATCCATACGGAGAAGGTTGGATGATACGCTTTAAGATGCAGAACCCGGGCGAGGTCGACAGCCTTCTGACCGCGGCGGAATACGAAGATTTCACCAGGGCGGAGAAAGAGTAACTTGCGTTACATTCCCAACTCGCCCGAAGAGCGGGCCGAAATGCTTCAACAGATCGGCCTTCAGACCGCGGCCGACCTCTTTGAAACTGTTCCTGAAGCCTTACGCCTAACGCGCGATCTCAACACACCCGCAGCACTTTCAGAGCTCGAACTGCTCTCGGGTTTCGAAGCAATGGCCCAGCGCAACACCGGAGCGCAGCGGGCCAGTTTCCTGGGAGCGGGCGCCTACTCCCACTATATTCCCACCGTCGTAGATCACATTATTTCTCGTTCGGAATTTTTCACCGCCTACACGCCGTACCAACCGGAAATATCGCAGGGCACTCTCCAGGCGATCTTTGAGTTTCAGACGCTCGTTTGCCAATTGACCGCTATGGACGTGGCAAACGCGTCGATGTACGACGGGTCAACAGCACTTGCCGAGGCCGTGCTGATGGCCGAGCGAATCACCAGGCGATCGAGAGTGATCGCTTGTGGAGCCGTGCACCCTGAGTATCTCGAAGTCTGCCAGACTTACGTGCAACATGCAGGAATTCAACTCGACCACGTGGACTTTAACCCGGCCACAGGTCAGACGGCAGACATCGCGGCAGCACTCGACGATAAGACTGCGGCGATCATAGTGCAGTCGCCCAACTTCTTCGGCTGTATCGAAGACTTAACGCCGCTCGCCGAACAGGCGCACGCTGCTGGAGCGCTTCTCATTGTTGCCCTCACTGAGGCGATCTCGCTGGCGTTCTTGAAGTCACCTGGGGCGTGCGGAGCCGATATCGTTGTCGCTGAGGGGCAATCGTTCGGCGTGCCGCTGTCCTTTGGCGGTCCCTACGTAGGTCTCTTCGCAACTCGAGAAAAATACGCGCGTCAAATTCCCGGACGTTTAGTGGGCGAAGCTTACGACAAGCAGGGACGACGTGGTTTTGTGCTCACGCTTGCGACACGCGAGCAACACATACGTCGGGAGAAGGCAACGTCAAATATCTGCACCAATGAAGGTTTGATCGCACTCGCAGCTACAGTCTATCTGGAAACCATGGGACGGCGCGGGCTGCAGGAGGTCGCGGAACAATGTGCGCAGAAAGCCGCTTACACCGCGCGGAGAATTGCTGAACTGGAGGGCTTCACAATTACCTTCACAGCGCCCCGCTTCAACGAATTCGTTGTTACTGTGCCGACCCCCGCAGCAGATCTACTGGCGCGTCTCGCCACCGAACGAGACATCAATGGAGGGCTGGCTTTGTCTCGTTACTTTGCTGAACGTCCAAATGACTTTCTAGTTTGTGTGACGGAGATGAACTCACGCGCCCAGATTGACGCTCTTGTTGCGGGGCTCGAACTTATCGCCGCTGGTTGATTTATGAAAGACATTATTACCAAGGTCACTTCCCACATTAGCCACAATGAAGCGTTGATCTTCGAACGCTCCCAGGCTGGCCGCATCGGCTATCGTCTGCCCCCGCTTGATGTGGACGCGAGCCCGCTCGACGAGATCGTGCAGCATCAGTTTCGCCGCGACGACGAACTTGAAGGCCTGCCCGAAGTCAGTGAAGTCGATGTGATTCGCCACTTCACGCGCATGTCCACCTGGAACTACTCAATTGATCTGGGTATGTATCCCCTTGGCTCCTGCACGATGAAATACAACTCGCGATTGAATGAAAAGGTCGCTCGCATCGCCGGTTTTGCGAACCTCCATCCGCTCAGTTCCGACCAGGACGCGCAAGGGGCGCTCCAGGTGATCTACGAATTGCAGGAACATCTCGCAGAGATAACCGGACTGGCGGGGGTGTCGCTGCAACCGGCTGCCGGAGCGCATGGTGAGATGACAGGCGTAATGATCATTCGGGCGTACATCGACGCGCGAGATGGAGCGGGAGCCTCAGCAAAGCGTCGCACGATGCTCATTCCCGACTCAGCGCATGGAACCAATCCGGCGTCGGCGCACCTCTCAGGGTTCTCCGTTAAGACGATTCGGTCTACTCCCGAAGGTTTGACGGATCTGGATCACCTTCGAGAGCTTTGTGCTCATGGCGAAGTGGCCGGGCTCATGCTCACCAATCCAAACACGCTGGGACTGTTTGAAAAGAACATTCAGGAAATCTGTTCCATCGTTCATGAGGCGGGAGGTCTCGTCTATATGGATGGCGCCAACATGAACGCTCTGGTCGGAATTGCGCGGCCGGGTGACATGGGTGTCGATGTGATCCACCTGAATCTTCACAAGACATTCTCGACTCCGCATGGCGGCGGGGGCCCGGGCTGCGGACCTTGTTGTTGCACAAAAGAGCTTAAGCCGTTTTTGCCCGTTCCCCGGATTGTGAAGCGTGGTGAGACCTATAACCTGGACTTCGATCATCAGCAATCAATCGGTCGTGTGAAAGCGTTTCTCGGTAACTACGGGATGATGTTGCGGGCGCTCTCTTATATTCAAACGCACGGTCATGACGGACTCCGTGAGGCGACAGAAGCGGCAGTTCTCAATTCTCGTTATGTTGCCCACGGACTCGCCGCAGATTACGAGAAGCCCTTCGCGCAGCCTTCAATGCATGAAGTTGTCTTCACCGATAAGCGCCAGTCGCGCAAGGGAGTGCATACGCTGGACATTGCGAAGCGTTTGATCGACTACGGCTTTCATCCGATGACGATTTACTTTCCGTTGATTGTTCAGGGGGCGATGCTGATCGAGCCGACGGAATCGGTTGGCCGCCAGGAGCTGGATCAGTTTGTGGAGGCGATGAAGTCGATCGCGCGTGAGGCGGTCGAGGACCCTGATCTCGTAATCAACGCTCCGCACTCAACGAGAATCGGACGTCTTGATGAAGCAGCGGCGGCGCGACGGCCAATGTTGCGCTGGAAGCCGAAACAGGCTGCCAGCGCTGGATAACGTCAGGCTTCCCAGTTCGGCTTGTCAGTTGCACCGCTGGTGGTTGCCGTTGAAATCACTCCTGGTGAAGGAACTTTTAGCAGGGCCAATCTCTCAACCACGCGGCCGTTCAGGATGTGCTCCTCAATGATCTCAGACACATCAGCGGCACGCACCTGGGCATACCACACGCCGTCAGGATAAACCATCACCGCCGCGCCGATGGAACAAAAGCCGATAGAGGCACACTCGGTGAGCACAATGTTTCCCCGGGGATTCTTACCCTTCTCTTCCTTGCCAAAGAGAATGCCGCGCGCGAGCAACTCGCTTTCAAAAGCCGCTTTCACCGCTGCACTGTCCACCGCCGAGCACGACTTCCCGGTACAGACCAAAACATGATGCGTGATTGGAGCGGCTGCGACGGGCGCTAGTTTCATCAGCCGGTCGGTGTCTGTAATGAAAGGAATTTCAGGCATTTCAGTTCGCTTGATTCAAGACATGCTAACACGTCGCGAGCCTCGCTTGGTACGGACTAGGCGATAGGACACCGGCCCCCCTCAGTTCACTTCCCCTTCGGTAAAAGTACTTTGCTACACATTGAAAATACATTGTAGAATGGGGGCCTGAAGGGCGACCGCTGTGAAGACCGCAACTGGAATGAGCGGTCGGATGCGGGCGCCCAAGTTAATGTAAGGCGGCTCACGAACCCGCAGTTTTATGGCAACCGGCCTCGTTATCCACATCTCCTCGGGCGACGACAAACACACGGAAGTGTTAACCGGCGAACGGATTCGCATCGGCAATTGCGAGGATTGCGATCTGCGCCTGCGGGCGTCAGCTTTGCCGAAGAGACCCGAAACCGATGGCCTCGTGTTGGAGTTAGCCGGCAGAAACGGCTCCTATCACGTCGCCGGGTTTGATCGGGAGCTTGAACTCAGTCTTAACGGGCAGCCACTGGAGACTGATACCAGGATCAAGGATGGCGACGAGCTTCGTATCGGCGATTCCAATCTTGCGCTCCAGTTTTTCCCTATACGCGCCTTGCCCGCTGTCGTTCCCGGTCCAGCCCGTGAGACTCTTGTTGCGCCCTTCATCGAACAAGCCGCAATTGAATCTGCGGCAACCGCCCGTCGCGACGATGCGAAGGTATTCCTGCGCGAGTTTACCCGCGAGTTGGTACGCGAAATTAATCCCAGTACAAAGTTGATCACCCTGGCCATTGCCCTCGCTCTCGTTGGCGGCGTCCTCTACATCGGCTTCTCCATGTTCAAAGAGATGCAGCGCAGCCGCCGCTTGATCGATGACCAGCGCGCGCAACTCACTTCCATGAAGGACCAGGTATCGAAGACCAACGATACACTCGACGACCTTGGGCGTTCGAATAAGGAGATTCGGGACAGTCTCTCACTGGCCGTGAAACTGCGCAGCGATTACGGCAGCGGAGTTTGCTTAATCGCTGGTTCCTTCTATTTCGTTGAGGCTGGCACCGGTCGCCCTTTGCGTTACCCGGAAGCTCAAATGAATGAGAGTGGAACTGCTGTTCAGGGGAGTGGAGACTCGCAAACTCTTACACCTGAGGGTCGGGCCTCAATTGCCGAATTTGAATTCGTCGGCACCGGTTTTTACGTCGGCAGCAATTTCATTGTTACCAACCGGCATATCGCCCAACCGTGGCTTGCTGATGACCGCGCCCAAAGTTTGAGCAGCAGCGTGCGAGGTCAACCACGACTGAAGAAACTCAATGCTTACTTTCCCGATCATAAACAACCGATCGCGCTGAAGTTTAAGATGGCAGCGAACCGCGACGACCTGGCAGTCTGCACCCTCGAGATCGCGGAGGTGCCGAACGAAATTCCGATTATTCCACTCGAAGAGGATGAGGAGTCGGTTGCTGTTGGAAAGATGGTTGTAATGATGGGTTACCCATCCGGACCCGATCGACTTCTGGCCCTGCTGGAAGATGCCGAGTCGCGCGACATCCAGCAGCGTTACGGCTCGCTCGATGCCCTGCTCGGTTATCTCGCAGAGAAGCGGCGAATTCAACCACTCACTACACAGGGAAGCATCACGGACCTGGACGTGCGCCGCATCTCCTACGATGCGCGTACGGCCGAGGGTGGTTCCGGCGCTCCGCTGTTTGGGCCATCGGGCCGTGTAATTGGCGTAAACTTCGCGATCTTCACGGAAAACCAGGCGTCAAACTTCGCGGTGCCGATTCAATACGCTACCAACCTACTTGAACGTGCCGGCTGGACTCGCCCGGCGCCAAAGGAAACCAAGGATGGTGAGGCGGGCAACACAGCCGCCAGCGCGGCACCCAAATAAGTCCAAATTTCAGTTCATGGTCTTCCGGACAAAGTTAGCCCAGGAACTTTGAAATCGTGACTCGTATTCTGGAACTCGTGTCCAGCTATGCTCTCAGAACGCGGAGGCGGTATGACAGTTGCCAACGAAGGTCTATCGCTTTAGGAATCAAGAATGGCGGCGACCTTCCGAGCAACACCGCAGTAGGATTGCGCCATCTGAAGGGAATTCAGCAAGCATTTGAAAGTCACCAAGGATTACAACAGGATGGGTCTTCGCCCTCGAAAAGGTCTACGAAGTAAGCGTCATCACGGTTCTATCCTGCTATCGCTTCTCTTCCTCTGCTCACCAACAATCCAGCTGATTTCTCACGGCCAAACTGCTTCATCCGACAACCAGACCTCTGCCTCCGTAAACACAAAGAAAGATCTGTTTCGTCTGGAAAAGCTGCCGATCGAAGGCGGGGCGGAATTGATCACGATTCATGCGCGGCTGGATGGGCGGGAAGTTCCTGAAGACCAAAAGTGGACACCCCTGGTAAGTGTTCTGCGCGACACTCTCGGAGACGCTGATCCTGAGAACGACCGCCTTCGCTATCTCTGGCCCCTCACTTACACACGGCCCGGACTGGGCCAACGCATCGCCGGCGCCACCCCCTTTTTCTACATGCGTGTTGGCAACAAACAGAAGACCAGCAAGGTGCCGCCTCCTGTGTTGGATCTTGCTGCTCCGGGGCGTCAGGTGTGGGAAAAGATCTTCTGGACGGCGTTGCAAACAATATTGCTCGATCCTTACGGGATGCCGGTTAAGGCTGCGAGTTATTCATACCGTCGCAACCTCTCGGAATATCGCAAATCTCAAATCGTGCGCGCCCTATCCGTGTTGTCGCTTTACGAATCGCTCGACGGCCCGGCGGCGTTTTCCGAATCTGAACTTGCCGAGATTCACTCGCGCCTGCTGTTAACCGACAAGACTTTCGGTGGGTTGGTGGACGACATTCATCTGCAGCGCTACCACGAAAGACAAATGACTTCGGTGCGCGATGAACGTGGCCATAACTGGGAACTCCTGCGCCAGCGGGCGGAGGCCGAGTCGCTGATCTTTGAACCGCTGGAAATGCCTGACGGCAGCGCGCCCCACGCGCTTCTGTGGATCGCGAAGAATGATTTGGGAGTGAAGCGTGGCCAGCCTTTCAGCGGCCGATTTCTAAACATCGCGGATCCCCGGTCTGACAAGCGTTTGCTGCAATGGGACGGCTACGCGGAAACTCGTTACTTCGACTCTGAAAACAGGCCGATCTCGCCTGACACACCTAACGCTCATCCGGTCGAGATGATTCCGCTGGCGCTTTATGGGCTCGACAATCCCAGGATTCCGATGCTTCTTGTAGACTTTCGGGACACGCTGAATCCCAAAAAGCGCGAGATGTCGCGGCGCGTCTTAAAGGACGTGACACGCAACATGGTTTCGTTCTCGGGCGTCGGCGGGCTTTCCTTTTTCCTGGGCCGAACAGTCTTTGATTTTGTAATAGGACGGCGCGGCTTGGACATTAACCAACCGTCGCGACTGAAGACTTATTCGCAGCTAAAACTGTTGCTAACGCTGAGCGACTCGCTCGAACCGGGATTGAGACACCAAATTGATAAGCAGTTGGAAAAGGTCTCGCTAAACCCTTTCGAAAATGATCTTGAGGCTGAGGCCAGACTAGCAAAGCAGCAATACGATGCGCTTGTAGCTTACGCCCTGAAACTCGACGGGCTGCCGGCCAAACTTGATCGCGATCGCCGGGCGGAACTTGTCCCCCTGGAACACGGCAAGGCTGAACAAGTACTCTTTCGCCTTGGCAACATTCTGTCTTTTGGCAAATACACTCATCGCGAAAAAGCCACGCCCAAAATGGAGAGTCGGTTGGATGTCGCGCGACGAATCACATACCACACTCGCTTTTTACGTCAGGTGGCCAAATCCACTGCGCGGATTGAAGTGGTATGGAATCTCGATGAAGTCAGACGGTCATTGGAATTTGTCGCCGCCCACGGATCGGAGGTCAACTCTACAGTCGCAGCAGCGGCGGCGGCCATCTTTCTCCGAACTGAGGATGCGGAAACGCGTCGCGCCTGTCTGGCTAGTCTCTCAAGCATCAATAGCCGCAAGGCGAAAGACGAACTCTTGCGTCTCTCTCAGGACAAACATCTGGAACCCGTCTGGAAGGCCTTGATTACTTCTTACCTTGCGAAGTCGCGGCGAGATGGGCCAATGACCGCCTCACACGAGAAATCCCCGACAGACAGGACCGGGCAACAATAGTGCTGCGCGCAATGGCCCCACTCCTTCAACACGCTCGCCGGTTGCTGCTTAGAATTGTCGTTTCGATCGCCCTCTTCGCGACCGCCGCCGCGGTCCTCTCGCCGCAGTCTTTATGCGCGCAGACTAAACGTCTGGTCATCTTAAAAGTCGACGGCTTGCCTTACGACCTGTTGGATAGATTCCTGCAAGAGCGCAATCCGCGAACTGGTAAAAGCCAACTTCCCTGGATCGAACACGTTTTCTACCAACGCGGCGCCCGCCTGAGCAACTTCTATGTTCGCGGCATGAGCCTCTCGGCGCCGTCCTGGTCGTTGTTGGAAACCGGACAGCATCTGCAAGTGAAGGGTAACGTCGAGTTTGATCGCTATACGCTTCACGCCTACGACTACCTGAACTTTATTCCTTTTTACTTCAAGGGTGCCGCCGGAACGCGAATCGACATGCCGGGAGCGGAGGTCCTCGATTCGTTAAGATTGCCGCTTCTATTCGACGCCTTCCCTCACGAAGAGCGCTACATAGGTTTTCAGCTCTACCAACGCGGCATGCGCTTCGCGATGTTGAAAGACGGATTACAGCAACGCTTCGTCAAGAACCCGCGAGAGCTGTTCGATGAATGGACAATGGGTTTCGAAACACGGAGCGTGTTCTTCGACCAATTGGAGCGCGAACTAATTCGTAGCCTCGATGACCCCAAAATCCGGTATCTCGATCTCTACATCAGTAACTTTGATCACGTGGCGCATCATAATCGCGATCATCAGTCGCAGATGTTTGAGTTGCAGGCAATGGACGCGCTGGTCGGCAGGATCTGGACTGCAATTGAGCGCAGCCCGCTAGCTGGCGAAACAGCATTCGTGCTGGTATCAGATCATGGATTCAACACCGATGAGAAGATTTACAGCCAGGGTTATAACCTGGTGAAACTTCTGGGTAGTCCCGCAGGCGGTGGACACCACGTCGTGACCAAGCGGCGATTGATGCTCGACTACGCAATCAAAGGCGTCTACTTCATGGTTCCATTGATTACTACGACTACCAGCGACTCTTACTATCTCAAAGGCGAGAGCACTTCTTATCCAACCGCGCTGCTTGATTTTGACGGCAACGAAAGGGCGTCGATACAGCTCCGCGACAGCGACGTAAATCTCCTCCATATCCTTCTCACGCAACTCCAACAGGAGAAAATGGCAGGCCCTCTGCGGCGTGCGGCGACTAGTGAGTTCTTTTCAACACTCGATCGCCGGCGAGGTTCCTGGCAGAACAACCTCGATTCACTCAACGAAGAGCTGGCTGGACTACGCCGCAGAATCGGTCAGCAGCGCGAGCTCTGGGAATCGCAACCGAAGAAGTTTACGCCTGAAGAAATTGTGCTTGGTCATGACGACCAAAAGAAACGTGTCTTTGCACAACTCGAGAAGTGGTCGAGCCAGGAAAAGAATTACAGAGAATACGCGCGCATCCTGGCGAACCTGCTGGCCCTCAAGCGAAACGAGTTCAACTTAGCGAAGTTGAAGGTTGAAGATGTGATTGCGAAGCAGGCCATGGGCGAGCGAAACAGCATCCATCAGTTGCAAAACTATATTGCCGGCATTGCACCGTCGGGATTGACGTTAAATCCGGACGGCTCGCTTGATAGGCAGAAGAGTTTTGTTCGGGTCGATTATTTCACGCTGCTGCGGGACATCACTGTTCGCAACAATGTTCAGCCTGGGGTTTCCAATCGGCCGATCGATATGATGGCGACGAAGGTTTCTGCCGCACAAGTGGGTCCGCTGCTGAATGAAGGAACGCTCAAGCCGGATGTAATCTGGGTAAATTCCGGAACAGAGAAACAGGCGCTGATACTGGCGCGCGAAGACGCTCACGGGGGTCTGAGTTTCCGTTACCAGCCGATTAGAAGATTGACCCAGGACTTCTCCGGACGTCTCCAGTTTGAAAGCATCGCCTGGCAACCTGACTTGCCCTTACGGATTTTGGAAGACGACAAGCTCCAGGTTCCCGACGGACGCGAGCGAGAGGCGTGGCTGAGCGAATGGCATACGGACATTGAATGGCTGCGAGCGCTTCACCGCACAGATTACTCCAACGGCTTGATTGGTCTCTACGAAGAAGTCGCTCAACATCCGACCGAGCGACTAGCTCTTGATGAACCGAACATTGATTCCGACGAATATCTGGCTCGCCGTTTCATTAAGCGCCAACGTGGGCTGGTGGAGACGGATCTCCTTATTGTCGCCAACAATCATTGGAATTTTGACGTTCGCGGCTTTAATCCCGGTGGTAACCATGGTTCCTTTCTTCGTGTCTCCACACATTCCACTTTCATGGTAGCCGGAGGTGACAAGACGCAGTTGCCCCGCGGGATTGTTGTCGCAGAGCCTTATGATAGTCTCAGCTTCCTGCCCACCATGCTGGCGTTAACCGGAAATTTACGGGATGATGGAAATCCCCTTCCCGTTTTGTGGAATCAAGGTTTCCGGAAATTTCCGGGTCGCATCGTCCGGGAGATTCTTCCGGCCCCGCCGGGAAATAAGAAAATTGCGGTTACTGCTGCAGGTATGTCCCGTTGATAACCTCGGAAGAAGAATTCGGACCAGACTGGCAGGAGACCGAGCCGGAAGAACTCGATGAAGATCCCGAGCCATCCAGCTCCAGAAGGTCCCGCCGCTCTTTCATCTGGCTCCAGGGTTTTGCCTTCCTGTTGGGAATTGCGTTACTCGCCTTCGTAATAAATCGCGTCGGCGTACAGCCGATCTTCGACGCGCTCCTGCGGATTGGTTTCGGCTTCTTCTTCGTACTTGCCATCAGTGGCCTACGTCATTTCTTCCGCACAATTGCCATGAGAGCTGCGGTGCCGAGCGAGCACCGGCGCATCAGTTTCCTGCAGGCCTTCGCAGCACGGCTGGGCGGCGAAGCAATTAGTTTTCTGACCTTTACCGGCCCCCTGCTGGGTGAAGCCACCAAGGTGGCCCTACTGCGCAAGCGTATTCCACTTACTTACGGCGTGCCGGCGCTCGTCGTCGACAACCTTATCTATAACCTTTCGGTGGTCTTCTTCATCTTGACGGGCGCCTGCGTGATGCTATTCACGTATCAACTGCCGCCCGCAATTCACTATTTGCTGATTGGCATTGCCGTGATCGCCGCGCTCGGCATTCTTGCATCGGCGCTGGCCGCCAAACGACGCATCATGTTGATGACCTGGGTAATCGATCGACTCGCCCAACTCCGGTTGAGCCCGAAAGTCATCTTGAAACGACGCCACCACATTCACAATCTCGAGTCGAAAGTCTACGACTTTTATAAACATCATCCGGGGGCGTTTTTCGGAATGATTGCCTGCAACCTGCTCGCTCACCTGTCGAGTGTCGTGGAGGTGTACGTCACACTTCGAATGCTCGGGTTTACACCACACGTGTCGCAGGCCTACATCATCGAGTCGCTTACCAAAGTTATCAACTTCGCCTTTGCGTTCGTCCCGGGTACTATCGGTGTCTATGAAGGCGGCACCGAGATCATCCTCCAGGCTTTGGGCTTCGCTCAGGCAACCGGCGTCGCATTGGCATTGGTACGCAAAGCGGCGATAGTCTTTTGGACTACCATCGGTCTACTGGTGTTAACGTGGCGCACGGCGCCGAATGCGTGGGGCCGGCTAAAGGAACGCAGCCCCCGCCTTAGAGCAGCTATGGACAGTCTCGTACTCTCGAATATTGCTCATCGCCCGGCTCGCACTGCAGTCAGCATTCTCGGGACCGCGGTCGGCGTGTTGCTGATAATTTTTACGGTGGGACTCTCACATGGAGTGCTGCACGAAAGAGGTCGACGGGAGGCAAACATTGGCGCCGAGATAATGGTTCGCGCGTCCGGCACGCTCGGCTTTGGCGGGTCGTCGCCATTTCTAATGCCGGTATCGCGAGCAGCGGAGATTGCCACGATTCCTGGGGTGCGAGCGGCAACGCCGTTGGGTCAGGCGCTTGATCGCAGCGATTCCGGGTTTGGCACTCGCCTGATCGACGGCATTATCCCTGACGAATACTCACGCTTAACCGGGCTGCGGATGCGCGAAGGAACTCCGCTGACTGGTGGTGATCAGGCGATCATCGATCCGGTTTGGCAGCAGAACCGGCGCGCTGTAGTCGGGTCGACAGTGCAACTTTTCGAGCGGCCTTTCACGATTGTCGGAGTCTACGAGCCTCCCGGCGGCGGCCGGATTAAGATTCCCTTGTCCACCATGCAGGAACAGGAAGGAGGCGAAGGTCGCGCTTCGGCGATTCTGGTGGCCGCCATCGATCCATCGCAACAGGAAGACGTGGCTGCGCGGATTCGGGAACGCTTCCCCGACGATCAGATCATTTTTACGCGCGACCTGCCGGAGATTTATGCCTCCGGAGTTCCCGCGTTGAATGTTTTTATTAAGGTAGTCGTCGGAGTCGCAGCAGCGATCAGCATGCTGGTGATCCTCCTCGCTATGTACACGACGGTGACCGAGAGAACGCGGCAAATCGGTATTCTTAAAGCGTTGGGCATGTCAAAGACCGCGATCGCCTGGGTCATCGAAAAGGAAGCGCTTCTCGTCAGCTTTCTGGGCGTCGCCTTCGGAGTCTTGCTGACATTGGTGGCGCGCTTTTTTGTAATGCGAGTCACGAGTTTGACCATCGAAATAGAACCGCGGTGGGTCTTCATTTCGTTGCTGGTCGGATTGGTCGGCGGAAGTCTCGGCGCCTTGTATCCGGCGTTGCGCGCGGCCCGGCAGGATGCAGTGGACGCGCTGAGCTACGAATAATGGTACGTCCAGTTCACAGTTCCACTTTTCCCCCGTACTAATAAATGACTTTACATCCTGGGAGGGACAATCATGTCGATTGCACGCATTACGGAACTCAGCTCTACATCAAAAAAGAGTTTTGAGGACGCCATCCAAACCGGCATCGCTCGAGCGACAAGGACTTTGCGCCATGTTCGCAGTGCCTGGGTGAAGGAACAGCAAATCCGTGTTGAGAACGATTCTATCGTCGAGTATCAGGTCAACCTGATGATTACGTTCATCCTCGATGAAGACAACGAGGACAAAGTGGCTTAACCTGCTTTCGCTGTGCCCCTCTGTGTTCGCTGTGATCCTGCGATGAACTTCCTTGAAGGGTTATTCAACACTGAGCACGGAGGGGTACAAAAAACTCGATACGGCAGCGCGCGAAGCTGTAATCGCCAGGATCGCCCGTGCCGCCTGGGAATGCCGCAACCGCGCTGAAGGAGTGAAAGTTTAGCCGTGGGCAACGCTTGAAGAAAGGGGTGGCGAAAATGTTTTCGAGTGCGACAAGTTTATTAACCATGATTTGCGGACCCTCTGTCCTGACCGGCCTTCTGCTCGTAGGCTGCGGTACTGTGGTCGATGCTTCTATGGCCGATGACGAGGCAACGCAGGCTCGAGTGGGTCACGAGTTCAAAATCAAGGTCGGTCAACTGATCAAAATTGAGGGCGAAGATCTCCAGATAGAGTTCAAGGCCGTCGCCCAGGACTCACGCTGCCCTGCCGATGTTAATTGCGTTTGGGCTGGCAATGCTGAAGTGGCGCTCGACCTGCTCGACGGTGAGTGCACCACTAAGTTGACCCTGAACACGCACGATTCGAACACCCCGGAAAAAGGAAAAGCAGGGCGCTACAGATTGAAGCTGGTGAAACTGGATCCCTACCCTCGCAGCGATCGGAAAATAGCGCCTGGTGATTACATCGCAACCTTGATGGTCAGCAAAGAATAGATTTTCGGGCTGCAACCTCCCGTTTTGCGACTCGCGCCCGATCAACGAATAAAATGCCCAGGTACGTTGCTTTTCTTCGCGCCATCAATGTTGGCGGCCATGTAGTCAAAATGGACTATCTGCGCAGTCTTTTCGAGGGACTCGGGTTTACGAATGTCGAGACTTTTATTGCCAGCGGCAATGTAGTCTTCGATTCCAGTTCCAGAACCCCCCGGTCACTGGAGATGAAGATTGAACGTCATCTTCAGGAGCATTTGGGCTACGAGGTGAAGACTTTTGTGAGATCTGCAGCGGCGGTTGCGAACATTGCTGCCAGTAAACCATTCGGCGAACTCGAGGAAGAGGGCGTCACACTCTATATCGGATTTGTCGCTGCCGCTCCGACCGCTGAAGCGAAGAAAAACCTTGCTGCCTGCTGCAACAAAGCGAATGAGTTTGTAATTCTTGATCGGGAGGTATTCTGGCTCTGTCGCAAGAAGTTCAGCGAGTCAGATTTCTCTGGCGCTCAACTGGAAAAGATCCTGGGAATGAAAATGACCATCCGCAATGCAAACACCGCTATGAGAATCGCCGCCAGGTACTCGTGAAAAGATCAATGTTCGTCTCTTGCCCCTTCGGATGACAATAATTCCTGCAAGCCTTCCCAAACTCGCTTCGGAGTAATCTCGATCAGACAGGCCGGCTTGAACTCTGCCTCTCCCTCGTAAGTACATTCGGTCTCATGGCATCGCAAGCACTCGAAGTTTGAGGCGAGATGCAATTGCCCCTTGCCTGTGGCGCCTACCAGAAGCGGATCAGTCGCGCCATATATAGTTACGGATGGAACATTCAGCGCGGCCGCAATGTGACTCAAACCTGTATCTAATCCGACACTCCCCTTTGCGCCGTTAATGACAGCAGCTTTCTCAGAAATCGACATTCTTGGCAGCACCAGGGCGCGTTCATGTCCGCCGGCAATTCTGACGGCGCGCTGCTGTTCTACTTCATCCCCCCACGGTAGCATCACATAAAAGCCTGCCTGTCCCGCTTGCCGGGTTAATTCCAACCAATAGTGCTCCGGCCAAATCTTTGACGCCCAACTCGTACTATGGACAAAGACCAGATAAGGCCGCGGTGCATCAAATGACAGCGGTCCAAACTTCGAACGAACGATGCCATAATCAATTTCGTCTTCGACAAAGCGATACCCCAGGGCGTCTGCCAACAGCCGGCGCATCCGTTGGATAGAATGCCCGCCTTTGGGAACTGAAAATTTTCTTTGATAAAAAAACTGTGCGCCCCAATCGTGAACTCCCTGGCGGTCATATCCGGAGCGCGCACCCTTTGCCAATCTCGCAGCGAAGGCGCTCTTCAGGCCTCCCTGCACATCCACGATCATCTCGTAGGTATTTCTTCGCAACTGCTTCACAAACGATCGTGGTTCCCCGCTGGCAAACGCGTGAATCCGGTTGCGCCCCCACTTGCGAAATGCCGTGGGAAAGACGTTTTCCACGTGTGAATGCCAGCCAGGCACCTGAGCGAATGCCTCGTCTACCACCCAGTCAAATTTAATGTTGGGAAATGCTTTGGCAGCGTCCGTGAGAGCTGGGAGAGTCTGAACTAAATCTCCCATCGCGGAGAGCCTGACAATTAAGATACGCATGGAGTGTCGGCTAGGTGCGGCGATTGTATATTTCCGTTAGATGAGTGTCTATTAGCGAGCATCGTAGGCCGCATTCCGCATTTCTGATAGTCGTACTCTGCCTGTAACCCTTAATGTGAAAATGCGCTCATTTATTCCACCGTCGAAAACGCGAACGTTGACGTGCAAATTCTGTGCTTCTATTCTCATTTCGCTATACTAGCCGGGCTACCGCGAATTACTTAGATCCTGTTTGTTTCCCAGATCGTCCTCCGCATTAATTTGCGGCAAACTAGTGACGCCTGCATTCACCGACAGCTAGAGTCTGATTGAAAATCACCGCCACCATCATCGCTCTTAATGAGGCCGAACACATCCGCCTTGCCTGTGAGTCGGTGTCCTGGACCGACGAGATCGTCGTTGTCGATTCCGGTTCGACCGACGATACACGGGCTATTGCCGAGAAGTGCGGCGCGCGCGTTATTGAAAACGCATGGCCGGGTTTTGCCGCACAGAAACAATTTGCGGCCGAGCAGACGTCCCACGAATGGATCCTGAGTCTCGATGCCGACGAGCGAGTCTCGGATGAGTTAAAGACTTCGATTCTCGAGCTCAGCAGGATGGATGAGGCTCAGCGAGCTGATGGTTACTCGATCGCGCGGCGGGCATTCTACATGGGAAGATGGATCCGCGGCGGTGGCTGGTATCCCGATAGACAGTTGCGCCTCTATAAAAAGTCGCGCGGTCATTGGGCGGGCTCGCATGTTCATGAATCCGTTCAAATGGATGTGGGCGCTCGCATTGAAATATTGCCTGGTGACATTTTGCATTATCCGGGAAGTGATGCCGCCGAACATCATCGTCTGATCGGCGAACGCTATGCGCCACTCGCCGCTCGTCAGATGTTTGAGCAGGGCCGGCGCACGTCCCGGTCGAAAATTGCAATTATCGGCCCGTTAGTCTTTGTCCGCAGCTTTGTACTCAAGGCGGGCTTCCGCGACGGGTTGGCTGGTTTTACCATCGCCTGGTTCGCTGCCCATAATGCGTTTCTTAAACATCTTATGTTATGGGAACTGCAACGTGATTCTCAGGAAAAGCGATGAGTGACTCCGAAACATCGATTACAATTCGCCCGGCGAGGACGCAAGACATTCCATCACTGCAGAGATTGATCGACGAATCTGTTCGCGCACTCAGTATCAGCTACTACTCTTCGCGGCAAATTGAGAGTGCTTTGACTCACATCTTTGGCGTAGACACTCAGTTGATTCTGGACGAGACTTATTTCGTCGCTGAAGTGGGGATGCAGATTGTAGGCTGCGGGGGTTGGAGTAAACGCAATACTTTATTTGGCGGCGACCAGGCAAAGAACAACCAGATTGATGATTTGCTGAAGCCGGGAGATGATGCCGCGCGTTTGCGAGCGTTCTATGTACACCCGCAATGGTCGCGTCGAGGAATCGGCAACCTGATCACCAGGGCCTGCGAAACAGCGGCGCGAGCCGCCGGGTTCACAAAGCTTGAACTGATTGCCACCTTGCCGGGGGAGCCGCTCTATTCGGCAAACAGCTACGAGATAGTCAGTCCTTTCGAAATAGCCCTGCCGGAAGGTTTGTCATTGCCGGCTTTTCACATGGAGAAGCGTTTGGTTTGAAAGTGGAAGGCCGAACTGATTCATTTGACGCACATTACGAGATTGAAACCTGGGTTGGCACTCGCTATGAACGAATTTCTTGTGGAATTTCGCGAAACGCTTGAAAGATCCTCCGAGCGTTTGCTCCTGGTCTCGGCTGAGGCGAGCAAAACCCCGAGAGAGCAAGGCAAGTGGTCTCCGCGCGAGATTGTCGGTCATTTGATCGACTCGGCAGCCAACAACCATCAGCGCTTTGTCCACGCGCAGTTCACCGATGATTTGGTTTTTCCGGGTTACAAACAAGCGGAGTGGGCGAGCGTGCAGGGATATGCCGATGAGAGTTGGGAGCAGCTCGTGCAACTTTGGAAGCACTACAACCTTCACCTCTTGCATTTGATGAGCAGGGTTTCCGCCGAGCAGCTCAGCAGGCCACGTACTAAACACAATCTCCACGAAATAGCCTGGCAACCGATCGCGGTCGATCAGCCCGTGACGTTAGAGTATTTCATGCGCGACTATGTGGAACATCTCAGGCACCATCTGCGACAGATACTGCGAGATGTTTCTTACAATCTATGCCCTATCAACCTGTAAAGGCGTTTTTGTACGCGGTGGTGATTTGGGTGGTGGGGTTTATCTGGGGCAGCGTGGTGTTCATGACGCCCGCTCTCCGGGCGGTGGCGCCAATACCCTACGTTTCGAGTAATCCCGCTATCACCTTTCCGATTATTCTGATCTGGACGGTGCGACCCTCCTGCTGGCGCGCAGCTACCTGAAAACGCCGCCCGACAAGAGTCGCGAAGGCTTGAAGCTGGGCGTGATCTTTGTCATCGTAAATTTTGCTTTAGATCTTGTTGTGCTTGTCTTTCTTTTGCAGGCCGGATTTAGGTATTTTGTTTCCGCGAGCGTTTGGTTTGCGTATACAACCTTGTTGCTAATTCCCTGGATAACCGGCCGCGCCAGGTAAATGCGACGTTCGGAGTGCGAAGTGGGGAGTGCGAAGTGGGGAGTGCGAAGTGCGAAGTGCGAAGTGGGGAGTGCGAAGTGCGAAGTGCGGTGTTGGGATTGCGAAGTGCGGTGTTCGGAGTGCGGTGTTCGGAGTGCGGTTTCCGAGGTGTGAGTTTAAACCTCAACACTGAAACTCCGCACTTCGCACGTCGCACTTCGCACTTTTTACTTCGCACTTCGCACGTCGCACTTCGCACTTTTTACTTCGCACTTCGAACACCGCACTTCGCAGTTTAAATAGGAGGATAAAACGATGGATTACACCTACGAACAATTGAAACACATGACCGTTGCCGATTTGCGTGAGATAGCCAAAGGCAGCGAACACGAAGCGCTCCAGGGCTACACGCAATTAAACAAGGAACATCTGGTGGTCGCGCTTTCTCAAGCGCTGGGGATAAAACACGAGCATCACGACGTTGTCGGCGTCGATAAGGCTTCAATCAAAGCGCGCATTCGCGAATTGAAGAAGAAACGCGAGGACGCCTTATCCGCTCACGACCACGCACAATTAAAAGTCGTGCGCCGTACAATCCACCGACTCAAGAGACAAATTCACAAAGCCACGGTGTAGTCTTGCGAGCAGGTTCAAGCGCTCAGCACGAAGATCGGATCCATTAAGTCGAACCAGATCTCAACACGTTCGACGGATTTAGCACAAAAGATCGGTGATGGAGTCCCGCAAGCGGGACGACCGATAGTAGCCCAGCACTGGGCTGGGATTAGAAACTGTTTATCTCGCACGAGTCCGAACGCGGACGACTGAAAAGAGAGTGTTACCAATTCCACCGTCCGCTACGCGGACTGGTGATCTTTTCAACGCAATCCCCAACACTAAAGTGCTGGGCTATTACCAGTCGTCGGCTTCGCGGACTTTGAAAGAGGCTTTGTGCAACGTAGTTAGTTTCAAATTGGTAAGACTAAAGGAGCGTGATAATGCCAAAGTGGATGTTGTATAGCCTGGGTGCCGTTGCCGACTTAGTCCTTGCCGTCATAGCCTACCGCTACGATCGAATGTTATTTGCGGCGATCCTCGGCCTCGCGTGCGTGCTCTTCATTGTTGCAGCGCTTGGCTCTCTCAAAGGGGCAAAGGGCGGTACGGGCTGAGTCTTTCTCTCCTACCGCAAAAGGTGAGTCGTGATAGATGAGCACACTTCTTCACTGCCTATTTTAGTGCTGCTGGGCACTCTGGTTTTTCTCTATCACTTTGGTGTGGGCCTTTACCTCGCTCTCGATCTGGAACCTTCACCCGCCTTTGAATTTCTCTATAGGGCTGCCTTTCTTTGCGGCGTGGTGTGGTGGCTACAGGCCGAGGCCCGAAGATTTAATCTTAAGTCAGCTTACTGCCCTGGTTTGCTTGTGGGAATTGGGTGGGTGGTGATCATTCCTTACCACCTTTTCAAGACGCGTGGCGCAAAGGGTTTGATTCCCCTTCTGGCACTACTCGGAAATCTTTCCATTGCCTACATGTTGGCGCAAATTGTTGCCCGCGTCTTATGACTTGGACGGGCGCTAGTTAATATTCGCCTTCTTAGCCCTTGCGATGAAAGCCTCAATCGCCGTCAGCTTCCTCGGTAAAGCCGCGGTCATCCAGCGCGTTCCGGTTTCCGTCACCAGCATGTCGTCCTCAATGCGCACGCCAATCCCTTTGTACTTCTCAAACGCCGGCCGAATGTCCTTCTTGAACTTCTCCCACCCCTCCGGCTTAAAACCCAGGGGTTGAAGATCGAGAGCATCGGGACGCACATAGATTCCCGGCTCGTTTGTGAACACCATCCCTGGTTCCAGCCGCGCCGTGGTGCCGACGTCATGCACATTCATTCCCAGCCAGTGGGTGGTTCCGTGCATGAACCAGAGGAGATACTGGTTTGAATTACGATCGGTAATCAAACCAAGCTTCAGCAACCCGCTCTTGATTACTTCCACAGCCGCCCGATGAACATCGGAATACATCGCACCTGGTCGAATTACCTTCGCCCCGGCTTCCTGAGCGTCGTAAACGACCTGATAAATCTCGGCCTGCGAGCGGGTGAACTTCCCGCTAACAGGAAAGGTACGTGTCACGTCGGCAGTGTAATGTTCATACTCGGCGCCCACATCCATCAGGATCAAATCACCCGGCTTCACTGCCCCCTGCGACTCGATGTAATGAAGCGTGGTGGCGTTGGGCCCGCAGCCGACGATCGATGGATAACCCCAATGATCGGCGTTGCGCAACTTGAACGTATAGGCCACCTGCGCATCGACCTCGTATTCCCATTTCGCACGTCCGGCAACGGCCCAGGCTCGTTCCTGCGCTTCGATGGTGATATCGATTGCGTGCTGCAAGAGCCGGATTTCCATCGGCGATTTTCGTAGGCGCAAACTGGCGAAGATGGGCGCCGCGTTCTTAATTTCGAATCCGCTCGGGGCCTTAATCCAATCTGCCGCGAAGCGCTGTTCGTTGCGATACTCTCGGCTGTTCGGTCCACCAGAAGGCAAGAGGTACAGCTCGCCTTCACCCTTCTCAGCAGCAGCAAACAAACCTTCAGAGCCAGTAGGGCCGGACACGCTCGGTGTAACTTCATTCCCGGTCATCAGGATGTTTTCTACCTTGGGCCGATATGGCTGGCGCGATCGCAGGGCCTCAATGAACGGTTCAAACTCGCGCGCGTCCCATATCTCACCGATGCCGGAAGCAGCATTAGCTTCCTCGACGGTATACATGTGGCCAGTCCAGACCTCCCAAAAAGGATCACGCCGCGGCAGAAACAGGATCTCTGGAAGCTGCGCATTGCCGGGCATCAGCACAAGCGTGGCGCGCTTTTGCTTTAGCATAGTCAGGTAATAGAGATTGTTTTCCTGGCGATACTCGTAATCTACATCATTTGTGTAGACCCTCGGCTCCGTGCTGAACAGGATGAGAATCCCTTTGGGACCAACCGCCCGGGACACGCGCATGCGTCGCCCGGCAAGTTCTGCAAGTCTCTCCTTCTGATCGAAGACGGGCGCAGCTGGGGCGATCCGGATAACTGAAGATGGTTTCTGAAGTGTGTTACTTGCACCTGCGCTTGAGAACAGCGAGAAGTTACCGAGCAGTATAGTGACCACGAGTGCCGGCACGAGTTTGAACGCAAATGCCAACCTTAGGCGGGAAGGCGTCGGCGCAGATGTGAGTGTTGGGGGTAAGCGGTGCGTTCGGTGAAACTTCATTCCTTGATCTCGTGGGTTTGATGCGGGCGAAAGTGTGGCTCATAACCTACGAAACCGTCTCGACGGTTTTGCGACGTCAAGCGAAGAAAACCGTTTGAACGGTTCGATAATTTCTTAGGACGGCGTGAAATTGAATTCGGTCGCAACCGCTCCCATACTGTAGTTGATCGCAGGGCTCTACGGTGGTGGCGGTGGAACTCTGCGACGGTTCACCCTCCGCCCGGGAGTAATAACCTGTCGGGTGCCATCAGGCCTTGTCAAAACGCGCGTTCCATCAGGCATCACGAGTAACTGACTGCCATCGCGAAGGTTTCTAATAACGACGCCATCTCTGCGTGGGCGAATACGATTTGGCTGGTTCGGGTAATCAACATTCGGGGCAGCTGGAACGGTGGGATGCAGCATTTCGAATTCCTCTTCGGAAGCTGCCCGATCTCGATTCGCGTTCGCGGCCCTGTCAGCGGCTTGCTTCGCCGCCGACTCTATTTGCTTTGCAGACTTCTCCTGCTTCTTAGTCTGTTTTTCGTCTGCCGCGACTTGCTGCTTGTCGGCTTCGACGCTGTTCGTGCCCACGGAGACTGAGTTAACAGCAGAACCTTCGCCGCCAGACACCTGCCCCTCGGGCTGATGCTGAACAGCAGCCGGACTTGGCTCCACGCTGGCGGCAGGCGTCGCAACAGTATCGGCCGCTTTCCTTTTTTGATATGCGTAGAAAACACCGACGCCCGCAATTAAAAAAACTATCGCGGCTGCTCCGACAGCCCAGATTGCGCCGCGCTTTTTCTCCGGCCTGGCCAGTAGCGTCGTTTCGCCAGTTGCAATAGTCGCCTGCCGGGGCTTGGCGCTGGTGAATGCGGCCGTTTGCCGTTTTCCTTCATCAGTTGGGGAAACTGTCGGGCTCGCTGACGGAAAGAGCACTGTATTCGCTTCGCTCCGGCTCGTTGCCGTTGTTGTTTCGGATTCACCCTGCTGAAGCGCGCGGCGCATTTCAGCAGCGTCGCGATAGCGCTGATCGCGATTCTGCGCCATTGCTCGATCCAGCACAGTACTCAACCCATGGGGAATGTCGCCATTTACCTCGTGGGCCGGTTTCAAAGGATCAGGCTGACCATTCACCATCGCCGCCGCCCGCGTCAACGCATCGGGCGGCTTGATGCCCGTAACGAGGTTGTAGAGCGTCGCCGCGAGCGCGTAGAGGTCGCTTCGCGCATCGGTACCCAGGCCCTGAATCTGTTCCAAAGGAGCGTAGTTGGGCGTGTAGCCGAAAATACTCGCTGAGGTCGTCACGCGCGAAATCTCGCTCGCGTGTCCCTTTGCCAGGCCGAAATCAAGCAGGATGACTTGACCGCGCGCGGTGACCTTCAAGTTCTGCGGCTTAATGTCGCGATGGACGATGGGCGATTCCTGGGTATGGAGATAGTCGAGCGCGTCGAGAAGCTGATCAGCCCAGACTAAAACATCGGCCGTGGGGAAAGGGCTGCGTCGCTGCGCAAACTTCTCCGCAAGGTCATCCCCTGGGATGAACTGCATGATCAAAAACTGCCCCTCGCCTTCCGAGAAATGGTCGCTTACGCGCGGCAGAGCCTGGTGATGCATGCGCGCCAGTAGTCGCGCTTCGCGTTCAAACTGCTTTCTCAAGCGCTCGTCAGTAAATAATGTTTCCTTGAGCGCAACTGTGCTATCCAGGCGCTCGTCGACTGCTTCATAGACAGTTCCCATGCCGCCCTGTCCCAGAGAGCGGATGATGCGATACCGGCCCTGTAAAACTGTTTCTGGTGTAAGCATTAGCGGAGTTCATTATACACAACGAGGCGGAAGACAGTAGGCAGTAGGCTGATAAGGATGAGGGATGAGGGATGAGGGATGAATTAGATGATGAGGGATGAATTAGATGATGAGGGTTGAGGGCTAGGGGTTAAAGACATGATTCCGAATCTGCTTCATCCTTCACCCTCATCCTTATCAGCCTACTGCCTACTGTCTACTGCCTACTGCCTACTGCTTTCTGCCTTCTAAGCGTATGCTAGGCGCCATGAGCAGACCCTTCCCCCAGTCCGATGAAGAAATCATTGATGCGCCTCCACCCAGGCGTCATCATTGGCGGCGCTGGTTTTTAGGCGGCCTGGTGCTGCTATTCATCATCCTCTCGCGGAGTCTCTCAATCTATGTGTCCGCTCTTTGGTTCGGATCCCTCGGCTATTCCAGCGTGTACTGGTACATCCTCAAACTGAAAGTGGTTCTCTTCCTGGCTTTTTTGGTTTTGACTCTTGCGATCCTGCGCGGCGCCTTCTGGTTGCTGGAACGAATGTTTGCCGCACACGTGCTGGAACCGCGGACCATCATGCTCAACAATCAACCCTTCCAGGTTGCGCCGGCAAGGTTCTTGCGGCCGGTGTCGTGGGCTGTCGCGTTGGTCTTCGGCCTCTTCTCCGGCCTGGCGATGAAGTCTAAGTGGTTGGAGTTTGCAAACTATGTAAATCAAGCTCCCACTTCCCTCTACGATCCGATATTTCAGAAATCTTTGGCGTTTTATCTGTTCTCGCTGCCCATCCTGGATTCGATTAGCTCCTGGCTGGTGACGCTGACCTTTGTGATCCTCTGCGCCGCCCTGCTCTATTCCCTGCTTTCCATCCCGCAGAAGGTGCTCAAAAGCGCCCGGTCCCTTTCCTCTAAAACTGCGTTCGCGGCCGTCTCAATTGGGCTCGCTGCATTCCTGCTGGCGCTTGCGTGGCGCACCTGGCTTTCGCGATTTCCCTACCTCTGGAGCGATCATCAAACAATTTCCGGCGTGACCTATACCGAGGCAAACTACCTCCTTCCGGGTTTGTTATTCGTCGCCGTGGCGCTTGTTATAGCTGCTCTCATTTCACTGATTAATGCATTCACCAAACGTGGTTTGCGCCTGCTCTTTATGGCGCTGGCGATTCCGATAGCGGTTTACGTAGTCGGCGTGGTTATAGTCCCCACCTATGTGCACAGCTTCATCGTCAAACCGAACGAAATAGGCCGAGAGACACCTTACATCGAACACAATATCGCCTGGACCCGGCGGGCCTTTGGTTTGGAACAGATAGAATCGCGCGAGTTTGAAGCTGAACCTTCGATTGAAGCGCTCAACCTTGATGCCAATCGTGCGACTCTGGAAAATATCAGGCTCTGGGATTGGCGCGCCTTACAGGACACGCTCAAGCAGGTTCAAACTATTCGCACTTACTACGACTTCCTTGATGTCGACGTAGATCGCTACTCGCTGGGCGGGCAGACACGCCAGGTAATGTTGGCGGCTCGCGAACTCGATGTAGAGAAGTTGCCCGAATCTTCGCGCAACTGGATCAACGAAAAACTGATTTACACCCACGGCTACGGCGTGACGATGAATACCGCAAACGGTTTCACACCAGAAGGAATGCCTCGCTTCGTGCTTTCTGATATGCCGATTAAGTCGAGCGCCCCGGAGGCCGTCGTCACAAGACCGCAGATTTACTATGGCCAGAAGACTGACACCGACGTTTACGTGAAAACCGCGCAAAAGGAGTTTGATTTTCCTCAGGGCGAGACCAACACTTACACGACTTACGAAGGCACTGGAGGAATCGAGATCGGGGGACGCTTTCGGCGCATGCTACTGGCCTGGGCGCTTGACGATCTCTCCAAGCTCCCATTCTCCGACGACATCACGCCGCAAAGCCGGGTGCTGATTCATCGGAACATCCGCGAAATCGTTGATGGGATCGCGCCGTTCCTTATCTACGATAACGATCCTTACATGGTTGTCAGTAAAGACGGGCGACTCTTTTGGATGCTCGACGCCTTTACCGAATCAACGCGATTTCCTTACTCGCGCCATCACCAGGTTGGCGGAGATACAGTCAATTACATTCGCAACAGTGTTAAGGTAGTCATCGATGCTTATAACGGCTCAGTCGACTTCTACGTTTTCGATCTTCAGGACCCGATAGTCGCAACCTACCGAGCAATTTTTCCTTCTCTCTTCAAGGACGCTTCTCTCATGCCCGCGGATTTGCGTTCACACGTTCGCTATCCGGAGACACTCATTCGAGTTCAAGCAGAGGTCTATGGTCTCTATCACACACAAAGTCCCAAGGTTTTCTTCCAGCGGGAAGACGTTTGGAGTGTTGCTAGTCAGCTTGGTATCGATGACCAGAATAAAAAACAGGCCCAACCGATTGACCCTTACTATGTCCTGATGCAGCTTCCCGGCGAACCAGGGCCCAGCGAGTTTGCTTTGATTCTGCCGTTCACGCCGTCCAATCGGAATAACATGATCGGCTGGATGGCCGGCCGAAGTGATGGTGAGAATTACGGCAAGCTCCTGGTCTACAACTTTCCCGAGTCGCGCCTGATCGAGGGACCGCTGCAGATTGAAGCTCGTATCGATCAGAACGCCCAACTCTCAGCGCAGTTCAGTCTCTGGAACCAGCAAGGGTCGCGCGTTCTGCGCGGACACCTGCTGGTGATTCCAATTGGACGCTCATTGCTTTACGTGGAGCCCGTCTATCTGCAGGCGCAACGCAGTCCGATGCCTGAGCTGCGCCTCGTTGTCCTGGCAATCCAGGAGCGAGTGGCCTATGGGCAAAGTTTTGAAGAGGCGCTGAGCAACCTCATCGGCGAGGCAGGAAAGACGGCTTTGCCGGCAGCCGAGCAAACGACTGACAAGCCTTCGCCAGGCGCGACACCACCAGTGGCTTCTGCAATTCCGACGGCCGCGTCGACATTCCAACAACTTGTTATTCGGGCCATCCAGGAGTTTGAGGAGTATGAGCGGCTCACCGCCCAGGGTAAGCATGCCGAGGCGGGCCAGAAACTGGAGCAACACAAGCGCACTCTTGATGAGTTGCGGCGCATGGGAACCAAACCCTAAACGGGCTCTCAGTTCTTCGTTGTGAGTTTCAGAAGTCGATGAGAATGGAGGGAGTCGAATCGGCTAACTGTTGCACTTTCGCAGAGGAGGAAGAACCGTAGATGGCTCAGTATCTGCTCATCGAGTCGCGCGATCCGTTTGAATCCAACGACGTTGGCTTCTACTACGACTTGGCCAAAGGGCTGGTCGAGGGCGGTGACCAGGTGACGCTGTTCCTCGTCCAGAACGGTGTGCTGCCCGCGCGCCCGTCGGCGCACTCGGCCGCGCTCAGCGCACTGGCACGGAGCGGGGTGACGGTGCTCGCCGATGACTTCTCATTACAGGAACGCGGCATCGCCAAGCTGGCCGAGGGCATCGCCGCGGCCCCCGTCGAGGTTGTCTTGGACCACCTCGCGGCCGGCCACAAGACCATCTGGCACTAGGAGACGAAGCATGTCAAAGAAGACTCTGACCGTTGCGCTCATGGATCCTCCCTACGAGTCTGAGAACCTGACCACGGCGTTTCGCATCCTCGACGTCGCCGCCCGGCGCGGGTACCACATCAACGTTTTTGCCTACGAGGGGGCCGCGGGCCTCGCGTTCGTGCGCCAAACGCCGCACCCGAACCCCGTCCACGGCAAGGACGTGGCCGAGGAGAACCACCCCACCACCAAGGATCAGGTCGCGGCCCTGCTCGTCGAAGCTGAGAAGAACGGCGGCAAGGTGGACTGGGTCAACTGTGGCATGTGCGTCGACGAGCGCGGCGTCAACGAGTTCGTGCCGGGCACGCGGCGCGGCTCGCCGGCCGACTTCCACGCCTTCATCGAGGCGTCGGACAACGTTCTTGTCATCCCGACCAAGTGAGGTGAAGCGGTGGCCAAGAAGACGCTGAACATCGTGGAGTCGGCCTATCGGGCCGTGATGGAAGAGCAGGATGACACCATCCTCTGGCTGCTGGCCGCGATGCAGGGTGCGGGTGCGGAGCACACCGTGGTGCTGCGCGGCAACGCAGTGAACTACGCGGTCGCCGGCCAGGGAGTCCCGGGCCTCACGGTCGGCGAGTGGAAACAGACCCAGGCACCGAAGATGGATCGCGACGTCCTGGACCTGATCGAGAAGCGGAGGATCCCCGTGTACGTCGTCGCCGAGGACCTCGCAGACCGCGGGATCGAAAGCGGCGCGCTGGTGCCGGGCGTACTGCTGCTGCCACGGACGGCGCTGCCCGCGCTCTTCACCGAGTACGAGCTGGTTGCCCACTGGTAGCCCGGGGTCGCTGCGGAGCGGCGCGAGGGTCTCGTTGAGGATCTCGTACCCGCAGGTACTCCTTGAGGGTGAGGTGGTCCTAACTTCTAGAACTCACATCCGTCCCAGTCCCGGGCCCCCCGGGGCACCGATTGTGACCTTCCGCCATCCTCCTGTCTTCCAACCAGCTGAACCCCCCATTTAACTTAAACCTTGCAGCTTCTGAACACCCTCCCCTGCTCGCTGTCGAAGCTAACGCTAGCACTTTTATTAGGGTTTGCGCATTTCCGTATCTCAATTGTATGGCGTGCGCATACACGCCAAAACGTACTTGCGCGAATCCTGGCAAAATGCGGTATATTGGCAGGCCTTAGCTCGATGGTTAGAAACCAGAGCCTTATGCTTCTGGCTTTCCCTTGGAGGAACTGTGGCAGCGGCGGCTTTTTACGACCTGGAAGGCACACTGGTGAGCACCAATCTGGTGCACACCCTTGGCTTCTACTCCAGGAACCAGCCCGGCCTCTTAAAAAGCTTCAAGAAGAGCGCATCGACGCTGCTTAGCATTCCCGTCTTCGCTATCACCGACCAGTACAGCAGGAAGGTTTTCAATGACCTTTACTTCAAGCGATACAAAGGACAGTCAGAAGATCGCCTTCGCTTCCTGGCTGATGAGTTGTTTGAGACGGTCTTGAAACCGGCAGTATTCCCCGGCACCTACGAGTTGCTGGCGAAGTCGAGCAGTCTGGGCTTGCGTCAGGTGGTCGTCACGGGAGCTCTGGACGTTTCAGTAAAGCCGCTGATGGAGCACCTCGGTATTACTGAGTATGTTGCTAACCGGTTGGAGTTTGTTAACGGCATCGCGACAGGACGATTGTTGCCGCCCGTAATGGCTGCAGCCACGAAGGCTTCCTGGATTCGAGTGTTTGCAGAACGCGAGGGCCTGAGTTTGAGCGACTCTTTTGCCTATACCGACAGCATGAGCGATCTGCCGATGCTTTCGGTCGTCGGTCACCCCGCAGCGATTAACCCCGACATGCGCTTGCGCCAAACCGCGCTGCATCACGATTGGCCGATACTCAGTCTTAAGTGAGAACAATGAGATTCGCGTCAGCCGGGCTGTGGAAGAGCCCTGCGCGGTAGGTTACGGACAATAGAACATCATGGCCCTTCAACTAAGACGAAAGACTCACGAATCCGTTGTCTACATCGATCGCGACAGCGCGCCGCGGATCATGCCTTCAGGCGAGGACTTCATTCTCGAAGATCTTCCTATTGGCACGCGCGTACTTTATCCCAATCCTCCGATGAAGGGCCTACCGAATCGCGAAGCGGCGATCAGGTACGCCCTTAACCATCCGCATGGTTGCGATCCCCTGTTTGCCCAACTGGAACCAGGGATGCGTGTCACTGTAGCGGTGGACGACATCAGCCTGCCTTTGCCGCCGATGGCCACCCCCGACATCCGTCAAACCGTCCTGGAAATCGTTCTCGATATGCTGGCAGGGCATGGTGTGGACGACGTCCACATCGTGATCGCCAATTCCCTGCACCGCAAGATGACGGAATGGGAAATGAAGCGGATGGTGGGAACCAGAATATTTGACGCCTATTATCCCGACCGTTACTACAACCACGATGCCGAATGGACGGAAGGGATGGTCAAGATTGGCGAGACGAAGCACAAAGAACCGCTGGTGTTGAATCGCCGAGCGGCTGAAAGCGACCTCTTGATCTACGTCAATATCAATCTTGTGCTGATGGATGGGGGGCACAAGTCTGTCGCCGTCGGTTTGTGCGACTACGAATCGTTACGGGCCCATCACGAGCCGCAGACGATTCGCGACTCCGATAGCTACATGGATCCCGCCCGTTCCGAGTTGAATCACAAGATCCACCGTCTGGGGAAAATTGTTGATGAGCATCTCAACGTCTTTCACATCGAGACTGCCATTAACAATCGCATGTACAAAGGCGACATGGATTTTCTCTTGAAGAACGAAGACGACTTTACAGCCTTCGATCGAATGAAATTTGAGGCAATGCGGTACACCATGGGCAAGTTACCGCGCGCTGCCAGGCGTAAGTTGCTTCACACACGACCAGCTCAGTATGAAATGATCGCCTGCCACGCAGGAAAGACTGAGCCCGTTCACGACAAGATCGTCGCCAAGGCGTTCGAGCAGTATGCGATTCCGGTTCGCGGCCAGTGTGACATTCTGATAACCGGCATTCCCGACATTTCGCCGTACAACGTGTATTCAATCTTGAATCCATTGCTGGTGCAGGTGATGGGCCTTGGTTATCACTTCAATTTCTATCGCAACAAGCCGCTACTGAAGAAAGGCGGAGTGCTGATCATTCATCATCCCTGCTACGACGAGTTTGATCATAAATTCCACCCGAGCTACATCGAATTCTTTAACCGCTTGCTTCCGGAAACACGAGACGCCTTCGTGTTGCGCGACAAGTACGAACGCGAGTTCGCGAACAATCCCAGCTACGTTGAGATGTACCGCCGCGGCAATGCCTATCACGGCGCCCACCCGTTCTTCATGTGGTATTGGGGTGAGAACGGGCGGCAGCACGTGGGCAAGGTGATCGCCGCCGGCGCCGAAAACGCTCACGTCCCGGCAATGCTCGGTTGGGAGCGCGCTGACAACCTGACCGAAGCCATCGCGATGGCCCGCAGTTACATGGGTAATTCCGCCGAGATCACCATGCTGCACCAACCGATGATCGGCATCGCAGACATGGAGTAGCCCACAACGTTGGTAATGACCTAAATGGTAGCGAAGAACTACGACAAACTTAAGTTCGGACAGTTGCTGCAAGACAGTAAGTTGTCGCCGACTGAGATTTTCCAGGACCGCAGGATTTTTCTGATTGGCGGAACCGGCTTCCTCGGGAAAGTTACGCTTAGCATGCTGCTGCATCGCTTTCCCAATGTTGGTCGCGTCTACGTGTCTGTGCGCGCTCGTTCGCAGGAGGAGTCTGAAACTCGCTTTTGGAACAGCGTAATTACCGCGCCACCTTTTAATCCGCTTCGCGAAAGATATGGCACTGCACTCGAAGGTTTCGTTCGCAGCAAGGTTGTAGTTCTGGGCGGCGACATCGGTGACAGCAATCTCGGTTACACGGAGGAAGAGGCACAACGAGTTGCCGATGACATCGACATCATCATCAACAGCGCGGGCAACGTTACCTTCAACCCTACGCTCGAGAGCGCGCTACGCACGAATGTTGTCGGTACTCAGAATGTCATCGCCTTTGCCCGCCGGATGAAGCGACCGGCGCTCGTCCACGTTTCCACCTGCTTCGTCGCCGGCAACCGCCAGGGCACAGTCTGGGAAAGCGATCCGGTAATGGGTTATTTCCCCCGCAAGAACGAACTGGCAGGCGTGGATTTTTCCGTCGAGCAGGAAATCAAAGACTGCGCCCGCTTAGCAGAGCGGGTTAAGCAGGAAGCGAAAGACGCGATGATGGTGGCGCGTTTTCGGGAACTCGCGCGCCGGCGTTTAATTGAAGAGGGACGTGACGAAGACGATCCTGATGCCCTTGGACTCGCGGTCGCCCGCGAGCGCAAAGTCTGGACGCGCACTCGTTTGACGGATTTAGGAGTGGAACGATCTGCATGGTGGGGCTGGCCAAACATCTATACCTACACCAAGGCGCTCGGCGAACAGCTTGTTGCGGCCGAAACGGGAATCGTCCGCAGTATAGTTCGTCCCAGTATTGTCGAGTCGGCCCTTTCATTTCCTTTTCCGGGTTGGAACGAAGGTTTTACTACGACTGCTCCGATCATTTTTCTGGTCTTGAAGGGCCAAACGCAAATTCCCGCCAACGATAAGTTGATCCTCGACATCACTCCCGTCGATCAAGTGGCATCCGTAATGTTGACCGTGGCGGCCCAGGCGTGTGTTGAAGAACCTCGACTCGTTTACCAGGCGGCCACAGGCGATGCAAATCCTGCAACCATGGAGCGCATTATTTCTTTGGTTGGTCTCTACAAGCGAAAACATTTTCAGGAAAAGGAGACCGGCATCAAGCTTCTGAACAAAGCCGCCGCCCGAATGGCGCCGCATCCGGTTTCTACCGCAAGGTTCGAGGCAACATCGATCCCGATGTTCAACTCCGCCGCAAAGAAAGCTTCGGCCTTGCTTGATAACGCGCGACCGCGTTGGGGCGGCGGACGTATCGTGGAAGTCATCGATCGAGTAAAGGCAAGCGTTGATCGCGTTGAAGAGGTGACGCGCGAAACCACCGACTCGTTCGAGATTTTTCGGCCGTTCACCATTGAAAACGCGTACGTCTTTCGATCCGACAACGTGCGTTCGTTGTTCGAGCGGATCAGACAAGACGAACAAGCACTCCTGACCTGGAATCCGGAAAAGTTTGACTGGTACGACTATTGGATCAACATCCATATTCCCGGCCTGAAGAAGTGGGTGTTTCCCAAGCTTGAAGACGACATGCGCGCCCAACCGAAGCGCACCTACACCTACCGCGATTTACTCGAACTGTTTGAAACCTCGACCAAACGGCATGCGACGCGAGTAGCCATGCGGATCGAACGCGATGAACGCACGGAGCAATATACTTATGCCGATCTGAATGAACTTGCCACCCGCGCGGGAGCCTTTCTAGCGAGTGAGGGCATCGGGCCCGGCGATCGCGTAATGCTCTTCAGTCACAACGCGCCTGAGTGGGGCATGACTTATTTTGGTGTTCTCAAGACCGGCGCCAGTTGTATTCCGGTGGATCCGGAAAGCAAGGTTAATGAAATTCTCAACTTCGCCCGCGCGGGCGATGCCGCCGGGCTTGTGATCAGCGAAAAGCTCGATGAAGAACGCCCTGAGCTGCGCCAGCGATTGGCCGATGAAGGACTCACGCTGTCCGTTTGGACGTTCGCTCAGGTCTTTGCCCTTCCTGACGAAGAGACAGAGGGCCAACGCATCGCTCTGTTGCCCCAGAAGGTGCAGGCACAGGCCGTAGCCTCTTTGATTTTTACTTCCGGCACAACCGGACGACCCAAAGGCGTGATGCTTTCGCATCGCAATCTGACGAGCATGGTCTCAATGCTCTCCTCCGTCTTCGACATGTCCACGCGGGATGGAGTGCTATCCGTCTTACCTCTGCATCACACGTTTGAATTCTCGACGGGCTTTCTGACGCCCCTCAGCCGCGGCGCACAGATCACCTACTTACCGGAGTTAACCAGCGACGCCCTGGCCCGCGCGATCAAGAACGGCCATGTCACCGGAATGGTGGGTGTCCCGGCGCTTTGGGAACTGCTGCACCGGCGTATCAAGAACCGCCTTTACGAAAGAAGCGATTGGATCGGCAAAACTGCAGACGTTCTGATCAAAGCCAATTTCTGGCTGCGCGAGAAGACCCCACTTAATCTGGGCCCAGTAGTCTTCTACCCGATTCACGAGGGACTCGGCGGGCGAATTCGATATTTCATCAGCGGGGGTTCGGCGTTAAGCGAAAAAATCCATCAGGACTTTCAGGGTCTGGGTTTCACGATTCTGGAAGGCTATGGACTCACTGAAGCATCGCCGGTGCTTACCGTGACGCGACCGGAAAATCGCATGCTGACCGGCAGTGTCGGCAAGCCTTTGCCAGGTGTGCAGGTTCAAATTGCCGGTGCCGATGCGACTGGAGTGGGCGAGGTGATTGCTCGCGGGCCCAATGTCATGCTTGGTTATTTTGATGACGAAGAAGCCACGCGCAGCACACTTATTGAACGTTGGCTTTACACGGGCGATCTCGGAAAACTCGACGACGACGGCAACCTGTTCCTGGTAGGGCGTTCAAAGGAAATCATCGTCGATACGAACGGCAAGAACGTCTATCCCGACGAACTCGAGGAGATCTACAGTGATTCTCCTTACATCAAGGAGTTAAGCGTAATCGGGCTGGCTGATGGGATCGGAGAGAAGGTCGCCTGCCTGGTCGTTGCCGACGACGAATATGACATCTCGCTTTCGCGCGCCGAACTGCGGCGCCGTGTGGAGGAACATTTCCGCCTCGTCTCAGCCTCTCTTCCCTACTATAAGCGCGTCAAGGTGCTTCACTTCACTGACATCGAGTTGCCCCGGACCGCGACGCGCAAGGTGAAGCGACGAGAGGTGCAGGGGATCGTCGCGTCGTTGGAGAAAAGTGAAAAGGCCGGGCGGGAAGCGGAAGGACAGGCCCCGGCCGATGCGGACACTCGCTGGTTGCTCGATATCGTGGCTTCCGTCAGTAGTCGACCGCGCGTTGAGATCTCACAGGAAACACGCCTCGCCGACCTGGGCTTCGACAGTCTTATGTTCGTGGAGTTGGCAACGGCTATTGAGAATGGGGGCGGCGCAATTTCAGCGCCCGAGCGCTTCAATGAGATTCAGGACGTTAAGGAGCTGCTCAGTGTTGTCGAAAAACGTTCGGTGACCGCAAGTCGCGCCGAAAGAATTCGCAGCGACCAGGACAGCCAAGCTGATGACGAGATTCACATTCCCTCCCTCGTCAGAACAATTGGCAATAGAGGCCTGGATTTAGTGCAGAAGGCTTTCTACGAGCGCTTTCTACGCACCCATTACGCAGGCCAGTCGAATATTCCCGCCCACACTAACTTCATCGTCGCGGCGAATCACAGTTCGCACCTCGACATGGGGCTGGCAAAGATGGCGCTCGGCGCTGCCGGCAGGGACATGGTAGCGCTCGCCGCCGCGGATTATTTTTTCGACAACAAGTACAAGCGCGCCTACATGGAAAACTTTACGAACCTGGTACCGATGGAACGAACGGGTTCGCTGAGGCAGTCGTTGCGGCACGCCACCTCGTTCCTGGACCGCGGTTACAACGCGCTAATCTTTCCGGAAGGCACACGTTCAATGACCGGCGTAATGGCTGACTTCAAACCGGTGATTGGATTTCTCGCGCTGGCTTCAAGAGTCGGCATCGTCCCGATCTACCTCCACGGAACGTATGAGGCCATGCCCAAGGGTTCAAACATTATCAAGAGCCGGGAAGTCGGAGCGCGTATTGGCCGGTACTTGTCCATCGAACAGTTGGAAGAGATGACGAAGGGGATGCCTCGCGCCGAGGCATACAGGCTCATCGCCGCGCTGGTGAAACACGAGGTTGAAAACCTGCGCGACGGCACCAGAATTCCCTTTGCTGCTCAAGACCTGCGCAAACGCTGGAAGGCTGAACGCCGCGCGCAAGTCAGCGAGCGCGAAGAGTCATGGCAAGTAACCAGCAACCAATGAAGGCGAGTTAGATTTAGTGGTAGTCCTAAATTGTCAGAGGAAAAACCGATCCACTAAATCACACTAACAAACACCAATATCTTCGTGTAAGTTCGTGGATCTTCCTTGATGAAATGCGCAAAAATCACCTAGGAACGCGATTATCCTTTTGCCTTGCCACTTATTGCTTTCACTCATAGTCACCGCCTGATGCCCAAGACTCCACAAAAACGTACTGCCCGGATGACGCCGGCTGCCGGCTCCAAGCGTCGCGCAGCGATTGAGAAACGACCCCGAGCGTCCACACTGATCACGGGTGGTACCGGCTTCCTCGGTTCACACCTCGTTCGTCAATTAGTCGAAGACGGCGTCAAGGACATCCGGGTAATGGCCACATCAATTCCGGACTGGCTGGTTGATCTCGGCGTCGAACCGCTGGAAGGCTCCATCACAAAACCCGCTGATGTCGCGCTTGGGGTCGAGGGAATCAGGGACATTTATCACCTGGCAGGGCGAGTTTCCCGTGAGCGAGAGAACGCGAGAGAGATGTACCAGGTTCATGTCGAAGGTACACGGCTGCTTTGCGATGTGGCCAGGAGCGCGGAAGTGAAGACGATTGTCATGGCGTCGACAAGCGGAACGATCGCCGTAACCGAAGATGGCGAGGTTGTGCCCGACGAGTCGTACCCCCAGCCATTAGAGATAATCGCGCGTTGGCCCTACTACGCCAGCAAATCCTACCAGGAAATGGCCGCACTGGAACGTTTCAACGGCAAGGGTTTGCGGGTAGTGATAATGAATCCGAGTTTGTTATTGGGACCGGGCGACGATCGGCTGAGCTCCACCAAAGTCATCCTGGATTTCATGTCGCGAAAGATCGGCGCCGTGCCGACTGGTGGCGTCAGCTTTGTTGACGTGCGCGATGTGGCCCAGGCGTTTCGAGTGGGCATGCGTCGCGGTCGACATGGTGAGCGCTACCTGATGGGCGCTGCGAACTGGACCTTTAGTAAATTCTTCGGTCGGCTGGAAAGGTTAACCAAAGTTTCGGCGCCGAAGATAGCCTTGCCTTCGAGGCTGGCGGTCGGCGGGGCCAAACTCGTCGACTCTCTATTCAAGCAATGGGACCTGGCGTCGCCGGTCGAGCCCGGCGCAATCGAGATGGCCCAATACTTCTGGTATCTGAACTGCGCCAAAGCCTCCCGCGAACTCGCTTTCAAACCTCGCGACCCGGGCGAGACGTTGCACGATACTGTCACTTACCTGCGAGAGAATTTTCTGGGCGGCAAAGCGTTCGGGAAATAAGGGGGAACAGGGGAATGGGGTAACAGGGCAACTGGGGAACTGGGGAACATAAAGCGCCGGATAAGATAGCAACTCCGGAATCATCTCTCCCTCGCTCCCCGGTTCCCCTCTTTCCCGGTTCCCCTCTTTCCCGGTTCCCCTCTTTCCCCGTTTCCCCCGTTCCCCTATTCCCCCAGCGCCGCATACCTGAACAATCTGAACCGATAGCGCTGGCGGTCGCGAATGTTCTTTGCGATCACGCCGTGCAGGTTGTCATCCCACTTTGTGTAGTCGTCGATGAAGCGGTCTGAGGCCGGCTTGTTTCCCTGGTACTGCACCTCCAGCACCTTTCTTAACAGCTTCTCAACGACATCGTGATACTTGTCGTAGTGAATGCGAAGCCGGCCGTTCTCAAAACTCAGCAGCGCATTTTCCAGAAAGAAGTTCCACTGCATGAGTTGCATCGTGTTGTAAGGTTGATCGCGCCGCGGTTTATTGTTTTGCAACACCCGCAGGATTCCGCCCGCGTAGACTGAACGCAATTGTCCGTCTGTGTAGTAACCCTGCTTGTGCAGCGCTCGCGCCGCAAACAGTGAAACGAGGTCGGCCTTCATTTCTTCGAGCGCACTGGCGTTTTCCTGCAAGGCCTCATCGAGATCCTGGTTGTCCTTCGTCCGATCGACACCCAGATAGTGGCCTACTTCATGCCAAAGCGTGCGGTAAAAGTTTCCGTCTGGAGTGAGTTCTCTTGCCTGCTCGGGGCCTACAGCCGCCTCGAAAGTGCCTTCCGTGCTCACGAAGATATTCGGATCGCGCATGATGTTGGCGCGCAAGAGAATCGTCCGGCCATAACGCCGCGCGAGATAACTCTCGTTTGGCAGGATCGTGGCCGTATTGCCGCCGCGCGACTGGGCAAAGTCAGCGACAACGTCATAAACACCAACGGGAATATCCTCGCGGATTTTCTTGTGATGGTCGTAAGGAAGCGAATCCTCAATCGCCTGCAATCCCTTGATCGCCTGACGGAGGGCCGTGGTCTCCTGAATTCGCGTGCTCAGCACATTGAAAGCAAAGAAGGTCTTGACGCCATAGAGCTCATCGTCATAGGTCTCGTAGGAACCAATTTGCGCATTAAGGTTCTTGAAGTGACCGGTTATCCAGGCTGCATCGCCAGACTCGTAATCATTCGTCAAAAGATCTCGGGCGCGATTGCGGAGATATCTGGCAAACTCTTCGTCATCCTGCTGCACGGCGCTCGCAGCCTCATTGAGGAGTCCATAAGCGCGCATCAACTCATCGGCGTAAGCAACGGAATATGGAACGGCGTAGAAGTCGGCGGTGCTGGTCCTGGGATTTTGCTTTTGGTTTTTCGTCCTTGCCCGTTTTCCTGGCGCCTTTGCGCCTTGGCGGTAAATGTCTTCTAACTCGCTTTGCAACCCGGGATGTAATGTAGCCAGCGCGGGATACTTCCTCAGAACCGCCAGATCTCCTTGTGCGTTTTCAGATGTCGCTCGCCGCACTACAGTGCGCAAATCCAAGATGGCGTCACGCTTTTCCGGACGGCGAGCAATGAACGCATCTATTTCCTCTTTCTTCACACCCCAGGGATAAACGTTTTTTCCGGGCTCTACCGGGTCAACCGGCAGGAAGGGTTCTCGCTTATTCTCGAGTGTAGTCGCAATCGGCCCCTGAAACAGTCGATACAGAGTGAGCAGGTTTTGCGTGGCGGCGGTTGAGCCGGTTTTCTTATCGAGTTGTATTAGATCACGATACGAAGTCAGCGCGCGGGGATGTCGCTGCTGCTCGTACAGCTCCTGAAAGATTTTTCCGACCTCGATCAACCTCTCGACGGCTAACTTTTCTCCTGGGGTCAAATGCGAAACATCTGGTGCGAGGCGAATGGTCTGTGTCTTGTCAATCAGCGGCTGACTTTTCTCTACTGGCCAATAGCCTGCGGGCAGACTTTGAACGTTCATCGTCGATCCAATCTGTGTGGGAACCACAGCAAGGGAGATAAGAAACAAAGCGAGCGCTGACCTTCTCATAAAATACCTCACGATACTTTTTTCCACATTCTGACCATATTGGTGAGATTCGTCCAGACGACCGGCTTTGCAGAAAGAGTCTTTTTAAAAGTCTGCGAAGCCGACGACTGGTAATAGCCTAGCGCTTTAGTGCTGGGTATAGCGGTGAAAAGGTGGCTAGTCCGCAGAGCGGATGGCTGAATTAGTCACACTCCCTTTTCAGTGGTCCCGCGCGCGGGACGTCATCGACTTTTTTCCAGACAACGAAGGGTTCGAACTTGGTTCCACTCAGTGTGCTCTGACATCGGTTTCTCTTGTCAGGCGTTTCATGCGGTCAATTGTCGTAAAGATCTCGCATTCCAAATCCACGTGACGGAGGATTGGTCATCGTTTACGAAGATATTCCGCGAGGTCAGTGGGATCGAATTATTTGTGGTATTCACAACTTGAAGTGGCGAAGTAGGACCGGCCCTTGCACATTTCGAGGCGAACGTGGATGGTACGAAACGTTCGCCTCGGAAGGATTTGAGTTGTGTCAGACGCGTCCGCTCTCGCGCTGGCGGAACCTGGCGCATCCCGTGAGCCGTAGGCTCTACGTGCTGAGGTCGCGGGTGGAGTAGGAACGATCCGACGAATCACACGAACCGCCAAAGAAGCAATCCCGAAAGGATTCAAGTCGATAGCCCGCGGCGAGCGTTTCGCGACGCCCACGGCTACTAAGTTGAATCCCTGCGGGATTCCTTTCATCCGCGAAACGTTCGCACGGCCACCCAAATACCTTCCGGGATTTTACTTCTTCTGAAGAGCCGCCAATGCCGCCAGGACTTCTTCGCTGTGCGGCGCCACTTTTACCTTCATGAAGACCTGCGCGACCTTTCCCTGCGGATCGATGATGAAAGTGTTTCGCGCAGAGAGCTTCATACCGTTGTATTCCATTACGGAGCCGTAAGCATCTGACACTTTGGAGTCAGTATCAGAAAGCAGTTTGAAGTTTAAACCTTCCTTAGCACAAAAATCCTTGTGTGACTCAGCCGTATCAACGCTCACGCCCAGTATCACAGCATTGATTGCTTCGTACTTCGCCAGATCGCGTTGGAAGTTCCGCGCCTGAAGGGTGCAACCACTGGTGAAGTCCTTGGGATAAAAGTAAAGCACCACCCATTTGCCGTGAAAATCTTTCAAGCTGGCCTGCTTGCCTTCGTTTGTTGTAAGCGAGAAGTCCGGCGCCGCTGAACCCACTGCCGGCGCGTCCGCCACCGCGTTAACTGAAACCGGCATTGCCGCAAACGTTAGGCCACCAGCCAGCAATGCAAAGAGAACTAGGTACTTCGCCATGATTCTATTCACTCCTTCTGTCAATTCTTTATTCTTCCACCAGGTCAGCGCTCATAGACGGCGCGTCGGGTCCCTCTTCTACTGCGATCCTGAGAAGCCAATGGAGCTTCTCCAGTTGCTCGTCGTTTAGATCGACGAACCTAACTCCAAATCCGGTTCCGGCACCGTAGTGCCTGACCTCACCTTCCAAATACAGCCAATCGTCGTCCGGCAACAATACCCGGAAGCCGACAATTTCTCCTAACCGTACCGAGCCTACCGAGTCGAGATAACAGCCGCCTTCCGACAAGTCGGTGATACGGGCGCTGTGGGCTTCAGTCGAACTGTCCCACATTGCATCCAGACTGACACGCAGTCTCGGTTTGCTGCGTCTATCATCCATGATTCAGCCGCCGGCCGGAAACTGCGTGATTTCACCAGGCTTCCGCAGCATCTTATTCACCTCTCCAAGGTGCGTTTCCTCTTCGGCGATCATCGTTCGCGCGTATTCCTCCAATAAGACAGAACGGTCGCGCACAAGATCGAGAAGTTTACGATAGAGAGCAAGACCGGCTTTCTCAGCTTCGAGCGACTCCAGGAGAATGTCGTTTATCCCGTGTTTATGTGTCTCGAGCAGCGCCCCAATCTTTAACGAGGGGTGATCGCCAAAATGAGTTACCAGTTCACCCGCCTGGTTCGCGTGCGCCAGGCAGGTTGCGGCTTCACCTCGCAACCAACTCGTGATAGGAATGCGATTGTGACCAAATACCATCAGGGAATAATGCGTATAGCGAACTACCCCGGCCAGCTCCGTCTCCAGGATCTCGTTCAGTAGCTGCACCGCAGTAGCTTTGTCAAAACTCTCTTCTGACATTGTTCCTCCTTAGTTTAAGGGCGCTCTAATGGAAGAGTAATACCCGCGCCAAAGTAACTCAAGCTACGCACACTAACAGTTTGCGTTACAACAATAGTGACACTAGTCTGGAGTGCGAACTCGCAAAGCATCAGGGACGATTTGAAAAGTGGCGGGCAAGTACCCTGGAAGTTCACCGTCGACCTCAATAGAGATTTGTTCACCTTTGGCTGCGGGTCGGGCGCTCAGCTTTGCTGCGAGAGCGTGACCAACCTGCTGCATTCCGAGATGCGCCCCCAAATAAAGACGCGGGGCGTTCGTAAAGATTTTTAAGGGACCCAAATCGCCCACACTGACAACATCAAACTTGCCGTCGTTAAGCTTTGCATTCGGCGCGATCTTCATTCCCCCACCGAAATAACGCGCGTTAGCAATGCACAAAGCCACGACTGTAAGGTATTGCTCGGGTTGGGACTCGAGTTGAACCACAACTCGCGTAGCCGTCGCCTGAAGCGCGCTCTGCAACATGGAAACGCCGAAGGACAAACGACCGGTCAGCCACTTAGGCCCTTTCAAAGGCAACCATTCCGGACCGCCCTCCTTGACCCGCTCGATAACATCGGCAGTCATTCCCAGTGATGCGACGCCGATGAAGTAACGCGTCTCTTGTGCTCCTTCCCCGTTTGTGAAGGTAACTCTGCCAACGTCGATTCGGCGTGAACGTCCGGCGCGAAGAATCTGTGCCGCATCGCGAGTTCGATTGGGTATGCCCAGTGTTTTTCGAAAATCTCCGCCAGTCCCGCTCGGAAGTATCCCTAATTCGGCGTCTTTGCCGGAAAGCAGTATGCCATTGGCAACTTCCGAAATAGTGCCATCGCCGCCACAGGCAATGATTAGTTTTGTACCCCGACGGGCAGCCTCTGCGGCGATCTCTGTTCCCTGTCTAGCGTGTTCAGTGAAGACGGGGGTAAATGAACCGAAGTGACTCCGTAGGTCGCTCACAATACCCGGCCAGTTATCACGCGTGGCGCCGCCGGCTGAAGCAGGATTGATGATTACGAGTGGAAGAGACATGGAAAGGCCGGTGGTGAGTATACAGGTTAGAAGTGCGGAGTGCGGAGTGCGGAGTGCGGAGTGCGGAGTGCGGAGTGCGAAGTGCGGAGTGCGAAGTGCGGAGTGCGAAGTGCGGAGTGCGAAGTGCGGAGTGCGGAGTGCGGAGTTTCGAAGTTCGGGTGCTGAAGGTCCAAAGTCCCAAGTCCAAGGTCCAAGGTCCAAAGTCGGAAGCCAAACCAGACATTGCACGTTGGACTTCGGACATTAGACGATCAGCACTCATCCACGTTTCCAGAACTCCGCACCCCGCACTCCGCACTCCGCACCCCGAACTCCGCACTTCGCACTTCGCACTCCGAACCTCGAAACCTCGCACTATTATTTGGCTGCTTCCTGTAACGCTCGATCCTGCTCACCAAGTTCGGCGATTTTTGCCATCACGTGATCGGCGATCTCTTTGTAGGTGCGCACATGATCTCGCTTCGCTAAGAACTCCGAGAAATCGATCTGCTGCCCAAAATGAATGCGGATCTTTTGGCCCCCCGTCCAGTTGCCCAGCACCTGTTTGGTCAGGTCGTTACCGAGACCAGCTATGAAAACCGGTATCACTTGCGGTGCTGCGTCCTTGATTATTTTACCCACCCCCGGCTGCGGTCGCAGGTATGAATAAGGATTCCAACTCCTATTGCGAGTGCCCTCAGGATGGAAACCGATTACATTCCCGGCCCCTGTCCGACACAACTCCGTCAGCAGCCGAAACGAATATTTATCAAACGGACGCTTCTCGGGAAGCGGTTTATCCCCGCTCGCAAAAAATGGGGGATACATCGACCACCAACCCATAACTAGATTTACAAAGAGCCCTGGCAGTCCTTGATAAAAGAAACGGCCGCGAACTGGAAAAAACAGCTGCTTGCGCCAGGAAGTGTTGCGGAAAAGCACAGTCGAAACTGTGTACATATCGAAAAATGAGCGATGGTTAGCGACAATCAGGATTGGCCTGGTGCGAGATGAGGCCTCGATATGTTCGAGTCCGTAAACTTGCATCAGATTGTAGGTGGACAGATGAATCCAGCCGGCCCCGAGGGTTCGTTGGCAAGCGGTCCAGAAACGCTTCCACCCGCCCGTGTTCATACGACGCACCAGACGGAATGCGAACCGTTCAAACCGGCTTAGGACCGCAAATTCATCTGGTGAGGGTTCAAGTGCTGATCCAAAGTCCAATGTCCAACGTCCAACGTCTGTCTTTTTCAGGTCCGCATTGTCCTTAGAGGGTGAGTTAGATTCGGAACTTTGGACATTGGACATTGGACTTTAAACGATTGTCTTATTCTATGGAGAAGTATTTCGCTTCCGGGTGATGGACGATGATTGCAGAAGTTGATTGCTCCGGGTCGAGCTGAAATTCCTCCGTCAATTCAACACCGATACGCGCCGGATCGAGGAGCTCAAATAGTTTGGTCTGATCTTCCAGATCCGGACAGGCGGGATAACCAAAACTAAAACGCGAACCCTGATAGGCCTGGTGAAACAACTTGCTAACTTCGGACGCGTCTGAGCCGGCTATTCCGAGCTCCTCACGGACCCGCTTATGCCACAGCTCTGCGAGTGCTTCCGCGCTTTCTACACTTAGCCCGTGAAAATAGAGGTATTCAGCGTAGTTGTCGGATTTGAATAATTCTTGCGAGTATTCAGTAGCACGCTTTCCCACGGTGACGAGGTGGAATGCAACAACATCCATCCGCCCTGAGTCCCTGGCAGCGAAGTAATCCGAGAGACAGAGATGCTTACCCGCCGGCTGGCGCGGAAAAGTGAAACGCAGGCGCTCGGTCTTCTCATCATCCTGATAAATGATCAAATCATTTCCCGCTGAATGGCAGGGGAAATAGCCATAAACGACGCGCGACGTCAGAAGTTGCTCGCGTTTTGAGCGCTCCTTCATTTCTTCATAAATCGGTCGAACAGTTTCTCGCACGAACGCTTGATATTCCTCAGGCGGCCTTGAGCCTTGTTTGAATTGCCACTGGCCTTTGAAGAGCGCCGTTTCATTCGCGAAGGCGAAAACGTCATCAAGAGAAATATTCTCAACCACCCGGGAGCCATAAAAAGGTGCGCGAGGTATGGTTACGTCGGTGCGAACATCAGAACGTGTGGTGTGCGTAGTATCGCCGGAACCTCTAGTCGTCGCTCTTGGCTTCGCTGCTTTACGGATACCAAGCTTAGCCTCCTCACCTACGAGGTCTTCCACATCTTCAGTTTCAGAACCAGCGGCCGATCCGGAATCTGAAATTGCACTTGCCGCGGCGGCTTGAGCAGCGCCGCCGTTGCTCATAAGTTTGTCCATCGTATGCAGGCCGGCAAAAGCATCGCGCGCGTAGAAAAGCTGGCCTTTGTAGAGCGGCTTCAAATCCTCGTCGACGTAACGGCGATTCAGTGCAGCGCCGCCAAGAACAACCGGCACATTGATTCCCCGCTCATTCATCAACTCCAGGTTCTCTTTCATGATGAGCGTCGACTTGACGAGCAAGCCGCTCATTCCGATGGCATCAGCCTTATGTTCCTCATAAGACTGAAGAATGTTTTCGATCGCTTGCTTGATACCGAGGTTCACAACTTTGTAACCGTTATTTGTCAGAATGATGTCCACTAGATTCTTGCCAATGTCGTGAACATCGCCTTTAACGGTCGCCAGCACCATTGTTCCTTTTGCAGTAGCACCACCCTTCTTTTCCATGAAGGGCTCGAGGAAGCGCACCGCTGCCTTCATTGCCTCCGCAGATTGGAGCACGAACGGTAACTGCATCTGCCCGCTGCCAAAGAGATCGCCGACCACTTTCATTCCATCGAGTAAGATATCGTTAATGATGTCCAACGCGGGATGGGTTTCGAGGGCCGTCTTCAATTCATCTTCCAGGCCAATCTTCTCGCCATCAATAATGTGATTTTTTAGCCGCTCTTCGACAGTCGCTCCTTTGCTGGCTTTCTCCGAACTCTTCGCTTTCACGCCCTCAAAGAGTTTTGTGAATTCGAGCAGCGGATCGTAGGTGCAAACCTCTCCGTCAAACCGGCGCTGGTCGTAGATCAACTCACGCGCCACTTTGAGTTCCTGTTCGCCGATTCGATTGAGCGGCTCAATCTTGCTGGCGTTGACTATCGCAGCATCAAGACCTGCTTCCACGGCGTCATGTAAGAACACGGAGTTGAGGACGACGCGTGAGGCAGGATTGAGACCAAACGAGATGTTCGAGACGCCAAGGATGGTAAAGCAGCCGGCTAATTCTTGTTTGATGCGGCGGATCCCTTCGATTGTCTCCAGGGCATTGCGGCGATCTTCTTCGATCCCCGTTGATATTGGTAATGCGAGCGGATCAAAGAAAATGTCGCTGGCGGGAAGATTCAATTCGCTGGTTGCCTGCTCGTAAGCGCGTTTCGCGATAGCGAACTTTCCATCTGCCGTGCGTGCCATCCCTTCTTCGTCAATCGTGCCGACCACAACGCTCGCGCCATAGCGCTTCGCAAGATCGATCACCTTCGTGAACCGCGGCACACCGTCCTCGTAGTTCGTGGAATTGAGAATGCTCTTACCACCAGCATGTTGCAGACCCGCTTCCATCTTCTCCCACTCCGTGGAGTCGAACATCAAGGGCAGCTTGATGTTCGTTACCAGGCGTGATGCCAGCTCGTGCATGTCACTCTCGCCATTGCGGCCGACGAAATCGACGTTTACATCCAGCACGTGCGCGCCCTCGCGCTCCTGTTCTCTCGCCAGAGCCACAAGGCCATCCCAGTTCTCGGCATTGAGCAGATCGCGCATCCTTTTGGAGCCGCTGGCGTTGACCCTTTCACCGACGATCAAAAACGAAGCGTCCTGCACATAGGGCTGTTGGAAATAGATCGACGAGGCGGCAGGCACGAGTTTGGCCTCGCGCGGTTTCGGCGTGATCCGTTGCATGGCTTCAACGACCAACTTCAAATGGGCGGGCGTAGTGCCGCAGCAGCCACCGACAATGTTGACGCCAAAGTCACTGGCGAAGTGGACGACCTGGGCTGTGAAAGTCTCAGGGGTCTCGTCATAGTGCATCTTCCCATCAAGGACGGAGGGCAAACCCGCGTTGGGCAGCACTGAGACAGGTAGCGGCGAGTTCTCGCAAAGATAACGGATGCTTTCGGTCATGTGGCGCGGCCCCGTGCCGCAGTTCATGCCAATCACATCAATCGGAAACGGCGTCAACGCTGTTAGTGCCGCGCCGATCTCGGTGCCATTGAGCATCGTTCCGAAGACTTCGATCGTCACTTGGGCGACCACCGGAACGCGCATGCGATGCCTTTTGAAGTGTTCAAAGATCGCAGAGAGGGCCGCCTTTGTTTGCAGCAAATCCTGACAAGTCTCAACTATCAGCAGATCGGCGCCACCGTCGAGCAATCCGCGCACTTGCTCTGCGTAAGCCGCTTTGAGATCAGCGAAGGCGATATGACCAAGCGTCGGGAGTTTACGCCCTGGCCCCATAGAGCCCGCAACCCAGCGAGGCTTGTCTTTAGTTGAGTAATCGGCGGCGACTCGTTTAGCCAGGCTCGCAGCCAGGGCGTTCATCTCGTAAGCCTTATCGCCAATGTCATACTCGGCGAAATCGACAGGCGTACCGTTGAACGAGTTGGTCTCAATTACGTCGCAGCCGACTTGAAGAAAGGCTGAGTGAACATTCTCAACTGCGTCAGGCCGCGTGACGAGCAGGTTCTCGTTGCAACCCTCGAATCGCAGCCCTCCGAAATCATCGAGCGTGAGATTCTGGACCTGCAGATTCGTCCCCATCGCGCCGTCAAAGACGACGATGCGTTCCTTAAGAGTGTCGAGGAAACTGGACATGCAAACTCAAATTGTCGATTGCCGATTTGCCGATTGCCGATTATGTCTTTGCCGGCTGGACCATCTTTTGATCGTCAATCCGTGATCTGCAAATCGGCAATTGGCATCGACAATCGCAAATGTGAAAAAGCCCCGCGCTAAACAACGCGGGGCTTTCCAAACCCTTTTCGATAAGTCTTATGGGAAAGACTCGCCGAGCTGTTTAGCCGATTATTTTACGTGGCCGCAAGTCGCCTTAACTCACCACGTTTGCTCCAAGGTTATTGAAACATCGTGATTCAAGGGTGTCAAGCGACAGACAACTCGGAGTGTACCCGGGGCGAGAAAGGGAGGACGATTCCCATTCCTACTAAGCCACACTGACAGATTGGTGTTGTTGTCGTGATTTCGAGGATCGTCTCGTCGCAATTCTCAAAAGAAGATGATCAGCCTCGAATCGGGATCAATGATTGAGCTTTGCCTTTACCATTTCCTCTTTACCATTTACCATTCCCACCCATGCGGCGCGCCATCTATCCCGGCTCTTTCGATCCCGTCACCAACGGCCACCTCGACATCATAGAGCGGGGCTGCAAACTATTTGATGAAATAATCATTGCGATTCTCATCAACCCGGAAAAGCAGCCGTTCTTCACGATTGAAGAACGGCAGCAGATGCTCGCTGAAGTTCTTCAAAAGATTAACCGCGGGACTTGTGGCGTCAGAGTCGACGCCTTTGAGGGGCTGCTGGTCCAGTATGCGATCGCGCAGAAGGCTGATGCTATCGTTCGCGGGATCCGGGCAATCTCAGATTATGAATATGAGCTGCAAATGGCCCTGATGAATCGCCGCCTTGAGCCGAGTATCGAGACGGTATTCATGATGCCCGCCGAGACTTACACGTACGTCAGCTCGAGGTTAGTGAAGGAGGTTTTCCAGTTGGGCGGCAAGCTTACGGGCCTGGTGCCGCCGTTGGTTCAAAAACGTATGAAAGAAAAGGTCCGAAAGAGATGACACAGGCTGTTACTTCCATCTTTCCGGTTTCCGAGAATGTTGCGCGGATGAACCCTTCGGCAACGCTTGCAGCCATGCAGGCCGCGGAAGCCATGCGTGCTGCGGGCGTTAATGTGGTTGACTTCGGGGCCGGCGAGCCTGACTTTGACACGCCCGATAACATCAAGCAGGCGGCTGCGGAAGCGATGCGCGCCGGCCAAACCAAATACACCCCAACAGCGGGAACAAGGGTCTTGCAGCAGGCAATCATCGACTTTTACGAGAGACAGTTCGAGGCGGGATATGATCGGTCGGAAGTGATGGCCACTTCTGGCGGCAAGCAGGCAATCTTCAATGCGATCGTAAGCTTAATCAATCCCGGCGATGAAGTGCTGATGGCCAAGCCTTACTGGGTTACATTTCCTGAAATAGTAGTCTTCGCTCGTGGCGTTCCAGTTTTTATCGAAACCGAAGAGAGCGGGTTTGTACTAAATGCTGACCAGGTTGCCCGCGCAATTACACCGCGCACAAAGCTGATCATCCTTAATTCCCCCTGCAATCCTTCGGGACGAGTTATCGCTTCCGGCGAGTTTCGCAAGATCATGGAATTGCTTAGCGACCGGGGGATCTATGTCGTATCAGACGAATGCTACCTGCGATTTGTATATCCTCCGGCGGAAGTGTTCAGTGCTGCCACTCTGCCGCACGAGCTGCGCAGCCGCCTCTGCATTGCCGGATCGTTTTCCAAGACTTACGCGATGACCGGTTGGCGTTTGGGTTACGCGCTGGCGTCACGCGAATGGACCAAAGCGATGTCGAAAGTGCAGAGTCACTGTACGAGCAATCCGAACTCAATTGCCCAGAGCGCCGCGGCCGAAGCCCTCAACGGTCCGCAGGAATCCGTGGGAGCGATGCTGGCCGAATACACGGCTCGACGCGGCTGGCTGCTGGACGCTCTGAAAGAGATACCTGGTCTGAAATGCGGTGAACCTGAAGGGGCCTTCTATGCCTTCCCCGATGTCAGAGGTTGTTTTGGGAAAACAGTGCGAACGTCGGCTGAGTTTGCTCAAAAACTGCTGGAGCAGGAACACACGGTTGTTACTGATGGATTAGGTTTCGGAAGCGAAGGCTACGTTCGCCTCTCCTACGCCACCTCAATGGAGCAGCTAGAGGAGGGCGTGAAGCGAATCAAGCGATTTGTGGAAAGTCTGTAAGGCAGAGATGTAACGCAAACTGTTAGTTGGCGCTGGATTCGGAAAGCAAAATCGCAAACTAACAGTTTGCGTTACATAAAGCGGCGCTGACTGGCGTCCCGATCAGCGCCGCTTTGTTTTTATTCTTACCCTGGCTCAGTACAAGTTGAAGTTGTACTCCAATTGAATGTACATCGACACAGGGCGGCCGTCTTTCGTTGCCGGTGAAAATTTAATCTGACGCGCGGCTGCAATTGCCCGCTCAGTTAAGCCGAAGGGTAAACCGGAGACCGCGCGAATGCTGGTCACCTGGCCGCCAGAGGTAAACACGGCACGGAGCACAACTGTTCCGACAATCTGATTCTTACGTGCTTCTTCCGTATACTGCGGTTCGGGTTTAGACAAGACACGCGCCTTCGAGCTCACTTCCTTGCCGCTGAAAATGCGATTGTAATCGCCACCACCGGGGCCACCCGGCCCGCCCCCGCCGTCGTTGCGGTCGCCTCCGCCGATGTTGCCGCCTCGTCCGGGCCCAATACCACCGCCCTCGCCAGGTCCAATACCGCCGCCCCTGCCGGTGCCGATGCCATTCCCGGAACCAGGGCCGGAAGAGGGGTCATTACTCTTGGATTTGAAGTCGCCGTAAGGCAGCACCCGCGCATCGGGTGGAACTAAAAGCGGATCAGCTACTACCGTCGCCGCCACAGGCAGGGATGGATTCTTAATCGTGGGTGGCTTCGGATCCGGAGCCACCACCTGGGGAACCGTCAGCGAAGCCTGCGGGGTCTTACCAAACGATGCAGGTTTCTGTTCCTCGCGACCGCCGCCACCGCCGCCGGCAGCCTTCTCAGGCTTAGGCTTGCTGCCGCCACCGCTTCCCTTGTTCAAACCGGCCGTTCCTGGATCGGGAGTTGGTTGTTCGTCGGGGATGTCAATCAGCTGATCTACCAACTGCTCATCACTCTTAGCGACTAGCTCAGAACGCTGGCGCGACTGAATACGATCAATCCAGAAAACTCCCAGGACCATCGTGATCACCAGGACGAGAGCGGTCAGCACGCCGGTCGCAACGTTTGGTTGCGAAAGGACTTTCCAGCCAGCCTGTCCGTAGCCAACTACCATTCGCTTCGTAAACCCGAACGGGTCACGCTTGAATTCAGGCCAGGTTAATTCCGAGTTGTGCGCAACCCCCTTGAGCTCCTGAATTAGCCGTTGAGTCACACCAGCGTCATCAATAAAGGTCAAGTGGTATTCGCCCCGGGGGGCGACGGCGCTTGCCGCCGCAGTGGTGGCAGCAGCGGCGTAGGCCGGTTCGCTGGGTGTGAACTCGCTGGGGGTGAAGGCGGCAGTGGCCGGAACGCCTGGCCGAGTGACACTGTCATCGAGTTTCGGGGTAACCGCATTCAGCGGACTCCCGTCCACCGGACAAAAACTAAATTTGTCCGCAAACTCTTCCTGGCACGTGGAACAAAACTTCATCGTGACTACCTCATTTTGCCTTAGTGGAAACGGAACCGGCTCTGCAGCGACGTCCGCGCTCACCAACTCCCTATGATAACTGTTTGAGACGCGCTGATCGAGGGTTATTGATGGCTCCGGCGCCTTCCAGCGCCCCAGCATGCTCCTTAGCTCGTCTTCCGAAACATATTGATCTCCGGGCTCGATGCTGCTCATTAAGGCCTCTCCAAAGTAACAATTTCCAAGGTACTATTCAAATAGGGTCGCAACGTGTTGCGCAATCGCTCACGCGCCCGGGAAAGCCGGGCTTTCACCGCCCCCACATCCGTGCCCACAATGCCCGCAATTTCGCTGAGGGCCAATCCCTCATATTCAAAAAGAACAAGCGCTTCGCGCTGCAACGGCGGCAGACTGAATACCGCCTCTTTCACTTTCAGGGCAAGTTCCTCATCCAGCAATCTACGTAAGGGTTGTTCCCTTACCGGAACCGGCGGCTCTTCGCCCAAGTCGTCAAGCGACGCTTCCCTGCCTGAGTTGCGAAAGTGTTTAAGGGCTAAATTGCGCGCTGCCGCATAAAGATAAGTTCGCAACTGACCGCGGGCCGGATTAAAGTTCCCGGGACGCCTGATCAAACTCAAAAAGCAATCGTGGGTTACGTCCTCAGCAATTTCAACGGAACCCAGCACGCGGTAAGCGAAACGGAATACCGCATTTCGATGGCGCTCGTATAGTTCGACGAAAGCTGCCTGATCGCCGGCTTCTGCCCTCTCAACCAAGAGCTCGTCTGAGATTCTCTCTGGCAATCAGGCTCCGATCCCGTCAACTACAACCTTCAGTAAGCGCTTCCTACGTTAATTACCGCCAAACATCAAAAAGATACGGCTTTCCCTCAATTTTCCAGATTTCTGCTTTCGCTGGACTCAAAGACCGCCCTGGAGAAGCCGGTTTATGTTCGCGATCAACGATAGGAACAGAGATGTGGTCACCCACATCCTAGTTCTACCAAGCCTATGATGCATTTACAGGCCAAACGGTTGACGCACAAATATCACGCATCTAAGATGTGGTTGCTCCCCTAAACTGAGTGAACGCCAAAGTTAAACCTCCAGGTCCCGCGTCGTCCGCCTTGACCGTCCCAGATCGTCACTTTGTATGAAGCCATTTTCCAAAATCACTCCCATTAAGCTTCCAATCAAGGTGGCTTTAACCGTCTTGCTTTGCCTGGCGGGCGCCCTTCCCGTCGCTGCTCAAACCGCGGAAGAACCGCAACGGGAGCAACTGCTGAACGGACTTCGGGTTTTGATTTTACCGCGCCCAGGCGCGCGAGAAGTTTTCATGAGCCTTCGAATTCACAGCGGGGCGGCATTCGATGTGGCCGGAAAAAGCGGAGAAATGGCTGTTCTCGGCGACATTCTCTTCCCCGACCCAACTACACGGGAGTATTTCACTGATGAGATGGGCGGGCGTCTCGACGTTGACACAGATCTGGATGCAATCACTGTAATAATGCAGGGCAATGCGGATCAGTTCGAACGCATTGTGGAAATTCTTAGAACCGCTCTAGTCACGACCCAGATCAGTCCGGAGAATGTCGCCCGGATTCGCGATGGCCGCATAAAAATCGTAAAGGATATAGCCGTCTCACCAGGGGTTCTCGCTGATCGGGCAATCGCAGCAAGGCTGTTCGGTGAATTTCCTTATGGGCGGCCAGCTACCGGATCGCCCGAAAGCCTCGCTCGTGTGGATCGTGCGGATTTGTTGCTGGCTCGCGAGCGCTTTCTGAATGCCAATAATGCGACGCTCACCATCATCGGCGGTGTGACTCGCAACAGGGCGGTACGGGCTCTGCGACAACTCCTTGGACCGTGGCGCAAGAGTGAGCAAATCATTCCCACAACCTTTCGACAGCCAGAGGCGCCTGATCCTCGCCCGCTAATCATTAACGCCCCGGCTGATCAGAGCGCCGAAGTCAGACTGGCTGTCCGCGGCCTGGGGCGATCAGATCGCGATTTTCAAGCTGCTACGCTCCTTGCTGTGGTCGCGCGGCAACGTTGGGAAAGGCTATCACCGGAAATTAGTCGGCGCCCCGTTTTTGTAAGGCACGAGGCCCATGTTCTTCCCGGCATTTTCGTCATGGGCGCCGGGGTGGACAACCTAATGGTTGGTCAGGCGCTCAAGAAAGCGCGGGAAGTGATGCTGTCGTTAATTGCTAGTCCAATATCCAGCGCGGAATTGGATCAGGCGAAAGCAGAAGTGACAACTCAACTGGCAAAGGATCTCGCGAGACCGGAAGGTATTGCCCGCGTGTGGCTCGATGTTGATACGTTTGGGTTACCATCAGATCAAACGACACTCTGGACTTCCGTAACAACCGCCGATTTGCAGCGCGTCGCCGCCAGACTCTTTCGTGATGTCCCCATCGCGTCGGTAGTTCTGGGAGACTCGAAACAACTACAAGCAGCTCTTGGGCCCAGCGTGAAGGTGGAATTGATGGGCGAGTTGGAGCGTCCCACAAGTAAATCCGAAACCAAACCAACGATGACGATTCCGTCGAAGAAACCGGAGTAATCGCAAATCTATCGCAATCTGCTTGCAACCATACCTCAATCGATTTTCGCTTAACTGTGTCTGACACTCGCAAGGCAATCGAGAATGAGCACGCGAATCGCGTGCGCGAGATGTTTGCAACGATTGCTGTTCGTTACGATCTTCTAAACCATCTGCTTTCAGGCCAGATGGACAAGCGTTGGAGGAGACTAGTCGCGAAGCGACTGCGACAGAGTCTCGGCGCCGGGCAAGTGAAGATCCTCGACGTTGCTTGTGGCACAGGCGATCTTTCGCTGGAGTTGTTTGAAACGATTAAAGCGCGAGTTGTTGGCACTGACTTTTGCCGACCGATGCTGGACATCGCTGCGAAAAAATTTGCCAGAGGCCAATCGGCAATACCGCTGATCGAAGGAGATGCCTTACGACTACCGTTCCTTGATTGCTCCTTCGACGGCGTGACAATCGCATTTGGGCTACGCAATCTGTCAGATGTTGAGAGAGGACTGTCCGAGTTGCTACGGGTCTTGAAGCCGGGAGGCAGTCTCGCAGTGTTGGAGTTTTCCAAGCCGGTCATCCCCGGGTTTAGTTTTCTGTTCAAAGCATATTTCACCAGGTTATTGCCCTTGGTCGGGGGATTGCTGAGCGGGTCGAAGCGCGCTTATCGATATTTGCCGGATTCGGTTTCACGGTTCCCCGATCAGAAAGAGCTTGCAGAAACTATGCAGCGGGCGGGATTTGATCGGGTGCAGTTTCAGAACTTGACCGGAGGAATTGCGGCGCTGCATCTGGGGATGCGGCCGCACTAATTCTCCTCAGGGATTGGTTGTAATCGAAGAGATTGCGACCAGTAGAGAGCGCAGTCGGGATAAGAGCCTTTTGAGCGTGCGGTTGTCGGGGCCATGCGACTCATTTCGAGGCTTCCTCCCGGCTGCGTTCTTTTTGTTCACTCCACTGCTGACGAAACCTACACAGTCCACTAAGTCACACGAAGCGGGTTATCGATCTCGTGTTAGCTTGCGTATCCGCTGAAATACCCAAACAGTCATAAATCAGTAGACCCAATAGGGCATCTTCCAATGCTGGCGCAGCCGGACCCAACTGCACCACGGTAACCTTCCAACCAGCATGTCGCGCAAGTTTGGCTATGCTATCATCCGCACGATTCTGTTATCTCGATCTGCCAGAGCCTGAGACTCGCCAGAGTGCCCTTACTTTCAAAGCATACAATTCTCGGCGTCCTGCGAAGGTTTGCGATCCTTTTGCTGGTTGTTTGGACGGTCGTCTCTCTGGTCACAATTCTCATCGAGCTTGTGCCCGGCGATCCCGCGGTGGCCGTACTGGGTGAACAGGCCACTCCCGAGCAGTTTGAACAATTCCGGCAAAAACATGGGCTTGACCGGCCTCCCTTCTTTTTCTCCTTTCCGCGCCGACCAGATGGCGCCCGCCATTTCCAGTGGCACGGTCCGGACAATCGTTACACCGAATATTGGCAAGGGATTTTCCGCGGAGATATGGGTTTGTCCTTTCGCACCGACAGACCTGTCGTAGGATTAATTCTTGAACGATACCCGGCAACAATTGAACTGGCCGTGGTCGCACTCCTGATTGCCGTTGTGATCGCAATTCCCCTGGGCGTGGTCGCCGGCAAAAATCGCGGCACCTGGATCGACAATGCAGCTTCGGTAGTAGCACTGGTCGGAATCAGTCTGCCGAGTTTCGTAATTGGGCCCATGTTGGTTTATTTGTTCGCGGTGAAACTGGGCTGGTTGGCGCCGTCGGGCCGGTTCGAGTGGAGCGACATCATTCTCCCGGCATTCACGCTCGGCGCCGCACTCTCAGCTATCCTTACGCGAATGGTGCGCTCTTCGGTAATTGAAGAACTGGGCGAAGACTATGTTCGCACTGCCCGCGCTAAGGGTTTGAGCGAGACGACAGTTGTTTACAAACACGTTCTGAAAAACGGACTAATTCCCGTGGTGACGATCCTGGGATTGCAACTTGGCGTTTTGCTCGCGGGGGCGATTATCACAGAAAAGATTTTCGGCTGGCCGGGCTTGGGCCTACTGCTGGTGGAAGACGGGATCGCGAAGCGCGACTACCGAGTAGTCCAGGGATGTGTGCTGGTGATCAGCATGACCTACATAGTGGCAAATACATTGACCGACATGATCTATCGTTGGTTGGATCCCAGGATAAGACTATCTTGAGGGGTCCAGTGAGTTTCGATTGTTTCTGAACTTTGAGCTTTGTTCTTTGTACTTTGTTCGCTTTTCCAGCTTGCTGCAGTTCTGAATCATGAATTCAACAACCGTTAGAAGAACAAAGTACAAAGTACAAAGTTCTAAGAGTTATGAATAGATTGAGCATTGTCGGCCTTGTAATCGTCACGATTCTTGTAGTCGTGGCCCTATTTGCGCCGTGGATTGCCACACACGACGTTGGCACAACTGATCTGTCGCTGCGCTATCTCGGCCCTTCTGCGTCACACTTCTTCGGAACTGATTCCACGGGCCGCGACATTTTCTCACGCGTGGTATTCGGGGCTCGCATCTCCCTTCAGGTCGGCATCGTGGTGGTCGGCGTCTCTGCGGTTGTCGGAACAACTCTGGGAGCACTCGCAGGCTACTACGGCGGCTGGGTGGATCGGGTTATCTCCGGTTATTTCTTTAACGTGTTTCTCGCTTTTCCCGGACTGTTGCTGGCGATCGCGATGGTGGCCTTTCTCGGGGCGGGATTGAACAAGTTGATCCTCGCCCTCTGTATCATCGGCTGGGTTGGCTATGCTCGCCTGATTCGCGGCCAGGTCTTAAAGGTGCGTGAATACGACTTCGTGCAAGCGGCTCGCGCTCTCGGAGCCAGCGACGCCCGCATCCTGCTGATTCACATTCTGCCCAATGCCATTCAGCCACTAATCGTGCAAGCAAGTTTGGGGATGGCCGGGGCAGTGCTTGCGGAAGCTTCACTTTCCTTTCTGGGCCTCGGCGTGCCGCCCCCCGCGCCCTCCTGGGGCGTAATGATCGAAGAGGCGCGCGATCTCTCAACCCTGCAAGCCGCGCCTCATGCGTTGATCTTTCCCGGTATCGTCATTGCGCTGACTGTGATGGCATTCAATTTTATCGGCGACGGGTTGCGCGAGTATCTCGATCCGCGCCAGCGCGCTAGGTAATTTGAAGTTTGACCTTTGAACTTCGAACTGATCAGGAAGTGTTTAAGGCTCGGAACACAAACAAAGATCAAAGACCAAACGGCCAAGACCAGTGTTAATCGAATGCGCGCCGCCGGAGTCCTTACGTGTAACTCGAATGCTTCGATTAAGAAGCTTACTGTTTGACCCTCCAAACTTGTGGGAGCTACGATCGCTTCCCTCGATACTTAAAATTGTCAGGTCGATCGACGTCGTCCCTCCAAAGTTCATGACCTCTGGTATATCCGAGAGCATTATCGACCTCGTAGGCCACACTCCACTGCTTCACCTCTCTCGTTTCGCTCCGCCTCCATTAGCTGACATTTACGCCAAGCTCGAGTGGTTCAGCCCCGGTGGCTCTGTGAAAGATCGCGCGGCGCTGGGAATGATTCTGGACGCCGAGAAAAAGGGCAAACTGCGACCAGGATCAACAATCATCGAACCAACCGCCGGCAATACCGGAATCGGTTTGGCCCTAATCGGTGTGGCCCGCGGCTATCGTGTTATTCTCTGCGTTCCCCGGGGCTATGCGGTGGAGAAGATGAAACTGATCGCGGCTTTGGGTGGCGAGATTGAGTACGTTTCAGGCGAAGCGGGAATTACGGGGGCTATTGAGCGGGCTGGCGAACTTGCCGGCACCATCGCGGACAGCTACATCCCACAGCAGTTCGAGAATCAGGCAAACCCTGACTATCATGAGGCGACAACCGCGGCCGAGATCATCGAGCAGATGGAGGAACGCATCGACGCCATTGTGATTGGCGCGGGGACTTCGGGAACGTTTGTTGGAGTTGCTCGCGCAGCCAGGAAGATCAACCCAAAGGTTTTGTGTGTGCTTGTAGAACCGCAAGGATCGATCTATGGTGGTCATCCGCCCGGCCCCAAGAAGATCGAAGGAATTGGTCAGACGCAGTTTATTCCGCAGATCTATGACGCTGACCTCGCTGATGAGGTCTTGATGGTAATGAACGACGAAGTCTGCGAGGCGTTTCGCCGCCTGGCGCGGACGGAGGGGGTTTTGGGGGGCTGGTCCTCAGCAGCAGCGGCGGCCGGAGCGTATCAGGTTGCAGAACGCCTCGGCAAAGGGAAACGAATCGTAACAGTGTTCCCTGATGGGGCGGAACGTTACATGAGCCAGGGAATATTCGATTGAAGATTGCCAATTGCCAATTGGAAATCGCAAATAATGATTCACTATTCACCGATTTAACGATTTTATGGGCTTCGCAACAATCGCTATTCACTCCGGACAGGAACCAGATGCGTCTACCGGCGCAGTGACGGTGCCAATCTATCAAACGTCAACTTATGCTCAGGACGGCCTTGGCAAGCACAAGGGCTACGAGTACGCTCGCACTCAAAACCCTACGCGCTCAGCGCTCGAAACAAATCTCGCCGCGCTGGAAGGCGCCAGGTTCGGCTTTGCTTTCGCATCCGGAATGGCGGCAATCGATGCCACGCTGCGTCTGGTTAAAGCCGGAGAGCACGTGGTTGTTTCCGACAACACTTACGGCGGGACCTTTCGCCTGTTTACGAAGGTATTGTCAAACTACAATCTCGAGTTTGATTTCGTTGACACATCAGATGCGCTAAACGTTGAAGCAGCAATCAAACCCAACACGAAAATGGTCTTCGTGGAAACGCCCACCAACCCGGTAATGATCGTCACAGATCTGAAAGAGGTGAGCGAGATTGCACACCGCGCCGGGGCGCGCGTGGTTTGCGACAACACCTTCATGTCACCCTACCTGCAACGCCCGCTTGATTACGGGGTCGATATCGTCGTCCACTCAACGACCAAGTATTTGAATGGGCACTCTGATGGAATCGGCGGCATCGTCGTACTCAACGATGAGGAAGATGCTAACTGGATCGGTTTTATCCAAAACAGTGCGGGGGCGATTCTCTCGCCGTTCGACTCGTGGCTGGTGATGCGCGGTACAAAAACACTGGCATTGCGCATGGAACAACATGACAAGACGGGACGCGCCGTCGCCGCGTTTCTCGAAGAACATCCCGCAGTAAAGAAAGTTTACTATCCCGGTTCTGCCTCGCACCCGCAACACAATCTCGCCCGGCGACAGCAAAAAGGCTTCGGCGGTATGGTGGCCTTCGATGTCGGTTCGCTTAACGCTGCGCGCCAGGTTTTGGAATCTGTTAAGCTATGCACTCTCGCCGAGAGCTTGGGCGGAGTTGAGACTCTGATTTCGCATCCGGCGACAATGACTCACGCATCCGTTAACGCTGAGAAACGAGAACAGCTCGGAATTACTGAGGGGCTGGTGCGAATCTCAGTTGGTCTGGAAGATACGGATGACATAATTGCCGATCTTGACCAAGCTCTAAAACAAATATAAGAACTCAGCAAGTGACAGTTTCACTGTGGAAGGGTTAAAATCTTCGGCCAGTAGCAGATCGCTTCCGCTCTCCTTATGATTGTAGAACTGCACGCAAAATCAGATGTCGGTCGAGTGCGCCGAGGCAACGAAGATAATTTTCTGGTGCTGGATTTATCAAACCAGAAGACCTGGACGGGCTCAGACGGAAAAGAAGCTCCAAAAGAGTTGAGCAAACTCGACCTCGGAGACAAGGGTCTCGTACTTGTCGTCTCTGACGGAATGGGGGGCGCACTCGCTGGAGACGTCGCCAGTAGGATGGCGGTCGATTCGGTGCGTGAGATGCTGGTTGGCAGCGATACCGAAGAAGGGTGCGATGCCGAAACGCCTCTCGTGGAATGTCTCAAGAACGCCACAGTCTACGCCAATCTCGCGATTCACCACCGTAGCCAGGAAGATTCACGCTGCGCGGGCATGGGCGCCACCTTCACCGGAGCCGCGATTAAAGGCGATATGCTGGATCTGGTTCAAGTGGGCGACAGCCGCGGCTACATGATTCGCAGGGACCAAATTCAACTAGCCACAAAAGATCAATCGCTGGTCCAGCAACTTGTAGATGTTGGTCAGATCAGTGAAGCGGAAGCCGAGACTCACATGTTTCGGAATGTGATTTTGCAGGCCCTGGGCGCACAGAGCGACGTCACTCCCGTGACCGGAAAGATTCAATTGCGACGCGGCGACATTCTGCTGCTTTGCAGTGATGGGTTGTCAGGAAAATTGCGCTCGGAAGATATTCAGAACATCATTGCCAGCAATTCAAACCTCGCGGTGGCCTGTGACGAACTGATTGCCGAAGCAAATAACCGAGGCGGCGAAGATAACATCACAGTAGTTCTCGTGCGTTTCCTGGGAGACGACTTGCAGGAGCCGACCGACGATCACATCACCGTTGAATTGCCTCCACTTGAGGAAGACAAGACCCTCGACGACAACTACGAAGCAGATACCGAATCGTACTAGCCTGAGCCAGCGCATCCACGAAGTCTGTAGGGGTTGCACTCTGTGTCCACCCCTCGTTGCGTCTAGACAAGTTTGTTGAGGGCACGAAAAGGGAGCCGGCCATAGAGTGCCGCCCCTACGATTCATCGCCGGGCGATTTCCGCTGCCAGCCACTTCCCGCATCTATCCGGCGAACATAAATCGAAGCGCCTTCAGTGCTCTCCACACACACGCGCTCGCCCGCCTCCAACGGCGATTCACCTGCAGCCGGATAAGCAGTCCAGGTTGAGCCAAAGACTTTTACCGCACCCTCGTTGAGCGCGCCGTGGCTCGACGAAACTACGGTGCCAATCTTACCTGGCAAAGAGTCAGCTCCACTGCGCAGTGAGGTGCCACTTTTCTCACGAGAAAAATACTTAACGAAGATCGTACGCGAGGCGGCGGTCAAGCCGGACGAAACTCCAATGAAGATCAGGAACTGAATAGCCAGACTATCAATACCAATCAGGCCGGCAAAGCCTGCGGCAAGTGCGCCGATGCCAAACCAGAGCAACACGAATCCAGTGGTAAAAACTTCAGCGACAATTAGCGCCAGTCCCAGCACGCACCAGAGGATCCAGATAAGATTGTCCATCTCGCTAACCCTTCAACAGATTCTTCATTACGAACCAGATATTTGCGGGACGCTCGGCGAGGCGTCTCATAAAGTAAGGATACCAATGTTTTCCGTAAGGAACATAAACCCTCACGTTGTAACTGTCTCGAGCGAGCTGACGCTGTAGGTCGCGCCGCACGCCGTAAAGCATTTGAAATTCAAAAGCTTCCTTGCCAATCCCCTCGCGTTGCGCGAAAGCAACTGTAGCGTCGATCATTTTTGGATCGTGAGTGGCAATGCCATGATAGATCCCACTTCTCAGCAACAGCTGCATCACGCGCACGTAGTTGTCGTCAGTGTCCTGCTTGTTGGGAAACGCGACCTCAGGCGGTTCATTGTACGCTCCTTTGCAAATACGGATACGGGCGGGAAGCTTTACCAACTCCTGGGCGTCTTCATAGGTTCGGCGCAGGTATGACTGCAATACAATTCCGACGTCATTCAAGCCAAATTCAGATCGCAGCCGTTTGAAGATGTCTATCGTTACCTGGGTGACCGCCGAACCCTCCATGTCAACTCGAACGAAATTTCCACGGCGCGAGGCCTCAGCAACGATCGCACGCGCGTTCCTGTAGGCAACGTCTGGATCAAGTTCGAGTCCAAACTGGGTCAGTTTTATGGAAACGTTCGAGCGAATCCCCGTCCGATCAATCTGATCAAGAATCTGCAGATACTCTTCTACTTCGCCCTCAGCTTCCGCCGCATTCGCAACTGATTCATTCAAATGGTCGAACGAAGCGGTGCAACCCTCTCCGTTTAGCTCGCGAATAACGGCAACGGCTTCGGCAATTGTCTCGCCGGCAACAAAGCGAGTAGTTAATTTCTTAAAAAGCCGGAAGCGCGCTGCGAAGTCTTTTAGACCTTCATGACGCGACAGGTAGATTAATGCGCTTCTCAAAAGCATGTAAGGCGTCTGAATCCGGGATGCGGACGCTGAAGTGGTCCAGCGTCCGCTTGAAGGCTATGGTATTCTGTGCAACTCCAACTAAGAAAACTGCCGCGAAGGAATGGTTTGAATGCGCTTGAAGCTGGTAATGATTGTCGCGCTGATCGCCGCCCTTGTAGGCTCGGGATCATCGATCGCTATCATCGTGACGAGGTCTGCCTCGCTTCGGGTGCTTTCGAGTCCAGACCTTGTCGTGACCGCGACGCTGGTTTTGCCAATCGCCAGCGTTATTCTGGCCGCGTTCTTTGTTTATCGCCACACGGCCCGCCGGCGCAGGACCCAGGCTCTGCTGACCGGAGTGCTCGCCGCTTTTCTCAGTCTGGGCGTTTTCATTCTGGCCTCAATCCTAACTTCACGAAATACTCCGCTCCAGCCTCAGCCGACAACTCCGCGCAATATCGGGTGATGTCCTTGGTGTAACTACGCAACGGGATTCAAACCGATCTCTCTTTGCAGCGGACGAAGCGCATCAATCACAAAGCGAATATGCTCATCCAGATCCACAGCAAGTTCCGTTACGCCCTGCCTGATATCGTCTCGATTTACTGATCGCGCAAACGCTTTGTCTTTCAACTTTTTCTTCACCGACGAGACCTCGAGATCGTCGAGACTCTTGTTCGGGCGCACCAGCGCGCAGGCTACGAGGAAGCCGCAAAGCTCATCGGTGGCAAAAAGCGCACGCGCCATGTCGGTGTCGCGCGGAACACCCGTATAGGTGGCGTGGCCCATGATCGCCCGGATTATCCGTTCGGAATAGCCGCGTCCGCAAAGAATGTTTGCCCCGGTAAACGGGTGCTGGTCGGCAGTGGGAAACATCTCGTAATCAAAGTCGTGTAGTAATCCAACCAGTCCCCACTCATCGACGTCAGCGTCGGGCTCACCATAACGCTTTGCCGCGGCGCGCATGGCGGCTTCAACCGCAAGCGCGTGCTTACGCAGACTATCGCCCTTGGTGTATTCGCATAACAATTCCCAGGCATCATTTCGATCAGGCATGGTTCCTGCGCTCGTTCAGTGGAAAACGACAAACAGAATCTTTAGCGATAGTTGTAGTGGGCTAAAACTAGCACGGGAACACGCGCGTGAACAAGAAGGGCGCAATGCGAGTAAACCCGGCAAAAAGAATGGCAAAGTTGGTGTAATTCAGTGGTTGGGCTTTGATGTGGGGCCTATGGCTTTGCCAGTTACCGTCACATCACGGGTTTTGGCAGACGGTGACCCGGGCGCGCACGCATGATCACATTCTTACGCGTAGTCGTGACTTTAATCATGCGGTACTGATCGCCTCGGGTTTTATTGGTCGGATAGTAACCGAGGAGATACGGCGCGCGCAGTTCAATCGCGATTTGTGAAAAGGCCGCGGGAAGAGTTGTGATGTCCTCGGCACGAAGAAGCATACCGCCCGACTTATCGGCCAGCGCTTTCAGGTAACTGTCAGCAGGCGTGTAGAGGCGGTCGAGCATTACGCCAACTGTGTCTTCCGGGGCTTTTTCACGGGTCTTGGACGAGACTCGGGGGTCGCTGCGGCCGGTTGGTAAGTCAACGCCAACTTCACCGGCGGGAGGACGATCCCCCGGCGGCAGTCGATCTCGATTACGAGAATCACGGCGGCGTCTCACGATGTCATCGGGCAGCGGCAACCCCAGCGGTCCGGTTTTCCGTTCGCCTCCAGGGACCGAACCAGGATCGTCCGGAGATGTCGTTCCAGTACCTCCCGAAGTCGATCTCACTACCTCCGACGTAGGCAACGGCTGCCCGGCCTGTTGACGCGCCACTCGCTCCGCTGCGACGCGCGTGCTAAAACGAATCGGATAAACGAGCACACCCTCTTCTTCGAGAAAGCGGAGAGTGCTTTCAGCGGACCCGTAATCGCTCCGATAGTCCACGCCATCGCTGAAGATCACGATCGCCTTACGTCCTTCAATCTCGCGCACCGATTCAAGCGCGACATTCATCGCGTCATAGAATTTAGTGCCATAGCCTGGCTGTGCCTTAAGGATTGCGGATTTGATCGCCGCTCGATCGGCTGTGAAGTCATTCAGTTCGCGCACCTGGTCGTCGAAAGTGATGACCTTAACGCGATCTGCCTTTGGCAACTGATCGACAAAGACAATTGCAGCTTTGCGAATCGCGCTGAGGTGAGCTTCGGTGCTCGTACTTGTATCCAGCATCAGCGCAACCGATAAAGGCTCGCTTGCGTTCGCGAAGAATGCTACGCCCTGTTTTACGTCACCTTCGAAAACTTCAAACTCGCCCTGCTGTAGATCCAGAACGAAATGTCCGTCCGCATTAGTGACAACAACCGGAACTGTGACGAGGCCGGGCTTGGGCTTAATTGATTGAACCTGTGGTGTCGGCTGCGGTGCGGATAGCGTTGCAGGTGACTCGACAGGCTGTTGCCGAGCGCGTTTCAACTTCTTTTGCGCCGACGACGATGAGGGGAACATCAACACGCCACTGGTCATCAAAGCGCTGAGCGCTAACGGAAGGACTCGCCTAACTAGCACCAGCATTCAGCTCCTCCTCTTACTCAAGCCAACTCTGGAGTTTCCATTGTCGTACGTGGGATGAACCGTTCAATCATAAGGTTTGCTTCGCTCGCCGGCAATCACAAGCATCCTCGTGTAATTTGTAACGCAAAACCAAACTAGGGCACCCGCCTTATGTGGCGTCGCTTGCGGCCTCCAAAGAGCGTCGACTAGAATGTCCCTGTTCAAGACCTTTCACTCCGCATGAGATCACTACTACTCGCAGTTCTTGCAGCCTATGTCGTTGCTTCGATCCATTCCATACTGGCTTTCGTAAACAAAAGAAAGGCCCTTCAAAGGGTTTCTCATTGGTCGCTTTTCCTGGGATTCATTCTCCACACGACCGCTTTGATCGCGGACTGGGCGCTGGATGGTCACTATCCCCTTTTTAATTTGCGCGAGACCCTCTCGTTCCTGGCCTGGACGCTCGCGGGAAGCTATGGTCTTGTTCTCTACCGTTACAAAGCATTCGCGCTCGGGCCGTTCACGCTCCCGCTCGTTTCCCTGCTGACGTTTGTCGCAATTCTGATTCGCAACGCCGCCGACAATGGACCGGAACCCGGCGGCTTTTCCGCTACCTGGCTGTTCCCGATTCACACAACGTTGGTAGTGTTTTCTTACGCCGCCTTCTTCGTGGTATTCGTTGCCAGCGTGATGTACCTGCTGCAGGAGCGTGAACTTAAACTCAAGACTTTTACTCCCGCGTTTCATCGATTACCTTCACTTACCACGGTAAATGAAATTGCCACCCTCGCGGCGGCGATTGGATTGGCGTTGTTAACCGTGGGCATCGCGACGGGAATGCTCTGGTCTTCGTCACGCGACGGTTTTCTATGGCACAATGACCCAAAAGAAGTATTTGCTGCACTGACGTGGTTACTCTACCTACTACTCATTGTTTACCGATCCACCGCAAAATGGCGCGGGCGTACTGCAGCCTGGTTGGGCGTTGCGGGATTCGCCCTCGTGTTGTGCACTTTTTTCGGAGCGCGATGGATGGGCAGCTATCATGTTTTCGGTTGAGCTAGTCTTCCTTTGGTAATGGATAGTTCTTTCTGAAGGGGTTTGCCATTCTAAGCTGATGTCAATTGTCCTGGTCGGAATCAATCATAAGACGGCGCCGGTTGAGGTTCGGGAGCTCCTGGCCTTCTCTGAGGAGGCTTGCGCGGCGGGGCTGCGTACCTTGGTTGACGGCGAGGTCTTGCGTGAAGGCTTAATCGTTTCCACGTGCAATCGAGTCGAGGTCCTGGCAGCTACCGCTGCTGAGCACTCGAGGGAAGGAAGCAAACGTATTGGTGAATTTCTCGCCCAGGCGCGTCAGCTTCCAGAGCCTGTTTTTCGCGACCACTTGTACACTCACCACGACGAAGAAGCGGTGCGCCATATGTTTCGCGTTGCTTCATCTTTGGATTCCCTCGTAGTCGGCGAACCTCAGGTGCTGGGACAAGTACGTCGCGCATATTCTCTCGCGTTGGAAGCGGGAACTGCCGGACGGATCCTTAATCGACTGATTCACCACACGCTTCGGGTGGCCAAGCGAGTAAGGAGCGAAACCGGGATTGCAACTAATGCCGTTTCGATCAGTTACATGGCAGTGGAGCTTGGCAAAAAGATTTTCGGCGCGCTCAAAGGCCATTCAGTGCTCCTTATCGGAGCTGGTGAGATGGCTGAATTATGCGCCAGACATTTAATCAATGCCGGCGTTTCGCGAGTACTGGTCGCGAATCGCACCGAAGACGCTGCTTGCCGCCTGGCAGGTGAATTTGGGGGCGAGGCGGTGGCTTTTGAGCTCATCGCCGATAGCCTGTCAACTGCCGACATCGTTATCTGCTCCACTGCCGCTGAAGAATACGTGGTCACTACGGAGATGGCCCGTGCGGCACTGACGCGCCGCCGCAATCGGCCGGCGTTCTTTATCGACATCAGTGTGCCCCGCAATCTAGATCCGGCGATCGGCGAGCTGCCTAATGCGTTCGTGTTCGACATTGACGATCTGGAATCAGTCGTCTCCTCGAATATCAGGGAAAGAGAACGAGAGGCCGAACGCGCCGAGTTAATAGTCGCTTCAGAGGTAATGCAGTTTCAACAGAGCCTCCGCGTCCTGGATATCGGCCCCTCAATTGGCGCGCTGCGGGATAAGCTTCAGGGCATTGCTAAATCTGAACTGGCCCGGCAGCGCAGTCGTCTGGGTCCCTTAAGCCCAGAACAAGAACGTGCGATCGAGGCCATGCTGGTTTCCACCGTCAACAAGATTTCCCACCCGCTCATTCGTCGCATGCGACAAACATACGACACCGACCTTAAGGCGTGGGGAGATACATTCGACGTCGATGAGCCAGCCCAGGAAACCGACATGCCGCCCGAGTCAAACCTGGATTACTGATCCGAGAAATGCCTCAAAGCTTAGTAATCGGCTCTCGTGGTTCAAGGCTGGCGCTGATACAAGCCGGGCTGGTTAAAACCCAACTCACACGAATCGATAAATTCCTCGACATCCGCATCGAGGTTATTAGAACTTCGGGCGACGTTAACAAGGAGCCGCTTTCGCTGATCGGCGGTAAGGGCGTCTTCACCAAGGAGCTGGAAGACGCTTTGCTCGACGGGCGTATCGATCTTGCGGTTCACTCACTAAAAGATCTTCCCAGCAATATTCCTGCTTCACTAACACTGGCCGCGATTTGTGAACGGGAAGATCCCTGGGACGCACTCGTTCTTAAGGCGGGAGTTCCGGCTGGAACTGTTTCACTCAGCGGTCTGGCTCAGGGGGCAGTCGTGGGGACTTCGAGCCCCAGACGTTTGGCGCAAATAAAAAATCTGCGGCCTGACATCGTGGTCCGTGAACTGCGCGGTAACGTTGATACCCGACTCCGTAAGCTGGACGGAGGGGAATACGACGCGCTAATTCTTGCGTGCGCTGGATTGCGGCGTTTGGATCTTGCCCATCGCATCAGTGGAACTCTTTTCGACATGCTGCCCGCAATTGGTCAAGGCGCGTTAGGCATAGAAACCCGAATGGACGATGCGCGTACGACCAGGACGGTCGGCCAGCTCAATCACGAACCCACCCAATTTGCGTGCGCTGCTGAGCGCTCGCTCCTGCGTGCGTTAGGGGGTGGCTGCCAATTACCTATTGCGGGTTATGCAACCGTTCGGGATCAGGAACTGACACTCGAAGGACTGGTAGCAGATCCGCGCGGTGACGAGATCGTGAGAGCTCAGATCTCCGGGTCAACAGCTGAGGCAGAGACTTTGGGCTCGCATTTGGCCCTGAAACTTCTGGAGCAAGGTGCAGATAAGTTGTTGGATCGTTAACGATCACAGAATATGTCTTCTCCCTATGACAGTAGTCAGCCACTAGCCGGTCGCACAGTCGTGATAACACGAGCTCGGGCGCAGGCGGATGAATTTATAGTGGAGCTTGAACGCTATGGCGCTAATGTTCTTGTTTGTCCCACAATCGAAATTGCTGAACCGGAGAGTTACGATCGACTCGACGAAGCTCTTGACCATCTCTATGGCTACGATTGGCTGATCTTCACCAGCGTAAACGGGGTTGATTATTTTCTGCGACGCCTCAAAGGCAAGGGGTTCGACCCGAGTGGCCTCGATGAATTGCGAGTTTGCGCCATCGGCGATGCTACCGAGGCTGTCCTCCGCGATGGACAAGTCCATGTGGATGTGGTGGCGCGGGAGTTTAAGGGAGAGGGAGTATTTGCCGCGCTCGAGCACTTCGTTGGCGGGCGCGAGTTTTTAAGTGGGCTTAACTTTCTGTTGCCTCGTGCGGCAGCGGCGCGCGACTTCCTTCCACGCGCTTTAACAGACGCAGGCGCCCGCGTTGATGTTGTGCCCACATATCGGACCATCATTCCCACTAACACCGATCGGGGCCGCGTTGCGGCATTGTTAACGGGTGGCGCGGACTGCATTGCATTTACGAGCTCGTCTTCAGTGAGGAATCTGGCGCAACTCTTCGACACTCAGGATCTGAGTGAGGTGCTGGAAGGAATAACGGTGGCTTGTATTGGCGACGTGACGGCGGCCACAGCCTCAGATCACGGACTTCACCCGGAGATTCTTCCCGCGCAATCAACAATTCCCGCACTGGCGCGCGCAATTGCTGATCATTTCAAAACATCGTAGGGCCGCCGTGGCCGCCCCCTTCGGTGCGCAAAATGCAACGAAGGGCGGCCACCGAGTGCCACTCCTACAGGATCATCTAAGCCGGAAAATGTCATTAAGTTTGCCGGCGCTCCTTCGTGTTAGACTGAACCGTAATGTCGTTACGTCGCATCTTAATCATCGATCCCGATCCCAGTAGCGCTGAAGCCCTGAAGTCGCTCATCGCGGAATGGAAATATGACGTCATCCTCGGAGACGAAGATACGCCCGGCAAACCAACCAAGGGAGAGCGTGAACCCTCTGTAATCATCGCCAGCAGTTCCCAGACTTCGGAAGATGATTTTCAGCTCCTGCGGCAAATCCGCGCGGAACAACCGGACACTCCCCTCATTTGGCTCACCAATGGCGGTTCAGTTGAAATGGCGCTTCACGTGATACAGGACGAAGGCGCGTACCACTACTTCGAGAGACCGGTCGATGCTGACAAATTGCGAATCGTCCTGGATCGCGCCGTTGAACTTTCAGAGGCGAAACGAGAAAACACCCTGCTGCGCCGGCAGCTTCAGGAACGCGGGGCTTTTGGTGAATTAGTGGGCGCCTCAGAACAGATGCGCGAAATCTATTCGCTGATCGAACAGGTTGCGCCTTCTTCTGCTTCGGTTCTCATCACAGGCGATTCCGGCAGCGGCAAGGAGCTGGTGGCGCGCACTCTCCACCAAAAGAGTCCCCGAAGAGATAAACCCTTCGTCGCCATTAACTGTTCGGCGATTCCAGAAACCTTGATGGAATCGGAGCTCTTTGGCCACGAAAAGGGAGCGTTCACCGGCGCGGCATCGCGGCGGCAAGGCTGCTTTGAGTTGGCTAATACCGGTACTCTGCTGTTGGACGAAATCGCCGAAATGCCGGCCTTGTTGCAAGCAAAGCTACTTCGCGTTATCGAAGAGAGAGCAATCCGAAGGCTGGGCAGCCGCAATGAAATCAGCATCGATGTTCGGCTGCTGGCCGCTACTAATCGCGAACCCGATGACGCAGTGCGGAGCGGAAGCCTGCGTGAGGACCTTCTCTACCGCTTGAACGTGTTTCGCGTCCACCTGCCGCCGTTGAAGGATCGCAAAGACGATCTGCCGTTGCTGGCACAGCACCTTGTTACGCAGCTGGCAGCAAAGCATGAGCGGCCGGCGCGGTTTTTGAGTCCCGGTGCAATTGCCGCGTTGCAGTTTCACGCCTGGCCCGGCAATGTGCGCGAACTGCGCAACGTGATTGAGCGTGCCGTGATCATTTGTTCGGGCGAACAGATTGAAAGACATCACTTCGCACCCTATCCAATCGATCAGCGCGAAAGATTGCGCGATGAAGACACCATTTCCTTCCCTGTCGGCACTCCGATCGAAGAAGTCGAACGGCAGATGATCATGCGCACTTTACAGAAGACGAAGAACAACAAGACTCGCGCCGCGGTGCTGCTCGGATTCAGCCTCAAGACCCTGCATAACAAACTCAATCTCTACCGGGAGCGCGGCCTGCTTCATGACGAAGGCGGGCATTCAACTGATCAGAACCGGGAGCGTTAGCGGCCGGTTCTGTATTTGTCTTGTTTTCCCGCTTTGTTTTCTAAACGAGTGCGCGCAATAATACTTCACCCCGTTATAACAAACGTGATTTTGAGAGGTGTTGCAATGCTTAGTGTCAACTGGCGCAGCATGCTGATCGCCGCGACTGCCGCTATTGTATTTTCTCTTTCGGGTTCTGCCGCAGAAGCTAAAACCAAAAAGAAGGTCCTGCCGCGAGGTGTCCCTGTCTTATGGACGGCCCCCGTAAATATTGATTCAAGAAACCTGTACCTGGGACCCGGCGGTGCCGCCATGCAGCCCAACCTGCTGAGCGTCACCTTTCTGGAAGAGGAAAAGGGTGGTTACTCCGGCACAAAATAGCGTATCCGCGACGCCTCAGGGCGTGAGTGGGTAGCGAAGATCGGTAAAGAAGCACAGTCGGAGACGGCTGCGGTACGGTTACTATGGGCCGCCGGATATGAGACCGAAATCAACTATCTGGTTCCCCGTCTGACTATTCCGGGAAAAGGTACATTTGAAGATGTAAGGCTCGAAGCCAGACCAGGGTCGGAAAAGCGACTTACCGAATGGAAGTGGGAGCAGAATCGATTTGTCGGCAGACGCGAATTTCAAGGTCTTAAGGTCATGATGTTGCTCCTGGAGAACTGGGACATCAAAGACTCAAACAATGAAGTCATACAAGTAAAAGGAACGAAGAAGCTGCGCTATGTCATTAGCGATCTTGGCGCAACTTTTGGCAAGACCGGTGGGTTGCCGCTTTTCTGGACGATCACTCGCAGCCGCAACAATCCTGAAGACTATGAAAAGGCAAAGTTTGTGGAAGGCGTCGAGGGAAGCATTGTCAAATTTCGTTATAGCGGAAAAAAGAAAGGCATCTTTGACGACATTACCGCCGGGCAGGCGAGATGGTTAGGCGGCTGGCTATCGCGTCTGAGCCGGGGCCAAATCAGCGATGCCTTCCGGGCTGCTAACTATAACGCTGAAGAAGTTGGCATCCTCACCGATGCTGTTCTCGATCGAATTGAGCAACTGCGCAGCCTGCGAAGGCGATAGTGAAGAAGCACGCTGGCCTTCAACTAATCAAGGACTGACTTCACGGTTCTTTCTATCAGCAGAGACACCTTTTCGCACGAGCCTCAATTGCGGGAGATGGTGCAAGTGTTCAGGAGTCTTATAACCTGAGGGATATACAACCTCTGCCAATCTCAACCCGCCACTTGCCGAGTTTTCAGATTCATTGAGTTTAATTTTCCCGCGGAAGTTTCATTTGTTTTAACTCACACCTAGAAGTCGAACTCGAACTTGCCGCGCACGGACGCGCCAAGGCTGTTGAAAAACTGGCCGAGTCGCGGGCTGGCGATGTTATTTTGCACCTCACTGGGATTGAAGTGATTCGTGGTGTTAAGGACGGCCAGGCCGATTCGCGTTCGTCGTCCTCCAAGCCTGGGGACGAATTTTGGTATGGCGAAACCCTTCGTAACTTGCAAGGCGACTGACAAAAATGTTGGGAAGCGTCCCGCCCGGTTGCGTGGGCCGACAAAATCCAGGCGCTCATCAACGAAGGAAAACGGGAAGCCCGACCGAATCTCAACCAGGGGCGCGATGTTGATATCGTAGCGCACTCGTAACTGGCCGTAGGCAAGGAACCGGTGCGTTGCGTCAAAGGGCTGTGGCCCGTACTCGTTCGGCCGCACTACGAACGCTGGAAAATCGCCAAGAAAGTTATCAATAGAGTTAAGATCGCCCCGAGCTTTGGACCACACGTAAGTGGCGTTGAACGTACCGATGCGCGGGTTGTCATAGATTGCGAGCAGTTGCAACTCGCGGTAGCGCGAACGGCCGAGGTTGCTGAGCACAAGGGCGCCCTGGCTGGATGCGTCAAAGCTATCGACGATGAAATCGTCTGTGGTTGAGCGTTGCAAATACCCGATGCGTCCCGTCACCCTACTCGTGATAGGAAAATCTATTTGCAGGCTCGCCCGCACGCTGCGTGGGTTGCGCAACCGTGCTGCGACTATGTTGGCGAAGCGACTCGAGCCCTCAGTTATCGAGATGCCGTCCGCGGCAAACGTGGTAACAGTGCGCTCGGGAAGCTGGCGGAAGTAGCCGACGCTAAGCGGAGTGCGATCATAGAAGAGACCGATTCCGCCACGTAAGACCGTGGCGTGATTCTTGAGTGGCAGGTACAAAAATGAAACGCGCGGCGAGATGGCGTTCTGCCGGGCCAGCCCGTCACGGTCGAAGCGCAGACCGGCGTCGACCGTGAGCTTCTTATTGACGACCCACCGATCCTGCGCGAAGGCGGTGTATTCTCTGAGACTGCGTGAAACCGTGGCCGCGGCGCTGAAGTCTATGCGCCGGGCCAGGGTTCGGTCTTGCCGTCTGATCAGAATCGAGTCTTCGTCGAACACACCCGTCACGCGCGAGTAATCAATTTCGCCGCCGAGCTTAAGAGTATGCTGACCGTGAAACTCAAGCCCGTGCGCGTAGTAAATTTCCCGCCACTGAAACCGTTGCGACTGCCTGCGGATGTCGGCGAAGTAGTTGCCTTCGTTACCTTCCGGTAACAACTCAAGCGGTTCCGTTCCCTGCCCGAAGACGTCAAAGTCAAAAGTCTTGTAGCTGAATGTGGAGGAGAGAAACGAGGCGTCACGGAAGATTGCCTGCTCCGAGATTGAGACGAGCCAGCCTCGCTGCTTCGTATTCGGTGTGGTCGGCTGCGGATTGAAAGTGTTTAGTCCGGCGAAGCGTACCTTCTGCGGGAAAAGTGCCGCGACGAATTTGGCGCTGTTAGTCTTGTTGAAGTTGAAATCGAACTGCGTGAATGAGTTGAAGGTCTCGGATGTTGAATCGTCTCCCGGAGCGTCGAGGCTCGGCACGCGAGTGCGCGTGAAGCGGTACTCAAGGGACTGCAGGAAGAAAAGACGGTTGCGAGCTACCGGGCCGCTGAAGGTGACGCGCGGGCGAAATGAATCAATCGAACCGGTGAATGTGTTGCGAAAAGTTGGAAAGACGCGCGCGGCGGTGACTTTGAAACTGTTGCCGCCGCCTTTCGTTTCGAGATCGGTCGCACCGCCGGTGAGCCGGCCAAACACCGCCGAGTACGGGTTCTCTTCGGTCCTTACGTTTGCTGCCGCTTCGAGCGGGATGTCGAAGGCGAGGTTTCCAGTAACCGGATCCGTGATGTCCACACCGTTGAGTGTGTAGGCGCTCTGGCCTGCGCGGGCGCCTTTCTGGTGGTCTACTCCGTCCATTCCGCGCACCACACCGGGATTCAGCAATGGCGCGCTCTGATAGTTCTCGGCGGGCAGCGGCACATCCTTCAGTGTTTGGGAGAGAACGGTATTGCTGGTGGTTGTTTCGGCCGTACTGAGCAGGCCCTCTTCCTCACGAATGGTAACCGTCTCGGAAATCGTAGCCTTCATCACGATTTCAACGGTCAGCCCTACACCCGGCGCCAGACTGATTTCACGCGTCACTGTGGCTAAGCCATCAACCTCAACCGTCAGCACAAACGTCGCCGCCGGTAGATCGGTGAAGATAAAATTCCCCCCATCGTCAGTGACCACCTTGAAAACTTGCTCCGTCAGGTCGCGATTGACGAGCGTAAGCCGCGCCCCGACAAGTAAAGCCGGAGGCGCATCTGTGGCTTCAGACGTGACCTTAACAGTACCCTTGATGCGGCCCGTCAAGTGTTGGGCCCTGGCGTTGGGGACGAGGACGAGCAGACTGAGTATTGCGGTGCACAGCAGGCTCGCGTGGAAGAATCTGGGTAATGTCCTAATTTCAGTTCCCTTTGTGCTATCTCGGTGTTCTCTGTGTCTCGGTTGTGAATTCCTGCCAGCAAAAGATTTACCACGGAGACACAGAGGGCACTGAGGGCACTGAGATAGCACAGAGACTTCTAAAATAAGACACCACCAGAATTCGCAATCAGGCGAAGGAGTGGGGGGAGTGGAGGCGCGATCTGTCAGTTTTCTGTTCATTCCAACTCATTCGAATTGAACTAAGGGGATGTCTACCGGGGGGCGATATCGTATCTTCTTTCACGGCTGGACTTCAACTATCATCCGCGACCGTCATAGCACGCATTCGTTCAGGCATATAACGCTGATGTTATAAAGCGGGCGCCCGCGAACCGAGAGCAGTAAACTCCCGGGTGTGTGATCGCTAAAAGGAGGCACCCGCGATGACATTATATATCGGAGTAGACATCCACGCGCGCCAACAAACGGTGAGTTACCTGAACACCGAAGATGGGAGCCTGGGGCAGCAGGAACTGCACCATGAGCGCGACGACATCAGGGGGTTTTACAGCCAGTTCAGTGGGGAGGTGATCATTGGGATCGAGGCCTGTGGTTACACGAACTGGTTTGAAGAGCTGATGGAAGAGTTGGGGCATCAGCTTTTGGTGGGAGACGCAGCGGAGATCAGACGACTGGCGCGGCGGCGGCAGAAGAACGATCGCCGTGATGCTGATCTGTTGCTTGATTTGCTGCTGCATGATGAGTTTCCGGCTTTGTTTCGTTATCCGCCGGAAAGCCGGGAGTTGTTGCGATAACTGCGCTACCGGCACAAGCTAGTCAAGCTGCGCACCATGGTAGCCAACACGCTGCAGGCTCTGGCCATCAACGCCGGTCTCAGCCTGCGGGCGCAACTGTTGAGCAGGGGCGGGCGAAAGCAGTTGGCTGGCTTACGGCTGTCGGCGGTTGGTCAGCAGCAGCGGGAGGAGCTGGTCAGCCTGGCGGACGAGCTGACCAACCGCATCCTCAAGGTGGAGCAGTGGCTGAAAGCGCAAGCCAAAAGCGACGCCCGAGTGCAGCGCTTGCAGACGCATCCGGGCGTGGGGTTGTTGACCTCGCTCTGTTTGGTCCATACGCTGGGGGATCTCTCTCGCTTCTCCTCGACCAGGAAGGTAGCCGCCTACGTCGGTTTCGATCCGGTTGAGCATTCTTCCGCCGAAAGGAAAATCTACGGCGGGA
>JBPCNX010000025.1:0-66481 GCA_051000815.1 Pyrinomonadaceae bacterium
TGGGCGCGACATACGTGGGAGTGCGTCGCGCCCATCCATTTTTGTGGTCACTGTCCTCACCCCAGCAACCACTTGAGACGGAGGATTCACCAACCGTCTCTCTTGCCCCACAATATACATCGCAACGGCTGTGCCGTGCAACAGATCCAAAAATCTTACTCGGTCATGAATCCTTTCATTGGAATTCTGTCGTGAGAGACTTTTCTCGTTCGCTAAAAAGCGGTTTCTCAGACGTCGAAACATGAAATTTTTTCAAGGGTCTGAATGTAGAAATTGCATTCAACCGACGATTGCTCACGCCAAACTCTCACGAATAACCGTAGCAAGATCCTTGGCATATTGTTCAATCTCAGTTTGGCTTTCACCTTCGATCATGATCCTTGCCAGCGGTTCGGTTCCAGAGTAGCGCAGCAGCAGTCTCCCCTTATCACCGAGCAACGATTGAGTCCTGCCGGCTAGATTTTGGATCTGATCGATCGCTTCAAAAGGACGTTTTTCGCGTACTTTCACGTTGACGAGTATCTGCGGGAGCCGTTGAAAACCTTCAGTCAAAAGGTGCAGCGGCTTCTTCTCATCTTCCATCGCTCGCAACAGAGCAAGCGTAGTGATCATTCCATCTCCCGCCAGACTGACGCGGGGAAAGATAATGTGTCCGGATTGCTCTCCACCAAGACTCGCGCCCGTTCGCAATAGTTCCTCAAGCACGTATTTGTCCCCGACGTCCGTACGCACTAATCGCAGACCTCGGGAACGCAGGGCTATCTCCAGACCGATGTTGCTCATCACGGTGGCGACAACGACCTCATGATTCAAATCACCCCGTGAGTGCAGATAGTTCGCCAACACCCACAGCGTAGCGTCGCCGTCGACGAAGCGCCCGGCTGCATCCACAAACAAAGCGCGATCAGCATCGCCATCAAAAGCGACACCCAGAGTAGCGCCCGTGAGGACCACTCTCTGTTGTAACCCTTCGATGTGAAGTGAGCCGGAGTTGAGGTTTATGTTACGACCATCCGGTTGATCGTTGATGGTAATTACATGTGCTCCCAGGTGCGCAAACAATTGCGGGGCGAGACCTGACGCGGCGCCGTTCGCCGTGTCTATCACAATGGTTTGCTCTTTGAGGTCCAACCCCGTTCCAATCTCGTCTTCAAGGAAGTCGAGGTACCGTGTCTGCAATTCACGGCTTTGATCCAGGGTCCGGGAAGAAGACTCATGCGGCTGCGATCTCTTCCTGGGCAGTTGCTCGCGGAAAATATCAGCCTCAATCAGACGTTCGGTTTCGTCGTCCAACTTGCGGCCGGATGGCGCGAAGATTTTTACTCCGTTGTCTTGATAAGGGTTGTGAGAAGCGCTGAGTACGACTCCGGCATTGGCGTCAAGAGCACGAGCGAGAAAAGCAACGCCCGGGGTCGTGATCACACCAGCGGATTTACACTCAGCGCCTGCTTCGGTCGCGCCCTCAATCAAGGCATCTTCCAGCCATTTGCCAGACTCCCGCGTGTCTCGCCCAACAACAATGAGTGGTGCGCGGCCGGTTCGTTGTCCAAGTCGCGTTGCCAGCGAAGCACCGATAATGGTGACGGTGTTTGCGTCCAGGGGAAAGAGGCCGGCTTCGCCGCGCACACCATCAGTGCCAAAGAGTTTTCGTATTGTTGGAGTTGTCATCCAGTTGCAGGATTACAGAGTCATCGCGATTTGAGCACATTTGATAAAGCAGAATTACGCCCGCCTTTGGACGCTACCAAACGTGCGCCTAACGCTGAACTCACTGAAGGAGTTGGACTCTTCTTTTCAACTATCTCAATCGCCACATCGACGGTGGCGTCAGCCAGGTCGACTTTGGGATCGGAAATATCGATAGCGACGCGCAATACGGTGAAACTTTCTTTCCGACCGGCAATTGAAATGGTTTCCGTTGGAGCTTGATAAAAATTCTCGACTAAACTTGCCGGCCCACGAACAGTAACCGCGCTCGGCTGAGCGCTGGACCGAAGTAGTTCGTAACCTTCCGCGGGGTGTCCGGCAACTTTGACCTCCACTGGAAGCTTGCGCTCAAGGTTCGGCTCCAGGCGGATTAGGATTGAGGTGGGCCTAAACGAATCAATCTTGATACCGGTGGGAAGCTCCATCTGTACACGGTCGCCTGAAAGGCGTACCACCCGTTCACCGGCTTGACTATCGCTGATGTCCACTGTCGCAACGAGATCGAGCAACTTCATGCCATTAAGCCGTTCGCGGCTGCCGGTCAGCTCGACATCCACTGTCTTGGGCGGATCGTTGCTGATCTCGAGATTACCGGGCCGGATGAAATTGAGTTGAACAGCGGTACGAATCGTCCGAGGTTTATTGAGATCTGCGACAGCCAGCCAGAGCACCAAAGTAATTCCCAAGGCAACCAGCTTGAGTCCCCAATCCTCGATAAACACCTTGCGCAGTAAACGGCCGAGCGTGCCTGGAGATCGCGCCGGTTCAACTACATCAATGTCGTCAACGTCCTGATACGGCATAGAAAGTTTGCGATTTACTAATGTCGATTGCCGATTTGCGTTGATCCTTCGCGACGCAAAGGTGGAGAGCGCGAGAAGGACTTCCGGATACCACCAAGCCTTGAAAGTAGAATCAACTGCCGGCTGCCAACTCCGAACTCCGCACTCCGAACTCAGATAGGCGCCACCTCTTCGGCGTCCGCATCGCCGTCCGGGAGTTTTGCCGGCTCCTTCTCTTTCGCGCGCCTCACCGGCGTTTCCAACGCCTGAAAAATTGCGGCCCGAAGTTTTGTCGCGTCCAAACCGCGCTTAATTTGGCCGCCCTGGACGAACGATATAAGACCCGTCTCTTCAGAAACCACAACGGCAACAGCATCTGTATCTTCTGTGACGCCAATAGCTGCTCGATGTCGCGTGCCGAGATCGCGCGATAGCCGCGGGTTCAAAGTCAGCGGTAAAAAGCAGGATGCGGCCGCCACCCGGTGACGCCGCACTACGACCGCCCCATCGTGAAGCGGAGAAGCGGTATTGAAGATACTGATCACCAAATCGTAACTGAGTTCCGCGTCCAGCTTCACACCGCCGTCGGTCACATTCTTAAGCCCCACGTTGCGCTCAATCACAATCAGAGCGCCGGTCTTCGTGGAAGCCAGCGTGGTGGCAGCGAGCACAATCTCATCGTACACGCCCTCCCCAAATTGGCCGCTGAACCGGCGTGTAAACGGCATGCGAAAGCGGTTTCCGAAAGTGATCAGCGCCTGGCGGATTTCAGCCTGAAAAAGGACGATAATCGCCACGCCAATGTAGATGAGACCGCCGCGGAGAATAAATTCGAGGGTTGCGAGATCTTGCTTGACGGCTAACCAGTAAAGGAGGGCGAAGGCGCCAATTCCTGCGGCCATCGGGGCGGCGCGAGTTCCCCGCACGAGCTTCAAAACCGCATACACAACCAAGAAGACAATCACTACGTCCGCGATAGTGCGCGGCTCAGCCAGTCTTCTGAGGTACTCCGTGTATGGCAGTATTAGTAGCATCTCTTGATTTCAAACTCTCGATTGGGGATTTGCGATTTAGAAATGACAATTTAGTTTCACCAGAACGAATCGAAATCCCCGCTGCTCAGCCCATGTGCTCCGGCACAACGTCGGGTTCACTGCTTTCGCTGTCGCGCGCAACTTCCAGAAAAATTTTTTCCACCTTTGGCTCCGCGCGATGAATCAGGTCTTCAATCTCTTCGATAGTTTTCACGATGTCGCCGGTCAACAGATCATCACGCAGGTTTACGTGAGCATTGATCAAGATTTGTTTTGGCGCCAGGTGCATGGTCAATAGCTCAACAACCTTAACTACGTTTGGATGGGTCTCAATTGCCTGTTTGATTGCCTGCACAGCCTTCGCATTCGCCGCTTCTCCCAGCAGCAATCCCCGTGAAGAACGGGCGAGTACAAAAGCCACCACGGCCAGCACAAGGCCGATGGTAATTGACGCCAATCCATCCCAGTAGGCGCCATCTCCCGGGCCCGTGTGGTGGTCAGTTAGGTAGATGCCGATTCCGGCAATCACGATCCCGAGCAATGCCGCGGAATCTTCAAAGATGACTGTCTTCGCTGTTGGATCTTTCGATTCGCGAAGATATGCAAAGAACGTCAGGCCTTCGTGGTGCGCCTCTCTTACTTCCTGGTAAATTGCCAGGCCGATCGAGCCGGCTTCAAGCACGAAGGAAATTCCCAGGACCCAATAGGCCCACTCAAGATTCTCCGGCGGATGCGGGTGTCTCAGTTTGGCGACGCCTTCGTAAATCGCGTATGTCGCGCCAACGCCGAAGATGAATATGGCAGCTATGAAAGACCAGAAGAAGCGTTCTTTTCCGTATCCGAAGGGATGCTTCTCGGAAGCAGGACGCTTATAGAACCGCAATCCCAGGAGCAGGAAGACCTGATTCGTGGTGTCGGCGAGCGAGTGAAGTGACTCTGCCATCATTCCCGACGAGCCGGTCATGACAGCCGCCATAAACTTCAAAACCGTGATCAGCCCGTTTGCAAAGAGCGCCCCGAGCACCGCCAACATAGAGAGATTCCCTCTGGAAGAAATTGTTGCTCCGCACGGATTATCGCGGAAAATAAAGCGTGAGGCAATGCTGAGGGGATAACGGTACCGAGTGCAGTTTGGTCAGGAGAGGATCGTTATCACTTCCGAGGTGAAGTGTGACGCTGGCTTATTTCAAGCGCGAGCGCGAGGTTTCAGTCTTCCGTTCTGCAGGAATCCCACCAGCTCGCCTTTGTCATTGACTACCGCGAGCGAACCGACGCCGTTGCTCTTCATCAATTGTCGTGCGTATTCGAGGGTGGCTGAAGGCTCAACGAAAAAACGCGGCGCGATTGGACGCATTACTTCGCGCGCACGAGTCAGCCGCCAACGCTCGCGCGGCAGAGACTTTAGATCTTCCAGCGAGAGAATCCCATATAGTTGTTGTTTCAAAGCTACGGGAAAACTCGTCTGGCGATGGAGCGGAAGAAAGTCGTCGATCAGTTGAGTGATGGTCAACTCCGGTTCGATTGCAATTGGCGCCGACATCGCTTCACGGACCGTCACCAGCTGGGTGCCTTGAGCGCTCTTCACAACCTTTGCGGCAGTATCCAGCAAAAACAAACCGACGACGATCGACCAGATTCCCATGAAGTAAGGTTGGGCCGGCTTCCAGTTCGGAGCAATCATGATGTAAACGCCAAACAGAATGACGGTTCCCGCGATCAGCACGCCACAGATTCCCGCCATGCGAGTCGCCTGGGAAATGTTGCCGCTATTGCGCCAGAGGATTGCGCGTAAAACCCGGCCGCCATCGAGTGGGTAACCAGGTAACAGATTAAAAACCGCCAGCAACAAATTTCCCCAAGCCAAAAAATAGAAAACGACAATTGTGGCGACGTAGTCTCCCAGCGCAGCGACTTTAGCTCCGCCAAACGCCAGTATCGCGATGATAAAACTCGCGGCCGGACCGGCTACGGCAATGCGGAACTCAGCGCGCGGATTCTGAGGCTCACTACGCAAGCGCGCCAGACCGCCAAAGGGGTGCAGCACAATTTCTTCGATTTCAATTCCTTCGAAGCGTGCCATCAGCGCGTGCGATAACTCATGGCCAAAAACCGAGATGAACAGACCGGCAGTGGTTATGATGCCCAGAAGCCAGGCGGTCGCCGGCGCCAGTGGCGGCAGATGAAAACCTCCGAGTTGAATTGCGTTACTTTGCAGGTTTCGAGCGATGAGCCAGGAGCTTAAGCCCACCACGATGAACCAGCGATAATCAATGCGAACGGGAATGCCATAAACCCGGGCGACTGTGAACTGCTTTTTGAAGATTGCGCTAAGATTCATGGACGCTTTCAAAATTAAATGAGGGTGAAGGTTTCGCCGCGCGTGACCATGTTAATCAAAGGTTTCGAGGACCGTGTCCTGGAGATTAATCAGAGGGTGCGGCTCGGTTCGGGCAACGCGCCGCAGTAGCAGTGGTTCATCGTACATCTGCGAAAGGCCACGCACAATTGCCAGGCGGGGCTCATCAGCAACCATCACCGTCAGGCCAATCTCTTTTTGCAGATACTGGGCTAATCCCTCAAGCAGTGCTCCGCCGCCCGTAAGGATTAATCCTCGGTCATAAATATCTCCAGCGACTTCCGCCGGCAGTTCAGTGAGTGTCGTGCGGACTTCCTCGGCGATGCGCCGAATAATCGGCAGTGTCACCGAGTAGACTTCGCTTACGTTAACGTTGACGGCTCCAGGGCTACCAGTCTGCACGTCTCGCCCTCTTACCTCCATTTTCCGGTGTGAATCCTTTGGTTCCAAAGCCGAGCTGAGTTCAAGCTTAATCTTTTCCGCTGTAGGAATGCCGATGGTCAAACCCCGGTGCCGGCGCAACCGATCCATGATTGCGGCATCGATGTCAGAACTGCCGACTCTTTCCGCGCGCGCGGCAATGATCGCGCCGTTTACAATCGCTGCCACGTTCGTCGTGCCGGCGCCAACGTCAACCACCGCCGAAGCATGGGGATCGTCAACAGCCACGCCCGCTCCAATTGCCGCCGCGAGTCCTTCTTCCACCATGTAGACCCGTCCGATGTGCGCCGCTTCAGCAGCACTAAGCAGGGCACGCTGCTCCACCTGAGTCACGCCGGACAGCACGCTCATGATCGCGCGCCGACTGAAGTGGGAGATCCCGCTGCGCGCCTCTTGCACAAAATGATCCAGCATCGCGCGCGTGGTTTCGAAGTCAGCCACCACCCCATCAATCAACGGCGCTATCACAGTAACGTCACGTGCTTCACGTCCCTGCATTTTTTGCGCTTCGAGTCCGACTGCCAACACGTCGCCGGACATTTTGTCGACAGCCACCAGCGATGGTTCGTCAATCACGACGCCGCGTCCCCTTACAGAGACGATCGTGCTGGCGGATCCCATGTCTATGGCCATCGAATCAGACACGAGATTGCGCAGGGCGGTGAGACCCATGAACGAGCTAGTCTTGCTCATAAACGACATGTGGGTTCAAAGACAAATGGTGAAAGCAACGGACTCCTTGACCTCGTCCGGTCGCTATTCACCATTCAGTTCCGTCCTCCTTGCCAGGGGTACCACGTATTTCCTGTATTACAGTCCACCACTGGAGCGTTGCCAATCAACCTCAAAAAGAATGACAGGTTGTTCGCGGTTTTTCACGGTTATTGGGTCACGCTTCTTCATCCGATAACGGTTGCCTCCGGCTTTGGCAGTCGCCTCGCTAATCAGAATCTCGCCGCCGCGAGCATTGGATTCGAGTCGCGACGCGGTATTAACTGCATCGCCAATCGCTGTGTATTCGGAGCGTCGTTCGGAACCAATGTAACCAACCGTTACCTCGCCGGTATGCAAACCAATCCCGACGCCGATCTCCACCAGGCCTTCTCCTCGTAGCTCCTGGTTGAAGCCGATGATGCGGCGCTGCATCGCCACGGCGGCGTTGAGAGCATTGGACGCATCTTCGGGGGTCGTGGTGGGGGCCCCAAAAAGGGCCATCAGTCCATCACCAAGATATTTATCCAACGTTCCGCCGTGAGCGAAAATAATGTCGGTCATTGCGGAGAAGTACCTATTGAGGAGACCGACAATCTTCTCAGGTGGTGCGTGTTCAGAGATGCGGGTGAATCCGCGGATGTCGGCAAAGAGCACAGTGATCGTTTGATTTACCCCACCGAGTTTGAACGACTCGGGATTGTGCAGCATCTGCTTAACGACATACTCGGGGAGAAACCGGCTGTAGTTCGCGCGCGCTACTTCTTCTCGCGCTAGTCGTTCGTGCGCGCGGGCGTTTTCCACGGCGATGGCCGTTTGCGCGGCCACGGCGCTGATCAGTTCCAGGTCGTCCGGCTTAAAAGAGGCAAAGGGGTCAAGTCGATCCGCATAAAGAGCGCCGTGCACTCGCGACTCTGCCACAAGCGGCGCGCAAATCGTCGAGCGCACACCCTGCGAAACGATTGAGTCGACTCCGGCAAACTCCTCGTCCGAGGCCGCGTCCTGAGAAAGGAGAGCCACGCGATCGCGCATTACCTTCCTGGTGATGGTGCGGCCGATACTGAGTTTGCGCGCATGATCGTCCAATCGTTCATCGCGAGCCCGCATGGCGATTGGAGTCAGTTTCACGTCCTCGACATCGCCATTACCAGTGTCTTCAGCCAGTAGGGCGACGACTCGATCGGCTGGCGTGGCTCGGAAGATGACATCTGTAGCCTTGGCAAAGATCGCATCCAGATTAAACTCCGAGCCGAGGGTCTTGCTCATTTCGTACAGAGCGCTGAGGATATTGGCCTTACGCTGAAGCGTATCGAGCATTTTGTCCCGCACTGGGACCTGCGTCGAGGTGCTCGTTTTTTCTGGCAGCACACTGCTAATCACGTCGTTGGCCGAGATCAGCAGTTGTGTGTGTCCCAGTGGTCTATCGTCGTAACGGACTTCGCTGGTGCGTTCCTCTACCGTCTGTTCAAAGCGCAGGGTGCTTGCGCCAATTGTGATGCGATCACCATTCTTCAGTTCACACTCCGGCTGTGGCTCGCCATTAACAAACACTTTGTTGGCACTACGACGCAGTTGGCCATTGATGACGGCGCCGTCGATGATGATGAACTGGCCATCTTCCGACGTTATATGCGCGTGGTAACGAGAGGCTCGGGGATCATCGATTACCACTGCGTTGTCAGGCGCGCGCCCGATCTTGCACACGCCCTGTGCGGGAAAGTTATACTGCCATTGGCGGCCGCTGGCGTCAGTGATCTTAAGAAGAGCCATGAGTAAAGAGTGTCCGAATTCTTGCGCGAGAGTCTGGGTGCCTCAAATTAGGTAGTTGTTTGTGGGCAAGTAATTCTACAAGCAACTCTGTTTCGATCCTACCAGCGGAAAGAGATGCTGACAACATAATCGTCCGCATCAGTGATGACCTGGTTCAGCCTTCGTAACGCAAATTGTCAGTTTGCGCACAAGCTGGCGGTTTTCCTTACGTCTGACAGTAAGACGACTGTCCCTGCCGATGAATTGTGCGTAATTAAGCTCGGCACGTTTCAACTATAGATGCCTGTTACATCAATTACGGCTATCCAGGAATTACTGGGATCTCCTGCTGTGCGAGCGGCGTTTCAGTTCTTTGAGTCACACGCCGAGGAAATTACTGCGGAGCAAATCAGCATCTGTTCCATCCCCGCGCCTCCCTTTGGCGAGGCGGAGCGAGGTGAATACTTGCGGCGGAAACTCGTCGGCAGTGGTCTGGCGGATGCTGAGATTGACGAGGTGGGGAACTGTGTTGTGTTGCGCAAGGGTCGCTCGTTATCACGGTTGTTGGTTGTGAGCGCTCATCTCGATACGGTCTTCCCCGCGGAAACTGATTTAACCTTGCGACGAAATAATGGTCGCTTGATGGCTCCCGGTATATCGGACGACGGTTGCGGTCTGGCGGCGCTGCTTGCGATCGCTCAGGCGCTCGCAGCAACTGGAATCGAGACTGACGGTTCGATTTTGTTTGTTGGCACTGTCGGCGAAGAAGGTGCAGGAAACTTACGAGGCGTGCGCCACTTGCTGACAGAAGGAAAATGGGCGAAGCGAATCGACGCCTTTATCAGTTTCGACGGCGCTGGTATAGACCAAATTACAAACGGCGCGCTCGGTTCGCGCCGCTATCGCGTTCAACTCCGCGGAACAGGCGGACACTCCTGGGGAGATTTCGGCGTCCCTAATCCTGTCCACGGTCTAGGCCGGGCAATTTCCCGTCTTGCTTCTTACCCAGCGCCCCTCGAACCGCGAACAACATTCAACGTAGGCCGCATTGAAGGCGGCTCCAGCATTAATGCAATTCCCAGCGAAGCCTCGATGGAAGTGGACCTGCGCTCAGTTAGCAAATCCGAATTGCTGAGGCTTGACGCCTTCTTTCGCCGGACTATTCGGGAAGCAGTGGAGCAGGAAAACGCGGCCCGACGCAGGGACACTCGGCCGCTCGGTCTCAACTTGAGCTTAATTGGAGAGCGGCCCAGTGGTGAAACTCCTGTCGAAGCCTTTATTGTAGAACTAGCCTTGAACGCGACGCGCGCGCTGGGCTTCACGCCTGTTCTCGAACTCGCTTCAACCGATTCCAACGTACCGATCGCCCTCGGCATTCCTGCGATTACTCTCGGTGCGGGAGGGACCGCCGGGAATCCTCACACACTCGACGAGTGGTTTGACCCAAGCCATCGTGACCTTGGTCTGAAGAGAGGGCTGCTTGTGGTTTTAGGGCTGGTGGGAATGAGAAACGGGGAACTCTAGAACCGCGCAAGGAAAAAGATAAAGGGAACTGAGATCGCCCCTCGTTCCCTTTACCAGCGCTTTGCGGACTTGCTAGTTGATCGGAATCGTTACCGTGGCTGAACCGGCCTTGCCGGGAGGAAAGCGTTTCTGACGAGCAATTCGTAACGCCGAAGCATCACCGCCAGATGCCTGGATCACCCGTCCGGATTCATCATACGTAACAGTAACAGCGACTTTCTTCGGTCCGGAATTGTTCGCTCCATTCGCGCCTGACAGGGCAGCCTTTTCGTCGCGAGCTCTGGCGCGGTCTCTTTCGCGTTGACGCCTGGCGGCCAATGCGGCTGCGTCTTCAGAATTTGAACTGGCTTCAGGAGATTGCGTGGCCACGGCTTCAGGGGTAGCTGTAACTACAGGGGGCGCTTCCACTGGCGCCGCTACTGGAGGTTGAGCCGCTACCGCTGCAACGTTAGCGCGGCTATACCAGCCTGCAGGAACGCCGATCGCCGCTACGCTCGCGAGTATTGCCACGGCTATCGCCACAGCAACCATTGGCTTTCGGTTAGTTGATTCGCCCCCCATGAATGAAAGAAATGCCGGAACGTGTGATGGATGAATGGACTCAGACTCCGCGGCTTGCTTAACTACCTGGATCTCATCCATTTCAGGCGAGAAGCCCTCAGGAAAAGCGTCTGCCGGAGTGATTCCCTCATCCAACCGACGCAGACCTTCAAGGACTACCTGCGTCCAGGGTTGATTGATAGTGCGGTCAGGAGCTTCTGCAGAGCCACTGAATTCAAACTTTGCATTGGCCAAAGTCAGTGCGTAATAGACAGCATCGATTCCCCGTAAGGTACCAATGCGAGCGTCGACGACAGATCCCGCCTGAAGATAAAAGTAACCGGAACCCTGCGGGTAAAGAACTCTAAGCCGGCCGGATTTACGCTGGTTACAAAAGAACTCAATGAGTTCCGAAAGTGAGAGGTCGCTGAGGTGTCCCGTCAATGCCATGAAAATAACTCCTCTATCGGGAAGAGAGATGTGTTGGGGGGTGAAAGAAGCGGCGCCAGGATTATCCAAGGCGCCGCAACCTGGTTACTGGGAGAGGGAGAAGTTGTAACTGATCGTGCCAAACACCTTGACGGGTTGGCCGGAGAGTTTTGTTGGAGAGAAGCGCGCCCTTAACGCGGCTTTTATGGCTGCCTCTCGTAAAGTTGACGGACCGTTAGCAGCATTAGCGGAAATCACTTTGCCGTTTTCATCGATCACCACTTCCACCGTAACTACTCCTGAGGTTCGCATTCTTTTCGCTGTTTCCGGATACATTGGCGAGGGCAGGTAAACCGCAGCTCCATTCAGAACGCCGCCAGACACCGGTCGGAGAATTGGCCTTGGTGCCGGATTGGGAGGAGGCTCCGAATCAAGGACGACCTTCGGCGAGCCTGAGGGGTTTTCCGTTACACCCTTGATCTCAGCCGAGTTTAGATCGCTCAAATTATCTCCAGCCGACGAGCTTGGCAAAGCCGGTGAAGTTTTGCTTTTGGACGGCTGTTTGGTTGCCGGAGGTTCTACAACAGGCTGAGTCTTCGGTTCCGGGTTTGTCTTAACAGAGCTGACAACATTGTTTGCGGCGGCTGTTGCAGTGTTGGGCTGAGCCGCTGGCTGGGAACCAGGTTGCGACATCTTCACCATGTTCTCATCGAGATAGTACATGATTGAGCGATAGGTTACTTCCGTTGCCTCGAAGCTCATCCTGCCCGAATCAACGACGGCGACCAGAGTCGTCATCTTGTTCCAGTTCCCGGCAAAATCAAACTCGTATTTGTAGTTCTCTTTACTAAGAAGCGAGCCATCATCGTTGAGCAGGATCATCTCGCTGATGTTGCCCTTGTCGTCATACTTATAGGTCTCTTTTCCTGTAAGAGTGGCGCCCGTAACCGGAAAGTACTGGTTCTCAATCTTGTTTCCTCTGACGTCGTAAGCTACCACTTCCAGTAAAGCCCGTTTGCCTTCGGTTATTCTACCGTCCGCGCCGGTCAGTTTTACGACTTCGGTGCGCACTCTGCGAACCGGTCCGACGAGTCCATCTCTGATTCGGTCACTCTCAACCGGGGCACTAACCGAGTGCGGAAGACTTGTGACCTTCGCATTGAGATTTGATTGGGCGAAACTAGTGGTTCCGCACGCCAGGGCAACAAGAATGGCCCCGCTGATTTTTTTGAACATTTTTCACTCCTGAATGGCTGAGGATGTTGCACAAGTTTGGTTTTTGTGAGGCGGGGAAAGCGACCTGATGCGCGCCAAAGCAGCGCACCCGCTCTTCGGACACGACTAATAATAGCCAGCCCAACCGTGTTTGTCTATAGCAAACACAGATGGCCGCTCGCAATTAGTGGGCTTTTTTGGGGATTATCCTGGGGTATGTGGCGAGCAGTGACACAATTTGGTCAACGAGCCTGCCGCTTCTGGCTCGCCCCGTCTCGTCGTTACAAATAATAGAAAAGGCAAACTCCTCCCCGTCAGAGGTGGTGACATAACCAGACAGTGAGGTGTCGTAGGTGAGGTAACCAGTCTTGGCGGAGACTCGTTCTGCATGTTCCGTCAGCCGATTGCCGAGGGTTCCATCACGCCCGGAAAGTGGCAGCGAGTCGCGAAACGTGTGACCCGCGGGGCTTTTTGAGATCGCTACTAATAACCTTGCGAAGGAAATGGGAGTGACAAGGTTCAGTCGTGAAAGTCCCGAACCATCGTGCAATGCCAGACCGTTGGTTGAAACTCCCGATCGATTCAGCCAGAGATGGATAACAGCCAGGCCCGCTTCATCGTCACCTCGCTCCCTGCCGCCGGACCCTGGCGTCGAAAGCATCGACTCGCGTTCCCGACCAATTGTTCTCAAGATGAGTTCGGCGTAAAGATTGATGCTTCCCTTATTCGTGGCTTTGATAATTTCACTCAGTGGCTTACTGGAAACGAACGCCAACTCGATGAACTTCGAAGGATCGAAGCGTTCGGGCGGTGGTTGACGAGCATCACGAAACTGCGCGGCGCCGTCAACAGTAATGCCCCGAGCCCGAAGCGTCTCCCGGAAGAGTTTTGCTGCCCAAAGCGCAGGCTTGTTGACAGAGAGTCGCGCGCCGAAGCCTTTGCTTGCCAAAGGGAACGTTCCCCAAACGCGAACAGTGTTGTCTGACAACCCTCGATGAATTCCTATTGTCATCCGCTCCGCTGCCGGCACTACGGTCATTTTGTTTTCTATTGTCACGTAGCCGCTCGGATCGTTGACCTTCACCAGTGGAGATGTTTCGGATTTATCCGGCGGAAGTACGTTAACGGCCACTTCATTCTTGTTTATTGAAAGCGCGCTCGCCTCAGCGCCGAAGTACCATTGGACGTCGTTCCACTGCCAACCATCTCCGAGCGTCTCGCCCCGAAAATAGCTTTCATCACCAACAACACTGCCGTTGATGCGTCGCACGCCGCGGTCGTAGAGATCGTTAGCGAGTTGAGTTAAAGAGTTACTGTCTTCGGCATTTGCGCTGGGCGATGCGACAAGGTCAGGCGCCCCTCGCCCGTAAAGAACAAGATCCCCCGCTACAATTCCAGTAGCATCTGGTGGTGCGGCCGCGTAGACAGACGTGCGCCAACGATAATCGGCGCCCAGAAGTTCGAGGCCAACAGAAGTTGGGAAGAGCTTCATGTTTGACGCGGGAGTAAAGAGTCTGTCGGCATTACGAGCGTAGACGTTCCGGCCATCTCTCAAAGAGATAACGCTCACGCCCCAACGTGCCGAGGCCAGCTCATCCTCGTAGATAAGCCGATCGATTTCGCGCGCAAGCGGGGCGTCAGCCGCCGAACCGGACGCCAATGCTTCGGATTTGGCTACCTCGCTGCCCGGGTCAGACTGGGGCTGATCGTTTTCTTGACTGTTACTCGGCGAGGCTGCGGGAAGGCATCCGTTAGAGAAGAGTAAGAATATCGCAAGCAGGATAACCAATCGGATCCGGATCGGTCCGAATACGCTATTGAATAAGGAATTGCTCTTACTACGCATTACTCTTTTGCCCTAACGAGGATGTTTGACATGCGATTGCGAGTCAGCAATTCGCGAGCTACTGCATAAACTTCGTCCGTCGTGATCTCTTTGATGGTGTGGCCGTACATCACACGATGATGATCTTCGATTGGCACGAAACTATTAGGAGTCGGCCGATCAAGCAGGGCCACCACCGGAGTGCCGACAGCAACTGCTATGTGCATGGGACCCGTGTCGTTGGAAACGAAAACTGCGAGCCGCGCCAGGGCGGCAGCCAGTTGTGGAATAGTGAGTTTGTCAAAAATCAGCGTAGTCGAAGGAAAGCCCGAACGTATTTCATGAACCAGCGGCCGCTCCTCAGGTCCCGCAAAAACCAGGACTCGTACGCCATCGTTTCGTATCAGGTAATCGGCAAGGTCAGCAAATTTCTCCAGGGGCCAGCGGCGGCCCGGATGGCCGGCCCCGGGAAAAAGTCCCACCAACGGCGTGCCCGGCGCAACGCGCGCCTTGCGGAGAATCTCTTCAATGGTAGCGTCATCCACCTTCACCGTCTTGAGATGTGGAATCCGATCTGCCTCCTTGATTCCCAGGGGAATCAATACGTCCAGATAGCGATCGACCAAATGTCTTTCAGAGTTTTCGGCTTCGGCAGGCGGACGCGGTTGAAAATTTGCGAGGTATTCGAGCGAACGCCCGTGCCGGCGGGAATAGAGTCGTTTTGGCGCGCCTGAGAGGAAGCCGAGCAAATTTGTTTCCGAGAGACTGTGCAGGTCGATAACGAAGTCAAACTTCCGCCGCCGGACCTCCTTCACTAACTCAAACATGCGGAAAAGCGACAGCGGCTTAAACCCATCGCGCAGCGCTACGCGATCTACGACCAGAGTATCGTTCGCATAACCGGAGAGTTTGATCACATCAGCGCCCGGCTTTCCGAGGGCGATCGTTATTTTCGCCCGGGAAAACTTTTTGCGAATAGCTCGCAATGCGGGCAGGCTGAGCACCACATCGCCAAGCTGGCCGAAGTCGATCACCAGAATGTTTTGTGGATTAAAACTCACGCAGTTCGATAAATCAGGACGGACTTTTATAACTCGCGCAGGTCGCGGCCAGTCATCTGCGACGGCAGTTCGATTCCCTGAAGACCGAGAATGGTTGGCGCTATGTCTTCGAGCGCGCCACCTTCGCGCAGCTTTGCCCCCCGCGAAGCTTCATCAATCAAATGAAACGGAACCGGGTTTGAGGTGTGCGCCGTATGAGGCTGGCCGGTGAGAGGGTGAATCATTTGCTCGGCATTCCCATGATCGGCTGTGATCATGGTAATGCCGCCGGCATGTTGCATCGCCTTGGTGATCCAAGCCAGGCAAGTATCAACGTATTGACAGGCTTGGATCGTCTTGTCGAGTTTACCGGTGTGTCCGACCATGTCCGGGTTGGCAAAGTTGATGACGAACAAGTCCGTTTGGCGTTCCTCGATGGCGCCCAGCAATTCTTTGGTGACCTTGAATGCCGACATCTGCGGCTCCAGGTCATAAGTCGCAATCCTGGGTGAGGGCACGAGCAAGCGGCGTTCGCAGGGATACTCCTTTTCGACACCGCCATTGAAGAAGTAAGTGACGTGCGCATATTTCTCCGTCTCGGCAAGGCGAAAGTTGTGCACACCCTGTGTTCCCCAAACCTCAGCGAGAACATTCTTGTGGTCGGAAGGACCGAAAGCGATTGGCAAACCAAAGGTCCGGTCGTAGAGCGTGAAGCAAACAAACTCAATCTTTTGCCGGCGATCTACAGGAAACTCGTTAAACCCCGTGACTGCCAAAGCACGTGTAAGCTGCCGCGCGCGGTCTGGCCTAAAGTTGAAGAAGACGACCGCGGCGCCATCCTGGATCGTCGCCACTGGTTCGCCTGACTCGCCAACCATCACTATTGGCTCCACAAATTCATCGGTCACGCCTCGTTCATAAGAGCGTTGCACGGCGGCGAGGAGATCGTACGCCCTTTCCCCTTGAGCGGAGACCAACAGATCAAACGCGCGCCTGGTTCTTTCCCAACGCTTGTCGCGATCCATCGCGTAGTAACGACCGACGACCGAAGCAATTCTTCCACACCCGATCTCGCTAATTTTCTTCTGCAGTTCGCCAAGGTAGTAAACTGCGGAAGCAGGCGGTGTGTCTCGTCCATCGAGAAAGCAGTGAATGAAAACTCGTTCAAGTCCGTGGGACTTTGCCAGACGCAACAGCGCGTAGAGGTGTTCCAGGGATGAATGCACCTGGCCGTCAGAAATGAGTCCCATTAGATGGAGTGCTTTGTCTCGCCGTTTCACACCTTCCACGGTGGCAATCAGGATCGGGTTTCTGAAAAACTCTCCAGTGGCAATCTCATAGTCCACACGCGAAACGTCCATGCGAATCACGCGACCTGAACCGATGTTCAAATGTCCAACCTCGGAATTGCCCATGATCCCAGGCGGCAGACCGACTCGTGTGCCCGAGGCTTCCAGCAGAGTGTGTGGATAAATTTCCAGTAGCTGGTCGTAGCAAGGCGTCTCGGCGAGCGCAATCGCGTTTCCTTCCCGGACCGGCGAGTAGCCCCAGCCGTCGATGATGATTAATGCCAGCGGTTCGTTAGGTCTCTTCGGATTGTTCATTAACTAGTTGTCAGGACGTGCCTAATTTCTATTCACGGTTTTTCCGCCAGTAGTCAGGGCTTTCCTGCATTTTAGGATCGGGGCGTTCCATCCAGCGCTCCGGTCGTTTCAGTTCATCAAAACCAAAATTACGATAAAGCTCATGAGCATCTTTCGTCGCGAGGGCCCAGCGGCGAAAGCCCTGAAGCCGAGGATGAGACAAAATTACCTCAATCAGCCATTTGCCCAAACCATGTCCGCGATGCTCTTCGAGCACAAAAACATCCGCAAGCCAGGCGAAGGTTGCGTAGTCAGTTACCACTCGAGCAAAGCCGACTTGCCGGCCTTTTTGATAGATACCGAAGTTTAGGGAGTTTTCGATGCCGCGCTTGATAACTTCAAGGTCTCGGCCCTGCGCCCAATATGACCTGTGCGACAGGAAGTTGTGGATGACTTCTAGATCAAGTCGTAGTTTATCGGTGCTGATTGAATACTCACCTTTTTGCCATTCCTCAGTCATCGATCTCGCCGCGGTTGCAGTTGCAGGATTAACGTCGTGCCGCGCGTGTCTTTCTTGCCCGGTTCGTGATTTCCGCTGGACGCGAAATCTGGTAGAACGCAGCGCTCCCAGGATAGCGCGCAGCTGCTCGCAAATCTTCTTCGATGCGCAATAACTGATTGTATTTGGCAATCCGATCTGTTCGCGACAGCGAGCCGGTTTTGATTTGCCCGGCATTGGTGGCCACAGCAAGGTCGGCAATAAAGGGATCTTCAGTTTCACCTGAGCGATGAGAAATGACTGCAGTGCGGCCGCTGGTCTTCGCCAACTCGATGCAATCAAGTGTCTCAGTCAATGTGCCAATTTGATTTACTTTGATCAGGATGGAATTTGCCACCCCTCGTTCAATACCCTTGCGCAGGAATTCGGTGTTGGTTACGAACAGGTCGTCACCAACCAGCTGCACACTCTTCCCGATCTCGTCAGTCAGCGTCTTCCAGCCTTTCCAGTCGTTTTCCGCCATCCCGTCTTCAATCGAAATGATTGGGTACTGTTCGGTCCAACTCTTCCAGTAGGCTACCATCTCATCGCTCGTCAGCTTCCGCTTGTCACTCTTCTTGAAGACGTACGATTTGCCGTCGTAAAACTCACTTGCAGCCGGATCGAGCGCCAATAAGCAATCAACGCCTGCCACATAACCCGCGTGGGGAATCGACTCGAGAATCGTCTCAACTGCTTCCTCATTCGAGCGCAAGTTCGGCGCAAACCCTCCTTCGTCTCCGACGCTCGTGGCGTAGCCCTTCCGCTTTAAGACTGATTTCAAGGCGTGAAAGATCTCTGCTCCCATGCGCAGCGCCTCACGAAAAGTAGAGGCGCCCACCGGAACAATCATAAACTCCTGAAAGTCCACATTATTGTCTGCATGAGCCCCCCCATTAATAATGTTCATCATGGGAACAGGAAGGGTCCTGGCGTTGGGGCCACCCAGGTATTTGTATAACGGAACTTCCAGGTGTTCAGCAGCAGCGCGTGCCGTTGCGAGTGAAACTGCCAGCAGCGCATTTGCCCCTAACCTTGCTTTCGTCTTTGTGCCATCGAGCGCCAGCAAAGCGGCATCAACTTCCGCTTGATCGAGTGCGTCCATGCCTTCGAGTTCGTTGGCAATGATATCGTTGACGTTGCGTACTGCCTTGAGCACCCCCTTACCCAGATAGCGTTTCTTATCGCCGTCACGAAGCTCCACGGCCTCGTGTTCGCCTGTCGAAGCTCCCGACGGCACTGCCGCTCTACCGACCTCGCCGCCGACGAGCGTGACTTCAGCTTCCACGGTCGGGTTACCACGCGAATCCAAAATTTCTCGCGCTTGGACCTGATCAATCCAGCTCATGTTTAAGTTAGCTCCTCGGAAGTAAAGTGAATGACAGACTGCGTGCCAGCAACTTTAACATCGTGGCTCGGGGAATCGAAGGGAAGGGTTAAGAGTGGTTAATCGGCAATTGGCAATCGGCAATCGAGGCCCGCGTGGTTGTACTGACTCATGGACACACGGGCAGCTACTCATCCGGCCGCGCGAGCGCCTTCGACTGTGGGAACGGAGGCAGCCACAGGTTCCTGCGGGAGGAAAAGGTGGACACGTACTACTCGCCGGCGCTCCACGCGTTCAACTTTAAAAACCAAACCGTTGTATTCCACAACCTCGCCGGGCTTGAGTACGTGGCCGGCCGCCGTCATCAGGAATCCGCCGATGGTCGTGTACGACTCCGATTCCGGCACTGAAAGTTTCAAGCGGCGGTTTAAATCGCGAACTGCAAGTCCACCGTCAAGCAGATATTCACGGTCGTTAACGGGATTGATCTGTTCATTGACTTCTTCGTCGTGCTCATCGGAAATCTCACCAACGATCTCCTCGAGCAGATCTTCGAGCGTGATAATTCCTTCAAGTCCCCCGTGTTCGTCGACGACAAAGCCAAAGTGAGACTTGCTTTTTTGCATCTGGCGCAAAACATCCTCGAGACGCGCCGTGTCCACTACATACAACGGTGGCTGGATGGCCTCTTCAAGTTTAAACGACTCCGGATTCAGCAAGTACGGCATGATGTCTTTGCTATGAACAAAGCCGATTACATCATCAATAGACTCACGATAAACGGGCAGCCGCGAGTAGTGGTTCTGTTCGAATGCCTTCGTGATTTCCTTTAAATCGCAGTCGCTGGAAATAGCCGCGATCTGCGTGCGCGGGACCATTGCTTCACGCACAAGCGTATCTGAAAATTCAAAAACTCTGTGAATCAACCGCCGCTCCTCAGCTCGAAGGTGACCGCTCTGGCGCGAGATGTCGATCAGCTGTCGCAATTCGGCTTCGGTGTAACTCGAAGCATGTTCTGAGGACGCCTCCAACCCCAGGAGTCTTACTGATCGCGCACTCGCCCAATCAAGCGCGCGAATGGGCCATTGGAAGACTCGATAAAACGTCAGCATCGGAAGCGATGTGGCAAGTGCAACTTTCTCGGCGCGTTCGAGGCCCAGCAACTTGGGCGCCTGTTCGCCCAGGACAATGTGAAGCGCCGTGATGATCGCGAAGGCAATAGTAAAAGCAATGTAGTGCTGCCATGCATCCGGAAATACTGAGAGAGGTGTTTCTAACAGCCTGGCAATTACGGGTTCGCCAGCCCGGCCGAGCCCCAGAGAAGCGAGCGTTATCCCTAACTGGGAGGCGGAGAGATAAGCGTTCAGATTGTCGAGAAGACCTAGCAGACGCTTGGCTGAACTCTTGCCGGCTGCCGCCAAAGTTTCGATGCGGGAACGGCGTACACCCACCAGGGCAAACTCAGCGGCCACAAAGAATCCATTAAGGGCAACCAGGAGCAGCACGGCGCCCAATCTTAGAACGATGATCAATACTCCGATGGATGAGCTCGAATCACCATCGGCAAGAAGTAGGTTAAAGAGATAACTTGGTGGTTCGGACATTCTTCAAATGGGGGTGGGTTCACCGGACATGCACTCAGCCGACTGGGGCGGATTATAGCATGAGGGGTTGAGCGAAGGGCACGCCACGGAAATGGGTTCCGGAACAGTCTTGAAGCAAATGCACACCGTTTTCGGAAAGTCGGATGTGGTGTACCGGACGGTTGGGTTTAGCCCAGCATTTCGCGCTGGGTGAGGGTAACTTACACCTTGAGGTAGCCCGGGTTACGCTTCCGCAGGAAGCTGAGCCATCGGGCTGGGGACCCACGGTTAGGATTAACGAAGTGTCAGTGACCGGCAGCAGCAGCCGCGTGGGCCCTTGCCGGACGCCGATCATGTTTAGTGCAGGCGCGCATCAGCGCTTGTTCTACGCGGGGTTGGATATTGCATTCAGGTTGCCGACAAACAGCGGCCAACTCCGAGACTACAAGGTAATGAGAGCGTTCGAGCATGCGTTGTTCGCGGAATGAGAGAGGCTTGATGTGACTTAAGTAGGTCAAATGCTTTAGTACGTCGGCCACTTCAAAAATGTCGCCGGTTCGCATTTTCTCGGAAAATTCCTTGAACCGATCTTTCCAATCATTTGCAGGTGAAGAGAAGTCGTCAGCAAGAGTCTTGAGGAGCATCTCACATTCGCCTGAGGTAATTGGCGCTCGAAGACCGACTTCCGAAGCATTTGAAACAGGAACCAGCACCAGCGAGTTATTAGCAGCGAGGCGAAGCGTATAGAACGGAAGCGCTGTGGCTCCAATTTGCTTATTCTCTATTTGCTCGATTATTCCGATTCCGTGGTTAGGGTAAACGACTTTCTGGCCGATTTTGAAGCCCACCGAAGCACCTCCATCGATTTGAAAATCAGACAGCGCCGCACGCGCGGGTCTGGGGGAACCCTTCTGAGCGACGCGACAGGGCGTCGGGCTCCTACGTTAGGTAAGTGAATGGAGTCTACAAGCCATCACGCGAAGCGTCAAGGCTCTCAATCAGGACTCGTTAAGTGAAATTCGGGGCAAGCAAGACTACTGATCCGTAATTACTCTTTATCGCTTTCCCGAAACTCGCGCAAGAAAAAATTTTCGCATTCGTACTTCAGGGGTTTTGGTGGCGCACTCTCTGTTGCTCGGCTGTGAGGCAAGCCTAAGTTCCTACCAGTTGTAGAATGTCTTCTTCCTGCAAAACCCCCGACGCGCGCTTGGCATGTTCGTAGATGCGATTGACGCGCTCATCGCTCGGCTCAATGCCGCGTTTCTCCAGCCAGTAAATTACGTTCGACTTTCCGCTCATCGGTCCGATCTCGATCACCTGTTCCAAACCAAACTGGCCGGCCGGCACACCGGAGTAAACCAGATCTGCCAGGGCGCGATCACCTTTTTTGTAGCTCTTGATCACCGCAGCGGCATGCACACCGGTGCCGGTGCGAAACGCATCGCGACCGAAAACCGGATAGTTATGGGGAATCGTCCAATCACAAGCGCCGGAGGCAACCTTACAATACTTGCCGAGTCGCGACAGGTCATTATCAATCCAACCCATGAGCTTGAGATTTACCAGCAACTGATCCATAGGAGTGTTTCCCACACGCTCGCCCATCCCCAGCGCCGAACCGTGAACTTGATCAGCACCGCCCTCGATGGCGGCAATGGAATTAATAACTCCCAGTCCGCGATCCTGATGACCATGCCAGTCGAGCCTGACGTTCCCGCCCTGCTCTTCAATAATGCCTTTTACAAACCGCACTACGGCGCGCGCTCCGTCAGGTGTTGAATGCCCCACTGTATCGCAGACGCAGACAGCCTTCGCACCGCAGCGAATCGCAGTCGTATAAAGCGCACGAAGAGTTTCCGGTTCAGCGCGTGTTGTGTCTTCAGTGACGTACATGACCGGTACTCCCTCGCTCACAGCGAAAGTAACGGCGTCCTCCGTCAGTTGCAGGAGTTTGTCGAGCGTCCAGTCTTCCGCGTAGAACCGGACCGCAGAAGAACCGATGAAAGTGCATGCTTCGATCAGAATTCCGGCACGCTGCGAGATCTCGACAACGGGAAGGATATCGCTCCGATGAGTGCGTGCTGCACAGTTTGGTCGAATCTTCAGTTTCTGTTCGACAATTTCTCGCGCCAATCTCTCGACACCTGCTGCGTGAGTACCTCCCGCGCCAGGAAGACCGATGTCGGCGGTATCGATGCTCAACGCTTCCATCAAGTGCAGCAATTCGATCTTCTTTTCGATTGTCGGCTCACGGACGGAAGGTGACTGTAACCCATCGCGCAACGTCTCATCATCAAAACCAATATGACGTTGGGGTGCACGAATGGTGGGTTCGATGTTATTCCAGTCGTAAACCAGCTCATCAATTGACACTTGGTAGAACCTCCGGCAATAACTCGGTGGGATGCTTTGGTTGAGTTTGATTACAACAACGGCTCAATTTAATGTCAAGCACGTCAAAACTTCGGACTTTGTACTTTGAACTCTGAACTTATTCCTTTCGATGTTGTCACACGGCTTTGCCGCCTGGTGCGCGGTAAGTCTCTGACTTACCGTCGTGCGGTTTTCTTGTTTTGGGCGCGAGGCTGAGCCTCGCGCCGATAAAGTTTTGAGGCTTGCCGGTAAGTCGGAGACTTACCGCTGACCAAGTGTCTAAGTCAGCCGGTTGCGTGAGATCACGCATCACACTCTTCGTCCAAAGACCAAAGACCGAAGTACAAAGCTCAACGTCCAAACTTGGTTTTGACGTTACATAGTGCTCTGTTATAGCCTCTGACGCGTTTTGAAGATGAGCATTCTTGTGAGCATCAACCTTTGAATCGGTCGCAATCACAGCTACAAATTAGAACAATTGCAGTAGGCTCGGAACGAGCTGCCAAGGTTTTGGCGGTTCGTGCCAGCATCGCGCGCATCGCAGGTATTGATTCCTCATGGAAGGATATCAACGTGGTCGCCCGCGCTGTGGAGACGAACATTCCGGCTATGCCCTTAACGGATTGGCAACTGATGCAGGGCGCCCGCGAACGAGCGCTCGCGGTACGCGATCTGTTACAGGCACGCCGCCTGGAAGCTGAACTTTATGTCGGCCTTGAAGGCGGATTTCATTCGATCTCGATTGAGGGTGAATGGCATACGTTCTTGCGGGGCTGGGCCTACGCCACCGACGGGAAGAAGGGACACTTCGGATCTTCACCTTCGATTAGCGTGCCTGATCTCCTCGTTAAAAGAGTGATTGAAGGCCGCAGCGAACTGGGACTGGTGATCGACGAAGTTTCCGGCAAGCGCGACGTGCGTAGTCGCGAGGGAGCGTGGGGCGTGCTCTCTCGCGATCTGGTAACGCGGTCAATGAGTTTTGAGCTAGCGCTGATTGCCGCCTTCGCCCCGTTTTATAACGCCCAACTGTATACTGATGAATCTGACAGCTGAGTTAATCCGAATGGATCAGGAACCGCTACCACATTTGCGCACCATGCCCGGCTGGGTAGAAGTGATTGCCGGGTCGATGTTCTCCGGAAAATCGGAAGAGTTGATTCGGCGTTTGCGCCGGGCCAAAATCGCTCGGCAGAAGGTGCAGGTCTTCAAACCTGAAGTCGATTCGCGCTTTTCCAATGACCACATCGTTTCTCATTCCGAGATGCGTCATGAATCTTCAAACATTCGCTCGTCCAGTGAGCTTCTCGCGCGTATTGAACCCGATACTGAAGTCGTGGGTATCGATGAAGGACAGTTTTTCGACAATGGACTGGTGGACGTCGTTAACGAACTGGCCAAGCGTGGAATGCGTGTGATTGTGGCCGGTCTCGACCAGGACTACACCGGCAAACCCTGGGAACCGATGCCGCAACTGCTCGCCATCGCCGAGTACATCACGAAGACGCACGCCATCTGCATGAAGTGCGGCCAACCGGCAAACTACTCACAACGCACTTTTGAATCGGAGGAACGAGTCGCGGTCGGTGCGATGGGAATGTACGAGGCACGCTGCCGCCGGTGCTTCGTGCCTCATGCAGACGCCCCGACGATGCATGAAGGGTGACGCGCAGATTTGTGGTCTGAATTAGTAAATTCGATGTGAGTCTTTCTGTTGCAAACGCTCTCACCGCGCTTATAATGCGACCCAGCCTCGAACGTCCTCTGTAGTTGGATAGCCTTCCCCTTTCTGCCGTTATCGTGTTGCAGGCGATCCTTAACTAACTGAACAGATGCCAGCAAACCACAACGAGATAGAGAAACGCCTGTGGCAGGCCGCTGATGAGCTGCGCGCTAATTCGAAACTGAAATCGTCTGAGTATGCGATTCCGGTTCTGGGTCTTATCTTCCTGCGCTATGCCAGTGAGAAGTTTGCGGAGACTGAACGTCAGCTTCAGGAGAAGCGAGGGAAGCGTCGCGAGATTGGGCCAACCGACTACCAGGCAAGAGGCGCGATCTACCTGCCGGAGGCTAGTAGGTTTGAAAACCTGCTTAAGCTGCCCGAGGGTTCAAATCTAGGCGGAGCAATCAACCTCGCCATGACGTTGATTGCGAACAACAACCCGAAGCTGGAGGGCGTGCTCCCGAAGAGCTACCAGTCGCTTGAAAATGATTTGCTCGCGACACTGCTGAAGACGTTCTCAGCGATTCCGATGATGGAAGGGGACGTCTTCGGAAAGATCTATGAGTACTTCCTCGGCGAATTCGCCAAGGCCGAAGGCTCAAAAGGCGGTGAGTTTTTTACCCCCACGTCTCTGGTGAAGCTGATTGTCGAAGTGATTGAACCTTTTCACGGACGTATCTTTGATCCAGCCTGTGGTTCGGGCGGCATGTTTGTGCAAAGCGCCCACTTCGTCGAAAACCATCACAAGAACCCCAACGCTGAAATCATGGTCTATGGCCAGGAGAAGACTGAAGAGACGGTCCGGCTCTGCAAGATGAACCTCGCCGTGCACGGACTCGAAGGGGATATTCGCCAGGGCAACTCCTACTACGAAGACATTCACGACTCCGTCGGCAAGTTTGATTTCGTAATGGCGAATCCTCCGTTCAACGTCGATCGCATCGACAAAGAGCGCCTCAAAGACGACAAAGCGCGCTTTCCTTTCGGCATGCCGCGCACCGACAACGGAAACTACATCTGGATTCAGAAGTTTTTCAGTGCGCTAAACGAATCGGGTCGCGCCGGCTTCGTCATGGCCAACTCTGCTAGCGATGCGCGAGCTTCGGAGCTGGAGATTCGGACAAAGTTGATCGAGTCGGGTGCAGTAGACGTGATGATCTCTATTGGCTCTAACTTCTTTTACACAGTCACGCTTCCATGCACACTCTGGTTTTTCGACAAGGCAAAGGCAAATACTTCGCGCAAAGACAAAGTGCTTTTCATCGACGCGCGTCACCTTTACCGGCAGGTCGATCGTGCCCATCGCGACTTCTCGCCTGAGCAAATCGAATTTATCGCCAACATCGCTCGGCTTTATCGTGACGAACAGCCAGAATTGAAGGACGGCAGCGAGGCGATGCTGAAGGAGAAATTCCCCTCTTTGAAATATCACGATGTCGCCGGTCTATGCAGAGTCGCAACTGCCAAAGACATTGGGGCTCAAGGCTGGAGCTTGAACCCCGGACGATACGTTGGCGTGACGGAACGCGAGAGAGATGATTTCGACTTTGTCCAGCGCTTAGAGAAACTCAACGAAGAGTTGGAAATGCTAAACGCTGAGGCGGCAGTGCTACAAGAGACGATTTCGAACAATGTTGTCGGACTGTTAGACAGAGGCTGAGCGTGAAATCGACTCTAATCTCTCAGCGAATAGGAGATTGTTGTCTCGTTGGAGACGGGGCACACGCCAGCATCAAACGAAAACTGGCGGGAGTTCCCTACCTAACTTCGAAAAATTTGAAAGATGGGAGGCTAGAATTAACAAAAGTTGATTTTATAGACGAGGAAGATTTTTCAAAGCACTTTCGTGCTAATTCGAAGGCAGTGACTTTACCGCAAACAGATGACGTTGTTTTTGGGATCATTGGCAGCATTGGCGAGCCGCATCTGGTGCGGTCTACTGATCGTTTTGGAATATCCAGCAGTGTCGCCATTATGCGTCCGAATCGTCAATTGATTCATCCACCATACTTGTACTATTGGGTTAAGGGACCCATTTTTCAGGATGCGCTATATTCAATAAAAGGAGGCGTTGCTCAAAGCTATATAAGCCTCGAAATGATTCGTTCCCTTCCTTTAAGGTACCCCAGTTTGAGATTACAAGAACGCATTGCTTGCATTCTGTCCGCGTACGACGATCTTATAGAGAACAACACGCGCCGCATCAAGAGTCTGGAACAGATGGCGCAGGCACTCTACCGCGAATGGTTCGTCCACTTCCGCTTTCCTGGTCACGAGAAACTGGAACTGGAGAAATCTTCGATTGGAACAATCCCGCGCGGTTGGGAAGTGAAAAAGCTTGGAGACGTCATCGAGCTTGCATACGGCAAGGCTCTGAAGCACGAAGAAAGGGCGGGCGGATCCGTCCCCGTATTTGGTTCAAGCGGGATTATTGGTTTTCACGACAAGCCACTTGCAAACGGTCCGGGAATAATCGTCGGACGAAAGGGAAACGTCGGCAGCGTGTTCTGGACGGATGACGACTTCTACGCGATCGACACTGTGTTCTTCGTGAGAACAAAGCTTTCCTTGCTTTATGTCTTTTACAACCTCCGGCATCAGAACTTCATTAACAACGATGCGGCCGTGCCCGGCTTAAGTCGAGGCGCAGCCTATTTGAAGCCAGTGATCGTTTCTGACGATCAGACGTTGACCTCATTCGAGGAAATAGGCGCAACAATCTTCGAACAACTTCGCGTACTGCGCGAAAAGAATGCCAACTTGCGGCACACGCGCGATCTGCTACTGCCAAAACTGATCTCCGGAGAGATATCTGTGCACACAAGCTAGGTTACTTAGAGCTCAAGATGGCCGAAAAATACGAAATCCAAAGAACGTCTCTTCAATCGGCCGCGGTTTCGGATAAGGTGCTCACCGAGACGAAAACCACGAGGCTAATTCTTCGACCTGAAATTGTTGGGAATCCCAGAAACCCCGATGCTAGAGTCAGCATTTCGCTAATCCATCAACGCAAGTCTTCCAAAGGCGACTGGGAAGATGCGCCCACTGAGCCATTGACGAAGTTAAAGGCTGGAGAGAAGGTAAACTTCAACCTGCATAGCGAGCCTACACTGGAGCTGTTTCATCAGCTGGACAATCTCTTTACGATTGCGACTAAGGGGAAAATTGGTTTTGGCAAGACTAGTTTGGTTGTAGGCCGGGAGGAAGAGATCATTCAAGCTGATGCTAGCCGCGCTAAAGTCATCAGGCTTCTATTGGCTAAAGGATATTCCGATGACATCTGGATCGAACTTGTCCAGAGCGATCCGGATTTAGCAACGCGATTGTCCTATGCGCAGATCCACACCCAAAGAAAAATCGCTCTTGAGGAGTTCCAAAGAAATCTTACAGAGGGCAAGAGCGAAGCATGGTGGCAGGACTTCTTTGAGAGAAACACTTGGATCTTTGGGTATGGACTCAACTACAAATTCATGAACACCCTCCAATCCCAGCCAAGCTATGGAGGGGTAAAAGTAAGCGGCGCAGGCATGCAGAAGGGAGACTTTTTGCAAAGGACTGAGGCTTATATCAAATTCACAGCGCTGGTCGAGATTAAGAGGCCGAGCACGCAAGTCTTAGGAAAGAAACAGTATAGGAATGGCGCGTGGGAGTTGAATGAAGAACTAAGCGGTGCTGTGTCGCAGCTTCACGCAAACTGCCGCACTTGGGAGATGGAAGGGGCGCAGTCGGTGCCGAACATCGAGGTTCTTTTAGAAGAGAGAACTTTCACAGTCCAACCCAAAGGAATTCTAGTAATCGGTAACACGAACCAACTGACCGACGCTTCAAAAAGGAATACGTTTGAGTTGTTCAGAAGAAACATCGTCAGCCCGGAAATCCTCACATTTGATGAACTGTATGAGCGAGCGAGATTCATCGTCGAGTCGACCAAGCACGATAGCGAACCGGAGCCGAGCGATAACGAGAATGACGCGCCACTGGGTGACGACGATATTCCGTTTTGAAACTCTTAAGAGATGAGTCAAGTCTTTAACATTTACTGCGACGAGAGTTGTCATCTGGAGAATGATCACCAGAAGGCGATGGTCCTTGGTGCGGTTTGGTGTCCCCTCGAAAAGACCAAAGAGATCGCTGTTCGTATTCGCGAGATCAAAGAGAGTCACGGACTGAAGCCTGAATTTGAGATCAAGTGGTCAAAGGTTTCACCCGCCAAGAAGCAATTCTACCTCGACATCCTGGATTACTTTTTCGACGATGACGATCTGCACTTTCGCGCCCTGATCGTTCCTGACAAGTCCAAGTTGGATCACGCGTCCTTCGGCCAGAGTCACGACGACTTCTATTACAAGATGTACTTCGACCTGTTGAAGGTGATTCTCAGTCCCGAAGCTTGTTACAAAATCTACATCGACATCAAAGACACCCAGGGCGCGGTCAAGGTGAGGAAGCTCCATGATGTTCTGTGCAACAGCATTTACGATTTCTCCAAGGAAATTATCGACAGGGTCCAGCTTATCCGTTCGCACGAAGTCGAACAGTTGCAATTGACCGACCTCTTAACGGGCGTTATCTCATACGTCAATCGGGAATTGAGCGGGAACGCTGCTAAGGAAGCCCTCGTTCGGCGCACGATGGAAAGGTCGCACTACAGCTTGAGGCGGACAACGCTGCTGCGCGAAAACAAAGTGAATCTGTTCAGTTGGCGGGCATCGGAGGCTCAGGCATGACAGCCCCTCACTGGCTGCCTGATGTTGTTCTTTTCAGCGACTATGGCAGCGATTGGAATTCCTATGTCGAGGCCCTCTATGGCACTTTCAGAAGAGACTTTAAAGACCGTAGCCGTCAGCTCACATTTGAGGGCAAACCCGTTCGTACAAGCTATCATCCCGCGTATGACGACAAGGACTATTCTTTCTGGCATCTCATCCAGGAAGGCGAAGTCGAGGATGAAAGGACGCCTGACTTTCGGAGGTGTGAACGGATAGGTTGGATACGACCCATCATCGAGAACGCTAATGACGCAAGCATTAATGTTTGGGAGAACGTTCGTGTCAGAAGACGCGGAAACGAACGCCGCGTTCTACTTTGGCTTAATGAAGAATATCTAGTCGTACTAGGCGATAGAAGCAGCTATTGGTCGTTGGTCACGGCTTACATGACCGAACGGGCAAATCGCAAAGATAAACTGAGAAGGGAATATGAGGCCTATAAAAACGCCGGCCCCGCCACCTTGCGATGACGAGGGCCGAATACTCCTTCCACACGTGGTGGATGAGATGATGCCATTGTAGGCGATTTGCCTATAGAGTCAAGACAAGTAGGCCACTTGAAGCCATTAGTGGGATGCAGCGTAGTTATTCCGAAGATTCGCTCGTCGAACAACCAGCCATTGAACTCTTCAAAGAACTCAGTTGAAAGGCGGAACTGCTACAATGCGACATTGCGCGGACGCAGCGATCTGACGACGGAGCCGCTAGACGCTAAGTCAAGTCATCGCTATGATTGCTCGCATGAAGATTCGCCTGATAGTCGAAAAAGATCCTGAGACTGGCCGGTATTCCTCCGTCTTTCCCGAATTACCTGGCTGTGCGTCGGCGGGCGATACTGAAGAAGAAGCCATCACCAACGCCAGGGAAGCGCTGGAACTGTGGTTTGAACCGAGCGACATTTCAGTGCCCGCAACCGCCACGTTGGTCGAAGTCACGTTTTAAGCTATTCCAATCGGCACACTGAAGAGCATCATCGAAGGCGCCAAGCTGAGCGCCGACGATTTCCGCTGAAACCTCTCTTCCATAATTTGCAGTGAATTCTCGCTATTCAGAAGACACTCTCGTCGAACAACCAGCCATTGAGCTATTCAAAGAACTGGGCTGGCAAGTAGCGAACTGTTACCAAGAAACGTTTGGTCCAAACGGAAGTCTCGGTCGTGAGACGGCGGCTGAGGTCGTTTTAGTCTCTCGCTTGCGACCAGCCCTTGAAAGACTCAATCCTGATCTTCCTGCTGAAGCGATAACCATTGCCATCGAAGCTCTCACGCGCGACCGCAGCGCAATGAGCAGCACCGAAGCGAACCGCCAAATCTATAAGCTGCTGAAAGACGGCGTCAGAGCTGACTTGACTGGCATGCAAGCAAGCTCCGCACCCTCTCACCAGCCCTCGCCCAAGGGAAGAGCGGGCAATGAAGAATCAGTCGTGAGGGTCAAAGTTATTGACTGGGATAACCCGAAGAATAACGACTTCTTCCTGGCGTCGCAGTTCTGGATCACCGGCGACATGTACAAACGCCGCGCTGACCTTATCGGTTTTGTGAACGGTCTGCCGCTGGTCTTCATTGAGCTAAAAAAGCTGCGGACAGAGGATGCCTTTCACCACAACCTGCGCGATTACAAGAACACGGTCCCGAAGCTTTTCTGGTACAACGCCTTCATCATCCTTTCACATGGAAGCAGGAGCCTCATCGGCAGCCTGACGGCAGACCTCGATCATTTCGTTGAATGGAAGAAGATTAACGACGAAGGCGATGAAGGAATCGTCAGTCTCGAGACGATGATTCGTGGTACGTGTGAACCCGCGAGACTGCTGGATTTAGTTGAGAACTTCACTCTATTCATTGAGAGCGAGGGAGGCTTGCTGAAGCTGCTGGCGAAAAACCATCAGTACCTGGGCGTTAGCCGGGCCATCAAAGCCGTCGAAGAGATTCGAAAGAACCAGGGAAAGCTTGGCGTGTTTTGGCACACACAGGGTAGCGGCAAAAGCTATTCGATGGTCTTCTTCTCGCAAAGGATTCTGCGGAAGTTGCCGGGAAACTGGACTTTCCTTGTAGTTACTGACCGCGAGGATCTCGACGATCAAATCTACAAAAATTTCGCTGGGGCCGGAGCGGTCGCTGAACCGGAAAATCAGGTGCGAGCCAACAGCGGCGAGCATTTGAAGCAACTGCTGCGGGAGGACCACCGCCACGTTTTCACTCTCGTACAAAAGTTCCGCACTGATAAAGGCAAAACATACCCCAAGTTATCAGACCGCTCCGACATCATCGTCATTACCGACGAAGCCCACCGCAGCCAGTATGACCAGTTGGCTTTGAATATGCGCAACGCTCTGCCCAACGCCGCTTTCATCGCCTTTACCGGAACGCCTTTGATGGCTGGTGAAGAACGCACGAAAGAAGTGTTTGGCGATTACATCAGCGTCTACAACTTCAGGCAGTCGGTGGATGACCACGCGACCGTTCCACTTTTCTATGAGAACCGCATACCCGAGTTGCAGCTTGTTAATGAAGAGCTGAACGAAGACATGGCGCAAGTGATCGAAGAAGCAGAGCTAACGGAAGAACAGGAAGAGAAGCTGGAGCGAGAGTTTGCCCGCGAGTATCAGTTGATCACGCGCGATGATCGGCTGGAAAAGGTCGCGGAAGATATTGTCAGACATTTCGCCGGTCGCGGCTTTCAAGGCAAAGCGATGGTGATTTCACTCGACAAGGCCACGGCCGTGCGGATGTTCGACAAGGTTCACAAGTACTGGCACAAACATCTGCGAGAGCTTGAATCGAAGCTTTCAGCCTGCGCGGAAGACGAGCACGCGGAACTGGCAGACAAAATCGCACTCATGCGCAAGACGGACATGGCAGTCGTAGTTTCGCAATCGCAAAACGAAGTTGAGGATTTGGCTGCGAAAGGCGCGAACATTGTCCCTCATCGAAAGCGCATGCTGAAAGAGGACCTTGATACGAAGTTCAAAGACGCGAGCGATCCCCTGCGGCTGGTGTTTGTGTGCGCGATGTGGATTACCGGCTTTGACGTTCCCAGTTGCTCGACAATCTATCTCGACAAGCCAATGCGCAATCACACTCTCATGCAAACAATTGCGCGGGCGAATCGCGTGTTTCGAAATAAGGTGAACGGTTTGATTGTCGACTACGTCGGCGTTTTCAGAAATCTGCAAAAGGCGCTGGCCATCTACGGCGCCGGCGGGGGAATAAATCCTGGTGAGACACCGGTTAAAGACAAGCAGGAGCTGGTTGAGTTGTTGCGAGGTGCAATCAATTCCGCCGAGGAGTTCTGCGCCGATCGTTGGGTTGACCTGCCGGCTATTCGGGATGCTGGAGGCTTTACAAGAGTGAAGCTGCTTGACGACGCAGTGGAACCTATCGTTGAAAGTGATGAATCGAAAGAACAGTATCGCTCGCTTACAAACAACGTGACGAGATTGTACAAGGCCATCTTGCCTGATCCGTTTGCTAACGAATTCGGTCAAATAAATCTCCTGCTTTCCGCGATTCAAGACAAGATTCAGGCCCTGGCGCCGATACCGGACATTTCTGATGTGCTCTCAAGGGTTGAGACTCTGCTGGATACCTCGATTGCCTCCGAAGGCTATGTCATCCACGAGACGGATCGCATTGTCGATCTGAGCAAGATAGATTTCGACGCCCTCCAGAAACAGTTTGCGAGAGGAAGGAAGCACACCGAAGTTGAGCGATTAAGAAATGTGCTGGCGGCGAAGCTGGCCGAAATGGTTATCCTCAATCGCACGAGAATGGACTACCTGGAACATTTCCAGGAGATGATTGATGAGTACAACTCAGGAGCGGTTAACGTCGAGGTAACGTTTGAGCGGCTCGTGGAGTTCACGAAAGGGCTCAATGCCGAAGACCAGCGACACATCGCAGAGCAACTGAACGTTGAGGAACTTGCCGTGTTTGACCTCCTCACGAAACCTGAAATCTCTTTGACTGAAAAAGAACGAAATGAAGTCAAGAAAGTTGCAAGAGAACTCTTGCAGGTGCTGAAGCGTGAGAAGTTAGTGCTTGATTGGCGGGCGCGACAACAGGCACGCGCTGGCGTGCGGTTAACAATTGAAGAGAGCTTGGATCACCTGCCGCGTGTCTATTCAAAACAAGTTTACGGGCAGAAGTGTGATTTGATTTATCAGCATGTATTTGACTCCTACTTTGGATCAGGCAACAGCATTTACCCACGCGCAGCTTGAGGTCGCGGGTATTTGGAAATAAAAGAAGGATAAAACATGAAGCAGATAAAGGCGGCGCAAACTGAGTCACGCTGCCATTTTTATCCCGGCCTCGCCTACGTCCAACCTTAATTTGGCAACGATCAGCCTGCTCTTCCACGTCCAACTCGCAAGAATCCTCCCCAGCCTCGTTCTCCAACCAGCTAGTTTTACTGCCAAGGGAGTCTCCCCGAACTTCAGGGGATCTCCATGCGGTCTCCCCGATCAGAAGCTTCAGCTGCAGTACTGAACTGCGCATTCTCGATAGATCGCGTTCTGCACTGGTTCAGTGCTCCAAGGAGAAAATTAAGATGAAGAATCAGGCGTTTGCATTAACACTGGGGGTGTTGTCCGTCCTAACCGGGGTCGCGATGATTACGGCGCAACAAATATCACACCGGACTTCCGGCAAAGGCGAATCCGCTTCCGGCAAATCAACGCAGATCCAGGCCGGCGAGTATCGTCTCTCCGGACCTTACACTCATAAGAACCTTTCGATCTTTCTTGTGCACGGCAAGAACACATTCACCGGAACAACTTTCATCACCTTGCAGGAAGCAATGGTGCAGAAGAAGGTTGTGGTGTATGAGACGAAGAGCGTCAACCAACTCTCGATCGAGAATGTTTCCAACGACGACATCTACGTTCAGGCAGGCGACATTGTGAAAGGCGGACAACAGGATCGCATGATCGGGGTCGATCTGATCGTGCCTCGCAAGTCAGGAAAGATGCCGATCGCCGCTTTCTGTGTAGAGCACGGCCGCTGGAGTGGACGCGGCAACGAACAGGTCACGGTTTTCAGCAGTTCATCAGACGTCGCGTCCACAAAGGAGATCAAGCTGGCGGCAAAACGTTCCAGTTCGCAGGGGGCTGTTTGGGAGAACGTGCGCGTAGCCCAGGACAAACTGAGCTCCAACATCGGAGCGCGGGTTAACTCCTCCGTTTCGGAATCGAGCCTGCAACTGGCGGTTGAAAATCAGAAAGTCAGGGAGACTGCTGATAGTTACAACAGAGCGCTAATGAACATAATCAACGGACGGGACGACGTAATCGGTTATGTTTTTGCAATCAACGGGAAGGTGAACAGCGCTGATGTTTACGGTTCAAACGCGCTCTTCAAAAAGCTCTGGCCCAAGCTGTTGAAAGCGAATGCCATTGAGGCTATCGCCGAAATCCAAAAGGAAGAGTTTCAGCAGGCTACAACGGACCATGTGAAGACCTTCCTTACAGACAGCGAGAAGGCCAAGGCAAGTGAAAAAGAAGTAAGCGCGCGCGTAGGCCTGGTTACGAGCGAGGATGAGAAGCAGATTTTCTTTGAGACTCGCGACCGCGCACAGAAGGACGCGTGGATCCATCGCAACTACATTAAGAAGAATTAAGCAACAGGGGAACAGGGGAACAGGCGAACAGGGGAATAGGGGAACATAGGGCTTATTGTTGCTCGCTCCTCTGTTACCCGGTTCCCCTGTTACCCCGTTCCCCCTTTTCATTAGTGCGTAATCTTTGTTGAATACAGAATGCCGTACATCGCATCCTGGTGGCGCGGGAAATCTTTGCCGTTGGAAGCTAGCATCAGGTTTACCATCTGCACTTGTCCCGCATATTTGCGATAGGCAAGCCACTGTAGACGCCGAATGCCGTCCGCTGCCTCCGGATTTGATTCGCGAAACTGCAGGCCCTTCAGACCATCAATCTCCACCCACTTCAGTTCGTCCACCTCGCCATTCTTGGCGCGAGTTTTTGCCCCGTCGTAAAAAGCATTGAGACTGATTTCCGTGGGGAAGCTCTCGTCCATGGGCGAGATGTTCACAATTAAAGACGCGGCATCCCAGGAACCCGGTGAGCGCCAGACAAGCATTTTGGTTTCGTCCGTAGCCTTTTTCCAGTTGGGCGGCAGAGTCCAGGACATCCCCTGCTTATCCCAGCTGACATTCTGTCCACCCGCCAGGGCAGCGCTCTGCGCCTCAGTGGGCTCGGCCTGCCCAACATCAGCGCCGCCCGAGACGACAGGCGCCGACTTGCTGGAACCGCCCGAGGATGAACCCACGCCTTTTAGCTTGTTGGTTAAGTTACATAGCGACAAAGTAAAGCCGAGCACAAGCAGAACTGCAAAAGTTTTCATCAGTTGATCTCACACGCGGGATTTAAGAAAGCAGTCTGCTTCTATCGAAAACTCAGGTTCAAGTCAACAGCGAATGAGCTTTGTAGAGCGATCCACTAAATCACACTAAGCGTACTGACAATCTTCATGGGATTTCGTGGCCTGCCTTAAGTTTGGATGATTGCCCTCCGAGTTCGAGTAATGAATCATTACCACGCGAGGCCTGAGTGCTAGCGCACCGAGCCACCGGCTACCGCCGGGTGGTACTGACCTCAACTAATCGGCAATCGGCAATCGACAATCGACAATCGGCAATTGGCAATCGGCAATCCTGAACTCAACTCCAGAGTGCATCAGTACCTGTTGGTTAGATACCTGGTGTTTCCCTGAAGCGTCTCGCGTGGTATGCTACGGCTCCCCCTTAGGCCCCTCTTAAATAACGGCGTCACGACGCTAAGAATCTTCCGGAGAACTTTATGAAACGCTTGGAAACACCTTCTGTAATCGTCTGTCTTGTGGGCCTGATCGCGTTCAGCCTGGTAATAAGCGCTTGTCAGCCAGGCACGAATGTTAACAACACAAACCTCCTGGTTAATGCAAACACGAGTCCCGCAAATGTGAACTCTAATGTCGCTCCAGTAAGTCCTTCGGTCATTGCGGCGCGGGAACCAGACGCTTATCGCGCCACGCTCGTCTTATCAGCGGAGACTGAAGGAGGACAAAAAACGATTGGCATTCCGACGTTGTCTGCCGAAGTCGCGCGCAGCGGAGCTGACCGTCGCGTATCGTTCAAACTTCCTGACGGCTCAGATCTTATTTATCTCGAAAAGGGTGGCCTGCACATTGTTATCGCACCGGCCCGCAAGCAATACGCCGAGCTGACACCCGAAGCAACAGGCTTCCAACTGCAAAAGTTGATGACTCCGGGACAACTGGTGGCGCGTCTGGAAAAACTTCAAGGTGTGGAACAAGTTGGAGAGGAGGCAGTCAATGCCCGACCAGCTATGAAATATCGTTACGGTCATGTGGCCAACACGAACACGCAAGCCGGAAGCGTCAGCACTGAAGCTTTTGTTTTCGTCGACAAAGAAACAGGTTTACCGCTGCGATCGGAGCTCTACACGGAAGCGAGTGGCAACGTGCAGGGAGTGAAGGGCGCGAAAGTTGTCGCCGAGATGCGCGACATTTCCCTGGTTGTGGATCCTACGTTGTTTGAAGTCCCGCTGGGTTTCAACAAGGTTCCGCCCGAGCAAGTGAAACAACAGATAGATGCATTGACGAACACCGCCGCGTCGTTGATTAAGGCGCTTATGAGCAACATGGCGGCGTCGAGCACTAGTCCGGCAAGTTCGCCGGCCGCAACCTCGTCACCTTCGCCGCGCTAGTAAAGGAAGGAATACTAATGAAGTACTTCGTAATTCTGTTGTTGGGATTAATCATCGGCGCCGCCGGCGCGGTTTTCTTTCTCGGCATCCCGCGGGCTAAATCAAGCCCGGGAGTAGCAGTTACTGCGCCGGATTCCGCAGGTGATCCCGCCGGTACGGTTGTTGTCAGCCTGACCAGCGGTTTCGTCGATGGTCTCCTGGGAACAATTTTTAAAGACCTGGATGCGCCCTCGTTTCACCTCGCGGGAAACGGCTTGGATGCCCGCGGGATGAATGTCGAGCAGATTGCTTTACAGCAGGGATGCACCAACACGATCACCCTGGCGCCGGCCGGGAGCAACGTAAAGACTGAAGTGCAGTTTACCAACGGAAAGATCGCAGCGCCCCTGGCTTTCAGTGGGAGTTACAACCTCCTTGGCAACTGTACGCAGTTCAAAGGTTGGGCCCAGACGAGTATTGGGCTGCGGTTCGATCAGGCCAGTCAGACAGTTTACGGCCAGGTGGAAGTTGAAGGCGTCAATCTCGAAGGGGTTAACCCAATCGCCAACAACTTCGTCACGGTATTTGTGCGTAATGCAATTGATCAGCGTGTCAATCCGCTCGAGCTGATTCGCGCGCAGCAGTTGCAGCTATTGATTCCCGTGAAAGCCAGCAACGGCGCGGTCAAGGCCCAGGTAAAGGATGTGCGTGCCGAGATGCTCGATGGCACGTTGAAGATGCACATCTCGTACGAGTTCACCGCAGCGCGCGGCGTGCAGCCGCAGGGTTAAGAGCAAGTCCAACGTCCAAGGTCCCAAGTCCCAAGTCCAAGGTCCGCTGTCGAAGCTTGTTTGAAAAAATTTCAAGGCTAATTAGCAGACCTTGGACATTGGACCTTGGACGTTGGACTTGCCTGTCGTCAGGGAAACCTTACCTTCGCGACTTCCTCTTCCGGCGAGTCATGTTGCGGCTTGACTCCAACTCCATGTTCAAAAGATAGCGAGCCGCCGAGCCAGCTCGAAATCGCGATTAGAATCACACCGACGACGGAAAGCAGGAACGGAATCTTCAATCCGTAGTCGACCAGGGCTGCACCGCCCGACTTCATCCGCAGATAGAGACTGGCCGCGAAGATAAGTAGCGCGATGATGTTCAAACGCGCGTGCCAGTTCGCGATCTTCTTCACCTCGTGGTTTTTGATTGAAGCCCAGTCAATCAACCCTGGAATCGCTGCCGCTATCGCTCCAACACAGCCCGCTGCCAGCAGGAACTTCGAGATCAACGGCAGCGTTGCTTGTCGCGTGAAGTAGAAGAGGAGGTCAGTAACGAACGACATGGTCCAGAGTGCGAGGGGAAAGGGAATGATCATCGGATGAACCGGATGACCAGCGATACTTGCTTTACTTGCCATGGAGATCCTCCTGTAAGTGCACTTTGTTCGGGGCCCGTAGTCGTGCCGAACCTGGTGTCTGGATTAACTTCGATTTGGCGCACAAGGGATGTTCATGATGCGCGTCGGTTTCAAGAACTCAGAGTAAGAGCCAGGGGTTCAGAGTAGTGAACTTCAAGAATTCTAAAGCTTCAAAATAGTTTTCTTTTCCTTCCCCGCATTTCGTGGATGATTTTTGTTGCGGAGATTACTACGATTCACTACGTCAAACTACATAAAACCAGGGACCCTAGTTCTCATTAACCAGAAGTGCTTCAGTCTTCGGTCCAATTTCCGCCAACGCCCGTTGTCTCGCAAAGTGCTCGGTGATCTCCTGCGCCGTTTTCAGACCTACGAAGGGCGACAACTCAGAGATGCTCGCCTGCGACACGCGTTGAATTGATCCAAAGTGTCTTAACAAGCGGGTCTTGCGCTTTGCGCCAACTCCGGGAATCGCCGTTAGCTCCGACGTGAAATCACGCAACTCTCGACGCTTGCGATGATAGGTGACCGCGTAGCGATGAGTTTCGTCCCGTATCATCTGTAGCAGGCGCAGAATCAGCGAGTGTGAGTCGAGATAGACCGGTTCGTCTTCGCGTCCCTTTATAAGTAAATGGGAAACTTCGTTATGACGAAACGGTGGCTTTACTATGCCGACCAGCGGTACCGCTTCCAGATCGAGTTCGCGCAACGCATCGCCAGCAGCGCTAACCTGCCCCTTGCCGCCATCGATCATGATCAGATCCGGCAGCGGCTTGCCTTCATCAAGCACACGCCGGTACCGACGGAACACAGCTTCGCGCATCGAGGCCACATCGTTTGAACCCTCGACGCTTCTGATCCGAAACTTGCGATACTCGGAGCGATTCATCTTCCCGTTTTCACAGACAACCATGCCGGCAACGTTCTCGGCTCCCTGAATATTTGAAACATCAAAAGACTCTATGCGTGCCGGGAAGCGCGGCAGCTCGAGCGTCTCCTGCAACTCTTCGAGCACGAGTTTCATATCCGGTTTGAGAACGCGAAAGCGTTGTTCGAACGCCAGCTTCGCGTTTTTCTCGCCGAGGTCGATTAGGTCGCGCTTCTCGCCGCGCTGGGGATCGAGAATTTTGACCCGTCTACCTTTTTGTTCAGTCAGCGCCTTTTCCAGCAGCTCACGATCCTCAAGCTCTACCGGAACGTGAATTTCTTTTGGCACATAGTCGCTGGAATAGTATTGAGCGAGCACATCACTCAGGAACGATGCCGGATTGAAATCGTCTTCGATATCTTCCCAGAAGAATTCTCGCCGTCCGACGATATGACCCTCGCGCATCGTGAACAGCTGCAGCGCCAGCTGCCGGCCTTCGCGGTAGTAGGCGAAGATGTCGACGTCGCGCTCAGGCGAAGTAGCCATCTTCTGTTGTTCGGAAAGTTTGATTACAGTCTTCCGCAAGTCGCGATACTTTGCCGCCATCTCGTACCGCAAGTCTGCGGAAGCCTGCGACATGCGTTCAGCAAGTGTGTCAGCCAGCTCTTTGTTCCTGCCTTCGAGCAATAACCGCACATCCCTCACCGCTTCCTGATATTGAGTAGGCGTGCAAAGTCCCTTGACGCAAGGACCAAGGCAACGTTTGATGTGATACTCGAGACAGGGTCGGGGCGCTTTACCGTCGATCTCGATGTCACAGGTCCGCAGTTGGAAGGTGCGGTTGATGACGTCAATAGTCTTTCGAGCCAGGCTTGCGGGAAGAAATGGACCAAAATAAAGCGCGCCATCACCCTGGATCCGTCTGGTAATCACTACTTTGGGAAACGGTTCGTTGATCGTGAGCTTGAGATGAGGATACGACTTGTCGTCCTTAAGATTGACGTTATAACGGGGCTTGTGTTTTTTAGTTAGAGTGGCTTCAAGAATCAGGGCTTCGACTTCATTGTCGGTGACAATGAACTCCACATCAGCAATCTGTCTTACCAGCGCGTCGGTCTTGCGATCGAAGGGACGCGCCTCCTGGAAATAGGTACGCACACGGCTCCGCAGATTCTTGGCTTTGCCGATGTAGATTGTCTTTCCGGTGCTATCTTTGTAGAGATAGACACCGGCAGAACGTGGAATGTTCTTGAGCTTTTCTTCTAGAGCCACTGCTAATGCCTTCAACCTGGTCCCAATATTTTAGCCGAGAAGATTAACGAAGACTAATTCGTCGGAGGCGGACCGACACAACTTAGTTCCAAATGCACTTTCCACTAACTCTCCCTTCTAACCGGCGCTTCGATGCTGTGGGCTTTGGCCTCAACGCTGTCGATCACATCGTTGTTGTTCCTGCGTATCCCGCTTTCGATACCAAGGTCAGGCTACTGGAACACCAGCGGTGTCCCGGTGGCCAGACTGCGACGGCAATGGTCGCCTTGCGGCGGTTAGGTCTCAAAGCGGCCTATGCGGGACGATTTGGTTCGGATGATGAAGGCCAGTTTGGCCTGGCCTCGTTACGAAACGAAAATATCGATCTTGAGTTTGCTGAAGTGGTGTCGGGCGCGCGCAATCAAGTGGCGTTCATTGTCGTTGATGCGCGTAATGGAGAGCGTACAATTGTATGGGATCGCGATGAGCGGCTCGCATATCATCCTTCAGAAGTGCCATTGGACTTCGCTGCCCTCGGGCGTGTCCTGCACCTGGACGCACATGATCCCCCAGCCTGTCTTCGCATGGCTCAAGCGGCCCACCAAGCGGGCACGATCATTTCCGCAGATGTCGACAATGCTTATGAAGGATTGCTCGACCTGTTGCCGTTGATCGATGTTCTAATCTCGTCGAGAGAACTTCCACACCGAGTTACGGGGATTGCCGACGAACGCGCCTCGCTCGTCGAGATGAAGGCTCGTTATGGAAACGCGTTGGTCGGCATGACGATGGGAAACCGCGGCGCGTTGATTTACTGCGAGGGGCAGTTTTTGGAATCGCCGGCGTATGAAGTGCCGGGCGGTTGCCACGACACCACGGGCGCGGGCGATGCCTTTCGGGGAGGATTTCTCTATGGGCTGTTGCGCGGCGAGGAGATTGAGACGGCTTTGAAGCTGGCTAATGCTACCGCCGCCTTAAAGTGTCGTAAGCTCGGTGCGCAAACTGGATTGCCCGACCTCACCGAACTCCAGCGTCTTGTTTAAAACCAATTAAGAATTAGCTTCGAGGGCGAGACGCTCGTGAATGCTGTCAATATTAAGTATCGATTTTGAAGTCAAACTTTATCTCTCCGTTTTAAAGCTCCTATTCAAGCAGCAAAGCCGCAACTGCGCGCTGCCGCGCACACAACTCAGGCAAATCCTATTAATACTCCGGTTAGTGTCGAGGCACGCTGTTTGTGAAGACAATCAGTAAGGGTGATCGCCACCTCGCTGGCGACATCAAAGACAATACAGGTCACTCAATTCGAGTGGCCTTTTGTCTTTTGTAAATCATCAATACGCTTCCGAGAAAGCACCACGAAGAAAATAATTAGAGGCACATGGATCAATAGAACTTCGATGGCCACCACGACCAGTGACAGTGCGCGCATGTCAGTAAAGGTGCCCCTTACGATGACCCAATGCGTCCAGATGTCTCTGGTTAGAGTCATTAAAGCGCTGACTGAAAGACACGCGATCGCGAGTTTGGCGGCTGTTTTCAACTGCATGACACGTCCTTCTGTTTCTTGCTTGTTGTGGATACTTCGGGAAAGGCCGTTAAAAACGGCCTCACAAATTATTATTGGGGGGCATTCAACCGCCGTACAACGGCTGGCCTAATCGCCCTTCGGGCTAGCCGCATGAATCCGGCAAGTAGCAATCAGACGTTGAGAGCCTGCAAGGGTGACCAGAGCCGGAGCACTACTCGCTGATCGCTGGGAGAGCGGAAGGCCTCGACTGCAATGAGGCGCTGATTACTGGGAGTGCTGGCGTCTCGCCCCGCACCGCGCCGCAAGCGCACGTAACAATAGTCTTTATCATTGACTACCGTTCCTATTTGAGTGGTTGATGGGAGTGGTGCACCCGGCATGATTCGAACATGCGACCCCCTGATTCGTAGTCAGGTACTCTATCCAACTGAGCTACGGGTGCGTGCTTGGTTCGGAAATCGAATATAAGTAAATCTAAGTCCAAAGTCCAACGCCCCGCCGGGCAGTTTCGAGTTTCGGGTTTAGAGTTCCGAGATGTCTTTAAACGACGTCTACGAAGACGAAACTCGAACCAAACCCCAGGATTAAACTCTGAACTCGAAACTCTGAACTCGAAACCGCGCGTTAACGCGCGTAGTATCCCGGCCGCGTGCGCGCGATCAGTTCCGGGTTCAACACTTCAACCTTGATTTCGTGCCACTTTCCATCGCGCTGCCGATCACCACGCGCCTGGTACGCAACCGTGTACAGCGTTCTCAGGTCGGCCGCCACTTCAGCATACAGTCGCGCCATTTGATCGAGGCGGTTGATCTCGGTCAAACGACCACCCGTGCGATTGGCCACACTCTGTAAACGTGTGCGCGCCGCCGAATAAATGCCCGTGATGTCAGGACCGGGAATCGGCAAGCGTTTTGGATCGCCTGACGGTAACGCGAGGGGAAAGATTGTTACGCCCAGTCGATCGGCGGCATTCAGAACTGCATTCAATGAAGGGCTCGCTTCCGGCTTAACCGCCTTGAGGGCTTCTTCGTCTGTTTGGGCTTTGGCAACAGCTTTTCTATCGACGTTACGCATCTGCGTATCGAGGCCATCTGTAAGCACCACTATCGCCTTGCGTCGCTTGTGCTCCTGCTCCAATTCCTTCAGCGCGAACTTGAGTGCTTCGTATAAATACGTTTCGCCAGCACCATCAGCGATGTCGATCGCATAGGCCGTGTCTTTTCGAGTTTCACCGAAACCGGAGAGACGTTTCACTTTGGCATTGAACTGAACTACCGCAACTCGATCTTGCGGAGCGAGTGCATCCAGAAAGCGGGTGGAGGCCAGTTTCAGTTGCTGCCGGAAACCGAGCGTCGACCCCGACATGTCAAGCAGCAACACCAAACTGAACGGCGCGTTCGTCGGCTCAAATTGTAAGATCGACTGCTTCACTCCGTCTTCGTAGATCGAAAAATCGTTTCGCGAAAGAGAGGTAACAGCACGTCCACGGCTGTCTACAACACCGACATTGAGTTGTACGAGAGAAGTGTCAATGGTTACGACGTCATCTGTTTCCTGCGCGCTGACTGCGACGCTGCTACCAAACAGTAGTAACAAACATAGAGTGGCAAGCAGGGTTCTGATCGGGATTGAAGATATTCGTAGATGCTTCATCGAGAAATTTCCTGGGACTTTAAGGGAGTATGCCTGTGCGGTCAAAGTCTTTGCAAACCCGCTTTCATGACTTTGTACTTGCTAACTTCGGACGCAAAAAGGCGCCGTTCAGTTGCTTTCAACTACAGAAAGGCCTTGCCACGAGTCTTTCATGACCAAGATGTCACACCTTGGAGGAGGCATTAGCCGACTTTGGTGCGAACCCGAATATAATGTCGTTCGCGGATGCGATGCAAAAACCGCGAGGACCTTACGTAGCCTCCCAAAGTTTCTCACGATGCACCGACCAAACTTCTGTTCTGAGTGTGGAACGAAAATCATTCGTCTTCACTGGCATCCCTGGACCAGCCGGCGCTTTTGCGACAGTTGCTCGAGACGGTTGCGGAAGGAACGTCTAACACTTCCCCTGGTTATGGCGATCCTGTTTTTCATGCTGGGGTGGGTAACAGGTCGCGCGATGCGTCCGGCTCCGCCGCCGCTGATTATCCAGCGGAGCGCGAATTCGCCGCTCTTCGAGTCTCAGCAAGGCGTCTCATTAACAGATGGCGGCAAGGTTCAATCACCGCCTGCCGAAGAGGTGGTTTACATTTGTGGCGCACGGACCAAAAAGGGAACGCCCTGCTCGAGGCGTATTCATCAGCCAACTCGCTGCTGGCAACACAAAGGCGCTAAGGCGATGTTGCCGCCGGAGAAATTGGTGATTAAGGAATGACTTTGTCGTTTACCTGCAACCTGGCCAGCCAGGTTCGGGAAGCCGATTCAGAACCGTTTGCCGTGTCCCGCTCTGATGCTACGATTCATCAGAAGTGGAGGTAAGAACAATGCAGTCGCTAGACACAGCTCCAAACGTCAGCTTCTCACCATTGCTGCATCGCTACACGCTCGAAGAGTTTTTCACTCTTCCTGATCCCGATGATCGTTCTCACTACGAGTTAATCGGAGGATTTCTTTTCATGTGCCCACCACCTGATCCGCCTCACGGGTTAATAGATTCGCGTTTGAACAAATCGCTTGTGCAGTTCCTGTTGGCTCATGAAATTCCGGGGGAGGCTCATCATCCCCGCGAGCCGATCTACACAGACCTTCATGCGGGCATATATCTCGAACCTGACATGATGTTTGTCTCCGAAGAGCTCGGTAAGCGCATGGGTAGGAAGCGAACTTCAGCGGATATCGTGTTTGAATATCTTTCCGTAAGTAATGCTGTCTACGATCGCACTACCAAGGCCCACACTTATCTCGCACTGGGCGTTCGCGAATTGTGGCTAATAGATCCATCAGTGAGCACAATCGAAGTTCGTCATGCCAGCGAGCATAAAGGGAAGCCGGCGTGGGAAACCTGGCGCTACTCTGACGGTGACTGGGCGGAGTCGAGAGTGCTGAGCGGCTGGCGGGTTTCGGTTTCAGAACTCTTCGAAAGCTTGATCTGAGTCTTCATTTTCTCATTCCCCAACGACGCCCCCACCAGCGTGTTCCGATTGATGGATTAATGAGGGAGATCCTTTGGATGAAGGGTCCTTCGACGATAATCAGCAAGAATGAAGGATAAGTATCAGGTCGTTCCTCACGCCGCAACCACGAAGAAACCCGCGAAAGCGTCAGTCTCGGCCGCCGAATTCCCTCGCCGGTAGAAGACAATTTCTGAATGGAGAAAGAAGCGCCTTGCCCAGCTTCGCACCAAAGGTTCGGGTTGAAGTTTACGTCCCGATTCGCTACGAGCCCGCCTACCAGGATACGCTGTCCTGGCTCATCGAAGAATTACAGAATTGCGCGGAGGTTGTTACCTTATCGTCTTCACTGGTCCGGGTGGCTTGGGCGACAACTTCACAGGCGCCTTTAGTCGCGCCATCACTTCGGCGATGCCGCGTTCAAGTTGTGGATCCTTGCCTTCCAGCACAAGCTTCGGATCGTTGTCCACTTCGATATCCGGATCGACGCCATAGCCTTCGATAATAAATTCACCCTTCGTATTCGCCAGGCCGGATTCGGGGACCGAGATCCCGCCCCCGTCGATCAATGGTCCGCGACCACTGATGCCGACAACGCCGCCCCACGAACGCTTGCCGATCAAAGGCCCCAGCCCGGCTTCACGAAACATCGCCGGAAAGATGTCGCCGTCAGAAGCGGAATTACCATCAAGCAACGCGACCATCGGTCCAATAAACACTGCATCCGGGTAGGTGTTGGCTTCATCCGACGTGCGCGAGTAGTTAAGCGCCAGCAGCTTGCGACGTAGGCGCTCGATCAGCATCCGCGAAACATTACCGCCGCCATTCGCGCGCACATCTACAACCAGCCCTTCCTTGCGAATCTGCGGGTAGTACCACTTGATAAACTCGCGGATACCCGCCGCTCCCATGTCGGGAATATGAATGTAGCCAACGCGTCCGTTTGTGGCTTCAGACACTTTGCGCCGGTTGCCATCGATCCAGTCGAGATAAATCAAATTGCTCTCGTCGGTGATCGGCCGGTAGGACACATGGCGCGCGCCGTCAATTGTTGGCCGGGTATTGAGTGTCAGTTGCACCGGATTATCGCCCTTGTTACGCAACAGCCGGTAAGGGTCGTCATTGCCTTTCAGTTCTTCGCCATCAATGGCCAGGACGTAGTCACCGACACTCGCATTGACCCCTATCTCCCGGAGTGGCGAGCGGTAAATGTCTTCCTCGTTTTCTCCGGCGAAGATTTTCGCAATACGATAACGTCCTGATTTCTTGTCGAGCTCGAAGCGGGCGCCCGGCAGGCCATAACGCGGGCGCGACGGAATTTGAAAGTCACCACCTTCCACATATGCGTGCTGCACAGTCAGTTCGGAAACCATCTCACTGATCACGTAGTTGAGATCCGAACGATGAGCCACATACTGCAACAGCGGTTTGTATTGTTCGCGCAATGCCACCCAGTCGTAACCATGCATATTGGAAACGTAGAACCAGTCACGATAGCGCCTCCAGACTTCATGAAAAATCTGGTTCCATTCTTCAGTAGGCACTCGGTCGACTACCAGTCCTGCAGTCGAGATCGTCTTCTTGGATTTGTCGCCCTGGGGCGTGGCGTCGTAGATATTGTAGGAGGGACCCTGCACGACCAGGATCTTTGAGCCGTCTTCAGAAAGTGAGAAGCCCCTGACGTCTTCTGCGAGCGTGGTCTCCTTACGATCTTTCAGCGAATAGATCTTTAGTACAGTCGGTCGATCTCCCGCTCGCCCGTAATAGAACGCCGGGCCGATGCCGTACAAGAGGTGCCCGGTCTTGGCTGAAAGTCCCCCATAGTTTTCCGCACCTACCGGCACACGAGAAACTCGATTCTGAATCCGATCAAAATCTATGACCATTGTAGCGGGCGGCTTGGCAGCAGCGTCTTTGGGATCAGGCGAAGCTGCCGGCGATGGTTTTTCAGCCTCCTGCGTCGGTTCTTTATTTATTTCCCGATTGAGGTCTTTCCCCGGCTCCTTCGGTTCGATCCCGGGCGGAGTGCCTTTTGGCTTAGGCGTTTCATCAGGTTTGGCAATGGAAATTTCATCGCTCTCCGGTGGAAAGGGATGCTTTACATCCTTGCGGAGGGCCATCGCATAAATGTAGGCGTCGCGATTGGTAGCGTAGTTAAACTCTATCTGGGAAATTTGGGGCGCGAATTCCCGGTCGCTTAAGAAGTAGAGATAGTTGCCCTGAGGATCCCAGGCAGGGCCGTAAGCATTGAACATGTCATCCGTAACACGGCTGACTTTTCCATCCGCCACATTCCAGACGTAGACAGAGGAGAAACCATTTCCCGAAACGGCCATGCTGAAAGCGAGATAGCTTCCCCGCGGCGACCAGGTGTAGTCGCGGATCTGTCCGCGAGGTGAGTCGGCGATTTCGACCATCTTGCGATCGGCAAGCGTGACGATGTAAACCTTTCCGTCCTTATCACCAAAGGCGATCCGCTTACCATCGGGGGCCCACTCCGGCTGGTAACGCATGGCGCTGCCGCCGCGAGTGATTTGTTCCGGTGCCTTCAAGCCATCCTGGGGAACGAGATACAACTCCTCTTCACCGGTGAGATCTGAGATGAATGCGATCCGAGATCCATCCGGTGACCAGCTGGGCCACTTGTCATGCGCTCCCGATGAATGAGTCAGGTTCCGAGTCGGTCCCTTTTCGATTGGCGCGCTGAAAATATCACCACGTGCGGAGAATACGGCCCGTTCACCCTTGGGACTGAGGTTTACTGATTCGATCTGGCCGGAAGCCGGAACGCGGCTCGGTCGCCGCGCAAGACCGTCATCGGGCACGTTGATCGAAATTGCAGAGCTGCGCCGGCTCTTCGTGTCGAGGATCTGCAGTTCGCCATTGAGCTCATAAATAATCCGTTCGCCGTTGTCGGAGCTGGGCCAGCGCACATCCCATACTTTGTTGGTGGTTATCTGCGTCGTCTTACCGGTCGGAACGTCATAGGCGTAGAGGTTGAAGTGTCCTTCACGGTCGGAGTTGAAGTAGATGGTATCGCCCATCCAAATCGGATCGCGCGTGGCGCGCGGCCCTTCAGTGATGCGTTTCGTGGCAAAGCTTTTCAGATCGAAGATATAAAGGCTATTGGCCTGACCACCCCCGTAACGTTTCTCCGGGCGGAAGTCTCGCGACTGTGGCGAGTAGACCATCTGTGACGAGTCAGGCGAAAAATCTCCTGAGCCGGCCTGGGGCATCGGCAGCGGATCACTCGAACCGCCATCGACGGAGACAGAGTAGAGTCTCGCGATCGGCAACGCCCACGAGTCCTGTTGCGACTTAAAGAAGATCCTTTTGCCGTCGCTGGACCAACCGTAAACCTGATTGTCCCAGCCCCACCGCGGCGTCAATGGTCCCCGCGCGGGATAGAAGGTCATTTGCCGCGGCACGCCGCCAGCCGAGGGCATAACATAAACCTGCTCATCTCCGTCATATTGTCCGGTAAAGGCGATCCATTTTCCGTCCGGAGAAAACTTCGCAAACACTTCCATGCCGGGATGAGCTGTAAGCCGAATTGCCGAACCGCCACTTACCGGCGCCGTCCAAAGATCGCCCGCGTAAGTAAACGCCACCCGGTCGCCGTAAACATCAGGGAAGCGCAGTAATTTGGTTTGCGAGTAAGCGCTTGTTGAGATAAGTAGTAGGGCGCTGAGCAAAACGGCGATTTTGGATAGGCAAACGAAGAGAGTTTTTTTCAAGAAATGCATCCTCCTCTGAGACTCATAAACTTCCTCTGACAAACCGCAAGAAGCGCCATAGGCGCGCTTGCCCCCTGGCTACCATCTTCCGCGCGTACGGCGCGCACATCGAGTTGCGAACACCTTGTCAGCTATCTGCGATTCTTGAATGCGTCATTTAGATCTGTATGCCGGCTGTTCAACGGAATCTGACGCCCGTCGATAAAAAGCTGGCGTACGTGCGTTCTCGTTTCCAACAGATCTCCGTCTGTGACGACCAGATTTGCGATTTTACCGACCTCAATAGATCCCAAACGGTCTGCAACATTCAGAATTTGCGCCGGATAAAGCGTGACGGATTTCAGCGCCTCGCCTTTCGGTAAACCGAAGGCTGCGGCCATACCAGCATAATAGGGAAGATTGCGAGCATTGGCGCCGTTGTCGCCACTGGAGATGCAGAACGTCACCCCCGCCTTCTGTAACTTCGCAGCACTCTCATAAAGTGTGTCGTAGAAATCATCTTCGCGTATCGGCAAGTCCAGGATGCTGGTCAGGATAACTGGAACGTTCTTCTCTTTGAGCAAACCAGCGATCTTCCAGGCATCGTCACCGCCAAGAATGATCGGTTTCAGTTTCATCTCTTCCGCGAAATTGATTGCGCCACGGATTTCGCTTTCGCGAGCAGCGCGGAAGATTACCGGACGCTCGCCGCGAACATAGGGAACGAGAGCTTCGAGTACGAGGTTTTTATCCGGTCGCGGAAGTTTTGGGTCCCTGGCGTAAGCATCCTGAGCCCGGCCATAAGTTTCCGCGTCGCGCAACAAGTCTCGAATTTTTTCAAGCTGGCGATTCGCCGTCGCCAGGGCCTCGGTGAAACTGACTTGCAGTTGCGTAGAGAAACCGCCGCCAGTCGTTGCTCGGGGATAATTGATCACGAGGGTGGCATCGGGTACCAACGCCATCTCCGCTGGAGTTGTTCCCACAAGATTCAGCAGCACGCTCTGACCGGAGATCAAACCCCCCGAAGGAAGCGCAAGGGCGTTTGTGATGCCGTCAACGCGGGTTACCGCAATGTGGGCGCTGTGCGGATTTATCGCGATAATTGCCCTGGCGTTTGGATTGAGTTCTCCGACTTCGCCAGTATCCACGGTGCCTGGTGCCCCTTGTCCCACTTCGACCAATCCCATCTGAGTGCCGGCATCAATCATTCCCGGATAAACGGAAAGACCGCGCGCTTCGATTGTTTGTGCTCCCGCCGGAACATCCACATTTATTCCGACAGCAGCAATCTTGCCGTCGCGAATCACGATCGTGCCGTTTTCGATATCGGCCCCGGATACGGTAACGATGCGCGCGTTACGAATTGCATAAGTGGCGCGTGGCGGAGTGACGCCGTTCTGCGAAGTCGGGTTACCAATCTGTTGCGCGAAGATTGACGATACGCCTAACAGAATCGAAACAATCAAGCAGAACGGCTTAGCCGCCCCCCGGTACGGAAAGGCTCCAGCTTTCCGCAGGCTGGTTTTGATTGATGAAGAGGAAGCTCCGACTCGTGGCCCGAAGCGCAGCCTCGTTATTATTGCCGATGATTGACGGAAAGGCGGAGCCTTTCCGCACTGGGGGGCGGCAAAGCCGCGGGTGATCGAAAAGAAATTCTTCGCGTGTGAAGTCACCGTGTCTCCCCGTCTCCTCATCTCCCCATCTCGAAGTTTTCTGCTCATGGCTGCTCGACCTCTTCTTCCCCCAGGTCATCGTCGGCATTGGTGGGGCGACGACGCCGAGGCACCTGCGGCGAGGTGCCTCCTGGCGGTGGGCGATTCGGTTCAGCAGCTTCGAGAAGCGCACGCTCCTTCAGAACCTCGGGACGCTTCGCCAGGTCTTGTTGCCGATCAAAAAAGACTTCACCGTCAACAAGCGTCGTTTCCACGCGCGCGTAGACACTTAGCGGATGGCCATTCCAAATTGCCAGGTCCGCATCCTTGCCGACTTCGATCGAACCTACGCGATCCTGAATGCCGAGCTGAAAGGCAGGATTCCAGGTGATTAGTTTAAGAGTTTGTTCTTCGCTCAGATCGCCATAACGCATTGCTTTCGCGGCTTCGATATTCAGTCGCCGCACGCGTTCATCAGAATCGGAGTTCATCGATACATTGACGCCAGCCCGGGTCATGATCGCCGCGTTGTAAGGGATCGCGTCGTAGGCTTCGATCTTGTAAGCCCAGTTGTCGGCGAAAATCGAAGCGCCCGCACCGTGCTGCGCGATCTCCTTCGCTACCTTGTAGCCCTCGAGCGTGTGCTGGAACGTTTTGATCTTAAAACCAAAATCGTTCGCGAGATTAATCAGCATCAGAATTTCGTCGGCGCGATAGCAGTGAGCGTGAACGAAACGTTTGCCTTCCAGGACTTCGACCAGGGGGTCGAGTTGTATATCGCGACGCGGCGCTACCAGGTTCTTACTACCGCGCGAGACACTACTGCGATACTCATCCCAACTCTTTTTGTAGTCACGGGCGCGCGTGAAAGCTTCGCGAATAACCTCCTCGACTCCCATGCGCGTGAGCGGGTAGCGACGCTGCTGTCCTGGTTGCGGTTGAGAGTTTGACCGTTTCGGATTTTCTCCGAGGGCGAACTTGATCCCCGGCATCGCGCCCGGAAAGAGAAATTCTTCCACCGGCCTGCCAAACTTGATCTTAACTACGGTATTTAGACCACCGATAGCGTTCGCTGAGCCATGCAAGAGATTCAGAGTCGTGACACCGCCGGCCAGCGCGCGATACAGATCGACGTCGTTAGAATTGAGAACGTCACGTGTGCGCGCCATGGAAGTTACTGAAAGCGTGCCTTCATTGATGGTGTCGAGCATTGAATGCGAATGGCAGTCAATGATGCCAGGCATAACGTATTTGTCCGTCGCGTCAATTACGCGCGCCCCTGCGGCCGCTTTCAGGTTCTTGCCGATGGCGGCGATTTTCCCCTTGCGGACCAGCAAATCGGCATCCTGTAGCGTTCCGCGCGTGATCGTGAGAACCGTGGCATTGCGGATTAACGTTTCCTGACTCGAGCTGCGGCTCTGTGCGAGCGAGTTGGGAAAGGAAACACCAGTAAGCAGCGCACACATCAGAGTATTGGTTAAGAATCTATTCATCGTTATTACCCTGTCAGCGTGGATCGTGACTCCGTTTGCAACTGAACCGCTTGGTGCAGTTTGTTCACAAGAGGATCGTTGTCACTCAATAACAGAACCCCGACTGGTCGGGGTAGCGACCTGGTCGGTGGTGCACCATTCAAGTAAAAAAAACTAGATTTTCATTAGTCAACCGTGACGCACTGGACCCGGTCGCTACCGCTCCCGGTTCTGACATCTTTTATTTCTGCCGCATGCCCGTGAAACGCGCGAAACCGATTTCGGACCGAATCGTGCCGCGGAGTTCATCACCGGAAGCACTTCCGGCAATGGCCATCTCAACAACTTTGCCTTCCACTTTGGCCCGGGCGATGAAATGGAATCCAGACAAACCAACAGTGCCTCCGTTCAGCTCTGTTGTGCCGAACGGGCTTTGCAACACGCCCACTAAGGTCGGACCCTGCTGCGTGAGACTCAGTGTTCCGGGAAAGGTCTGTAAACCAACCAACAGATTGAGTAGCCAGGTGCCGGACAGTTCTGACGCTTTATTTGTTCCCGCTGAATCTCCCGGTGTTGGTTGAGCTCGGGTGCCGGTAAACGTACCGGGAGCCCGGCCGACGAAGGTAACTGCGCCCTGCATCTCGTTTCCCGTTAGCTTGCCGGTGAACGTTGCCTCCGTGGTTTGTCCTTCAAGAGTAACAGGAAAGGTGAAGCGAAAATCTCCGCCGGCTCCCATCGAAGCGTTTGAGATTTCTCCGGTTCCCAAAGCGCCCTGGATTGAACCCCGCAATCGTTCCCCCTCCTGTTGCAGGATTAGGGTGACGGAAAGATCTGCTGAACCGGAATTCACGTTCACTGTCCACGTGCCCGTAGCCGTTGCATCCGCTGCCAGAGCGGTTTGCGGTGTTGTGGGTTTTAAATCGACCAGGTGACCATCGATGAAGACATAGGCAATGACCGGCGTGCGTGTGAAGAGTTCTCCGCGTGTCACCGTCAGATTTGCGATTTTGCCTGTTTCGATCGAACCGAGTCGATCGGCAACGCCGAGGATCTCTGCCGCCGACCTTGTGAGGGCACGCAACGCATCCTCGCGCGTCAACCCATTTTCGATTGCCCGCGTGATGTTGGGATAGAAATCGCCACTGGTCGTCATTGCTCCGGACTGAAACGCAAAACGCACTCGGGCTGCGACCAGCCTGGCCGCCGTCTTCGGGGCTTCTACGCGCTCGCGCAGGATGCGAAGCGGTTCGGGATCTGCCTCCGGCAACAAGGCCGTTGTCCGTCGCGGAAAGTTGAGTGAAAGCAACACCGGAACATTTCGTTCGCGCAGACGCTCAGCGACTTTCCACGATTCCATTCCTCCGGCGATGATCGCGCGCAACTTAAATTCTTCTGCGAGGTCGAGGGCGCGACTGATCTCCCGTTCACTATCGGCATACAGGACAACGGGCAGGGCACCATCAAGTGCGGGCAGCAGCGCCTCCAAAGCTCTATCAGGATCTGGACGTCGCATACCGCGCGGAGCACGCGCATAAGCTTGTTGTAGTTCACGGTAGCGACCCGCATCGAGCATCATTTGTCTTAAGACAGCGAAAACACCCATCAGCGAGTTGGGATAAATTCCGTTTCGAAGCGGAGTGAAACCGACATGCAGGGCCAGCGGTGAGCGCACGATCATTTCCTGCGTTGTGTTGCCGGCTAAATTAATCAACGCTGACTGCCCCATCCAAATTCCGCGGGTTGGCGCTGACAAGGCGGTGGTGATGCCCATTTTGCGCGCCGCTTCAATCTGATCGCCGCCGGGTCTGATGAAATCCTCGGCGAGCACTTCGGGTTGCAGCCCTGCCGGATGGGGGGAGTTTGGTGCGCTGAGAGGGGATGGCTGCAATCTTGCCACGCCGACCGCTGAGCCACCGGGCGATGCAGTAGGCGATGGCGAAGGCGACGGCTGCGGCATTCCCAATGATGTATGGGAATCAATTAGTCCCGGATAGACGGTGAGTCCGTTACCGTCGATCACGCGGGCGTCCGCAGGAGTCACTACATTTTCACCAACTGCGGCGATTAACCCGTCGCGAATCACCACGGTGCCGCGGTCAATTGTTCCTCCTGAAACGGTAACAATTCGCGCGTTGGTGATCGCGTAGGTGTCGAGAGCGCTACGTTGGGCGTTGGTGAATCGATTGGAGAGAATGCCGACTGAAAGCAGGGTAACAACTCCCAGGGCAATCCGCGACTGTAGTCCTGGCATAGGAGATCGAAGACTCATCCGTGGTTTGGGGATCGTGCGCCGGCCTGGGGAGACCTGGTAAAGCTCATCTACTGTGAACGATAAACCAGTCCAACGTCCAAAGTCCAAGGTCCAATGTCCAAGGTCAAAGATCAGAAAGACGTTGGACTTTGGACCTTGGACGTTGGACTCTTGTTACCATTTCACACTACCTTCTTTAGTCGTATCGATTTGCGCCAAGTCCGAAGTCTCGTTAAAAAGGAAGCCCTTAATGTTATCGAAGAGAAAATTCTGCGCGTCCGGATTCGTCAGGTCCAAACCGTAGTGGTTGATAATCTGAGTTTGCTTTTGCAACCATCCGGCCCAGCATGGCTGACATATTTCAGTGGCAATTCTCTGCCCGAGCTCATTAGGAAAAGGTGCAAATCCAATCGCCGGCCTTTTCTCGCCGCAGTGTTTGCATTTAATCGTTTCAGCCATTACTACTCCTTAGAGTCTCAAGTCTCAGGTCTCAGGTCTCAAAATAGTCTCAGGTCTAACTCTCGAGAACCACCGCGTAGATTAATCGAGTCGAAGATCTCAAAAACACCCTGAGGCCTGAGACTTGAGACCTGAGACTTAGTTTTGCGCCGCACGAATTGCGGCGAGCACTTCATCATCTTTTGGACGAAACAGCCCCAGTGGTTGCACCTTGCGGTGTCGAATTATTCCCTGCGCATCAATCACAAAAACAGAACGCGCAACTTTCCCTGGAATCAACGAACGGGCGCCATACATGTTCGCCACGGCTTGATCGCTGTCCGAGAGCAGTCGTAACGGTAGTTCATGATGTTCGGCAAATTTCTGATGCGATTCAACCGAGTCTGTAGAGATTCCGACAACTTCCGCTCCCGTTGCCGCGTAGTCGGCCCAACGATCACGTACGGAACACATCTGACGAGTGCAGATTGGCGTCTCGTCGCCGGGATAAAACAACAACACCACAACTTTGTTTCGCTGTTGCGATAGTGTCCATGCGTTTCCGGCGCCATCCGGCAACGTAAAATCGGGAGCTGGCGTGCCCAATCCTGGGCTTGCGGTTTTACTCATTGTCGTTTTGTCGGTGACGTTAGAATACATGACCAGCCACAGATTTACACGGATACACGCTGATTAGAACCATGAACTAGCCCGCGGATTCACGCGGATGACGCAGATCAGAAAGGCAGGGCAGCGATTTACAGAGACTAAAAACCAAATGGCTCAGAATGAGCACAGATGAGCAACGGAACAGACCAATGACATTCTGATCTGCGTCATCCGCGTGAATCCGCGGCCAGTCTTTTGCTCCTCCGCTTCTATCGGTGAAAATCTGTGGCTAATGATCCGCGACCCATCGACGGCCCGCAGCACAGACGCGCAGGAAGCTGCACATCCGGCAGTGCCTGGCCGGATGCACGGGAAAGTCTTCCGGATGGCATGACGCGATAATCCTATGCATTGCTGCATCTATTGCTTCGGCGCACGCCGTGGGCTCCAATAAGGCAGCGGACAAGGCCCACTCGACATTGGGATGGAGAAAGTGAAGCGTCACCTTAATTCTGCCGGCCCTGGCGAGATCCGGCATCAACTCCTGAACTGCAAGTGCATACGCTTGCATTTGCAGTTGGTAGTCGAAAGCAGCCAGCCGGACTTCTTGTTCCAGCGCAGGCAACGGGGATTCGGCTACGTCTCTTCCGTCTCCCGTTTCAATCTTCTCTTTGGAGGTAGTTTCAGAAAAGTTCAACTCAAACTGTTGCGTGCCGGCTTCAAACTGGGAGCGCGGGCGGTGCGGGGTCCCCAGCGGGGCAGCCCCGCTGGGGTGCTTTATCGCCCGCCTGGTTGCCACGGCATCAGATTGAGTCGGCGGTGCGTGGGTTTGCGCAGCTTGCGCCTTTGCTGCCGTTGAGACGATCGCTCCATGTTGAACCCTCAGGTCCTGACCTGACGCGCCGATGCGATTAGTTTTGAAGTCGATGATCTCAATCTCAAAGCCGCCAGCTGGCGCCGGATAGATTAGGAGCTTATCAATCGTACCGGTCAGTATTCCCTTCGGCCGTCGCAGACGAAAGCTGAGTTCACTCCAGAGGCCAGCTTCGTTACCTGGCAAGGGCCGGGGTGCTCTGCCGCTCAACCTTCTCGCCTGCTCAACTCGTTGAAAGACGTCACTTGAAAGATAGTTCTGCGCGAGGGGCCACAATTCTTTCAGCGCCTGATCGGCGTTGATGTCTTCGAGTCGATCGGCGAGTTGCGCCTGACGGGAACGAATCACGTCTGCGAAACTGGTTCTTAATCGTTCCTCGGGAACGTCGCCGGGTGAATATGTTTCGCAAAAGCGGTGAATCACCGCACCCTTTAACGTCGCATTGAGATTAGCGGGAGGTTCGGGAGCTTCGGCGTTGTTCCAGACGGCAAGCTCGTCCGCGGAAGGAACTCGCAACACGCGCTCAAAGTAATACTGCCGGGGACAGCGCTGGTAGTTAATCAGTTGCGTGACGCTGAAGCGCTGGACTGCGTTTGCGATTCCGGGCGGGATTGAACGCAGCAACGGAAAGGCTTCCTTCAGCGAGCCGGCTGATTCAGGGACCTGCGGAGCCGCCCTTTCGCTGTACGTCGGCGCTTCAGTCATCGCAGTAGGATTCAGTGTCAGGAGCATCTCGACGCCATCCGCTAGTTCAACAACACCGCTTTGCGATCTGGTTTCCAGTCCCAACGATTGCCAGATCCATTTAAGCCAGGTGTCTGTTTTCACATTGAGGCTGGCGAAGTCTTTAGTCGTGCCGGAAAAGATCAACCGGTCTTCAGCGCGCGTCGCCGCAACGTAGAGCAGGCGCATGCTCTCAAATTCTTCGCGCCAGCCGTTGCGTTGTTCGAAGTTACTGAAACTGGAACCAGCGACGAGTTTGCCACGCCCATCCGGCACCTTCAGCGTCAACCCGCGATGCCGGTCGAGCAAAAACCAGTTATCAGGAACTCTGGAGTAACGCTGCAACTCGGGAATGATTATGATTGGGAACTCGAGACCTTTGGCCTGATGGATCGTCATAAGCCGGACGGCATTCGCCGCTTCATCGATTTGTCCTTCGCTTTCGCGGCTGCCAATTGCCTCGAAGTCTGCGACGTAGCGCACGAAGTCTCGAATCAAATAATTACCCGACTGTTCGAAACGCGCAGCGAGCGTGAAGAGGCGCTCAATGTTGGCGAGGCGTTGAGCGCCGTCGAAGTTGGCAGCGACCACCGTTGGATATTCCGACTCTTCGACGGCGTAACGTAGAAGATCAGTAAGCGAGTAATGGTGTCGACGCGCTACCAGTGCGCTGATCAGACTTGCAGCCCGGTCTAGCAGTTCATGTTCGGCGTCGCTGATGTGAGCGATCTCGCGATGCCGGCGCACTGCGGTAAAGAGCCGGCGGGTTTGGGTGAAGTGGCGGACTGGATCGCCGGTGCCGACGTCTTTCAACCAGGGCGCGCAACGAAGTGCGAGCAGCGCATTGTCGGATAGGCCGGCCAGCGGTGAACGAAGAACCGCGGCAAGTGCCAATTCATCTGTCTTGTTGTCGAGAAAGCGGAGTAACTGGATGAGGTCGGTGATTTCTTCGCGTTCATAGAAACCTCGGCCCAGGACCGTTTGATACGGAATGTTTGCCCGCCGAAAAGCCGACTCATAAATCTGCACGTTAGTCATCGCGCGGAACAGGAGGGCAATGTCGCTGAACCGCGGAGCCCGGACGCTGCGAGTGTGGACACCGAGATCGCTAATGCTGGGATCGCGGGCGTCTCGCCCGCTTCCTGGTTCAGCCGCTACTTGAGAGAGGACCTCACTTGATGCGGGCGGGACGCCCGCGGTCCCAGTATTCGCGGTCCGCGTATCAGCAATCCCAGCGTCAGCGGTCGCAGTATCCAGGCTCTGCGGATCAACCAGAGCGCGTATCCTTCGAGCCAACTGTTCGGCATCAAGCTCGCGAGAAGTTTGTTCAGCCTTTGGATCGCCGGCTTCGTTCGCCGCGTCAACCGGAGTTTCCGTCGAGACTATTAACTCTACAAGCGGACCACTGTCGCGTAGTTTACGTTTCGCCTCGCTTGGCTCGTGCGCGACGTAGCCCAGTTCATTGCGTTCCTGCTGCGAAACGTCTTCCTTCGGTTCAAAGAGGCGTTCGAAAAGATAGTTAAAGAAGTTGACCAAAGGTGGTTGACTGCGGAAATTCAGCAACAGCGGTTGCGACCGACCTCCTGCCTTGTTCAAGGTCTCGCTCATCTCGCGAAAGACATCGACATCGGCGCCGCGGAATCCATAAATTGATTGCTTGCGATCGCCGACAATGAACAGGTTCGCTTGTTCGCGCCTGCTCTTCTGCAGCGCCAACCTTTCCAACAACTCGCGCTGGAGGCCGTTTGTGTCCTGGAATTCGTCAACCAGGAAAAACTTGTAACGTTCGGCCGCGCGCGTTATCACTTCCGGACGTTGCAGCAGTTCGAGCGCTTTCAATTCCAGATCGTCAAAATCAAGCGCCGACATCTTTTGTTTTTCCTCGTTGAGGCGTTCGTCAATGCGATTGAGCACATTGATCAACTCGAGCGCGTATTGTCTCGCGAAGAGATCAAGACAGAGTTGCGGCACCCTTCCTGCGAGATCTTTCTCCCAGACCAACTCGTCCAACGCTCTCACATGATTGGTGAAGTCGCCGCGTGCCTGGGGACGCACTTTACGAAAACCTTCGACGGTGCGGCAGTAGTCCGCCAGGCTTTCAGGCGCGGGAATGGTTTGCAGCAGTGGTTCCAGTGCGGCCCAGCCGGCCGCAACTTCACTTTGATTGGCTCTTTGCGACGAGGTGGTGCGGCGCAGTCTTAGAAAACCCTTCATGCCCTCCGCGAGCTTACCCAGTGCCTCAGTGTGATGCGCTTCTGTCGCATGACTGCGCGCGGTCATCACTTTGAGGTCGTTCAATGACAAACCCTGGCCGCGCACTTCGCGATACATTTGCGCGAGGGCCGTCGCCAATTTGCCGCGTCCAACCCCAAGCGTAAGTGCGGAGATCTTTACGTGTCCGGAGACAATGAATTCCCGCAGCACTTCTTCCACGACGGAATCCAAAAGCATCGCGGCACGATGCTCGTCGAGCAGCAGGAACTGAGGATCTACGCGCGCTTCGACAGGAAACTCGCGCAAGAGTCGCGCGCAAAAACCGTGAATCGTAGTGATCACGGCGCCGTCGAGCGTACGTTTGTAACCGAGCCATTGTTTGCGCTGTTCCGCGGACGAATTTTGCAGCAGGTGGTTGAGTTGTTCTCTGAGACGCTCGCGCATCTCATTGGCAGCGCGGTTGGTGAAGGTGATTGCGACGATCTGATCGATCGAAAGTTTGTGTTGGAGCAGGATATGAAGATAACGCTCGACCAATACGGTCGTCTTGCCTGAGCCGGGCCCGGCAGTCACCGAGATGTGACGATCAATCGTGTGGGCGGCCGCAGCCTGCTCGGGTTGTAACTCTCGTTTTGGTTTTTGTGAAGACATTAGTATGAAATCGATCCGCAGATTGCGCAGGTTACACAGATCAGATGGATCCGAGTTTGCGCAATGTAAGAGTGATTCAGTCAGAATTTACATCTGTGGAATCGGTGTAATCTGCGGATAGTTTTTTTCTCTCGATCCGATACTGGTCGTAGCGGCAAACCGCGGCGAAGTCACAAAAACGGCACGTCTTCTTTTTCTCAGATGGCTCCACAGCGAAATGCCCGGCGCGCATCCCATCAAGAAAGTTCCACACTTTCGCGGTGACGTCGGCGCGAATCTGCAGCCACTCGTCATCGCTGATTACCGCACCTGCTCGCGTACTAATTCCGGAATAGCCGGCAACGCTGGCGCGATGCAAACCTTTATTTCGACGCTCGTTTCCACCACGAATCACGTAGTAGCCCCCGCCGGCGACCGGCTGGTTCGGGAAGATCAATTTTTCAAGCGCTTCGAGGTAAATCGGCAACTGCAAACTACGCCCAGCCTTGATGTCTTCCTTGCTTGAACCAGTCGACAGTTTGTAGTCGTAAGCGATCAATGTTTGATCGGCAGCGGCATCGACGCGATCGATCTGCCCGCTGATTCTCATTGTTTCCTCGCCGACAAAGGTAGCCCGGGACAACTCCAGTGGTTCACTTTTCGAGCCAGGATCCTTAACGCTCGTGGACTTCATCCCAAACGCAACCTCGAAGTACGCGGGGACAACGCCGCGGGGCGCGGCCTTCTCCTGCACCTCGAGCTCATACAAGAGCACCTGGTCGAGCAGGATCTTGCGAATCTCCCGGTCAATCTTCCAAATCTGTTTGTTGAGCGGCGGCACCACACGCTCGTGTTCATCGAAGACCTTGTCGGCGAGATCACGTAATTCTTTTTGCAGCACGCCGCGATCGATTTGGTGCAAAGGCTGGCGGCGATGTCGCTCGAAAAAGCGCCGCAGAATGTCGTGCAGCAGCTTGCCGGCATCGATAGCCTGAAGATCGAGGGCCACTTCGCCGCGCGGTTCCAGTTTCAAAACCCGCTGGCCAAAAAAGCGATAGGCACAATTGCCGTAGACGCTTAGTCCGCTCGCGCTATGCACAAAGTCCGGGCCGAATCTTTGATTCAAGAGCGCAATGAGGTGTGGATCGGTAATCTCGCCATCATAAGGTCCGAACTCCCGGCTGGCGCGTTCTCTTTCAATCTCAATGCGGCGTAGTGCTGAGTCGCTGACGAAGCCATCGTTGCGCGCGAGAGTCAACAACCTCTTAACGCGCGGCTGTGGCAACAAGTCTACAGTGTCATGGTGGATGCGCCGCTCCTGCTGTCGCACGAGGGCGATGTTAAGTTCAGCGGTCCGCGACACCCAAGGCAATTGCCTGCCGTCGTAATCGCGCCTGATAGGCTCGGCTTTAATTTTTAGTGGAGCTACAGCGCGGCGCAGCTCGTCGATGTAGTAAGAAGCGACGGTTTCCGCATCGTCTTGCAACACCAGGGGCCGGGTAAGATAAAGACGTTCGGTAGCGCGGCAGGCGGCCTGATAGAAGTAATGCTCTTCTTTCAAGAGCGTCGCCGGCGAGATGTCTTCGAGCGTCAACCCATATTGCTTCAATCGCTCGCGCTCTTCGTGCGGATAGATCCAGTCGCGCGAAGCGCGCAAGGGAAAGCCACCTTCAACCAACCCTGCGATGAAGACGGCGCGGAAGCGCAAACCGCGAACATCGGTAACTTCAAAAACGCGCAAGCCGCGGGTGTCAGCGGCGGCGGAGAGTTGCGTTTGAGAGCTAAGCGAGCGACGAACCTCCTCGATATAGCTTGCGAGTTTGGTTTGCGAGGGCGGCGCCAGGGAACTCCACGCAACCTCAATTGACTTGCCGGCGGCCAGGAAAGCACGTCGCAGAGCTTCGAGGCTATTGAAGTTAAGCAGCGCCTGCGGCAACTCGCGATCGGAAACTTCACTTCTGATGGGTCGCGCGACCTGTTCGCGAAAATTGAATTGGTCAAGCAGCATTACCAAGGCGCGACGAAGCTCTGCCGGGTTCCCCACGAGAGGAACGGCACGAAGGTGACTGACGAACTCGTTAATTATCAGGGAGGCCCAGAAGATCGACGCTGGATGCACATCGCGCGAGGGACGGCGTTTCTTCTCGACAGTCTTTTCTTCCAGCTTTGCTGTTTCCGCGTTTTCTACCTGATCGGCCTCGTCGGGATCGCGGGCTTGTTCAGAAGTTTCAATATTCAAAAGCTCTTTGGTCGACTCCGCGCTTGGCAGCTCTCGGATCAACCTATCAGCCCGTTTCACCCACTCGCTCAAATGAAGCTCACTGCCGACGTAGGCAAAAGTGTTCTCGAGGGTGTCAGCATCCCAAACGCCGATGCGATATTGTCTTCGCAGTGTTTCCCGCAGTTCGGCGGGAGATTGTCCCTCGATGGCGAGGAGATGCAGACCCTGGGCTTCGAATTGTGATGCGAGGGCGTCGAGTGCATCCTGATCCAACCGGAAATATTCTGACTTGATGAGATCGGCCAACTCCGAAACACGTGGATTCGCAGGCTCGTCGGGAGTCAGGTCCTCAAGAACAGCGAAAAGTTTGAGCGCCGCTCGCAATGCCGGAATGTCGTTGACCTCAACGCGCGACTCCAAATTGCAGGGCAAGGATTCCTCGCGCAGGACCCGGGCAACCGTTTCCGAATAGGAGGCGCGCTGGCGCACTACCAGCCCAATGTCTTTCAGGCTGTAGCCTTCGCGCAGGACAAGTTGTTTGATCTCCTTGGCGATTGCGCGAATCTCGGTGTCGCGGTCGCCGCATTCGAAGTATCTGATCTCGGCGGCTTGCTCGGCGTGTTCGTCAGCCACTGTTGGCGGCGTTAAAGCCGGATTGAAGAGATTCACACGGAGATTTGCCAGGGCGCCGTGTGCTGGAGCGGGAGCTTCAGTACTGGTTTTGGTTACAAAGGACTCGATACCTGCGAGGTGATCGATGGTGTCTTTAAAGGGCCGGAAGATCTCCGGGTTTCGTTCATCGTGATTCAGATTAACAACTACATTGGGCACGCGTGGAATGAGTTGTCGAAGGATTTCGCCTTGCACGGGCGTAAAGTCGAAGAACCCGTCGAGTACCAGCAGCTCCACGTTCGCCAGCCAGGGAAGTTGCAGCTGTTCGCCGTCAAGTTCTCCCTTGAGGACTGCGAGCGCGCGCATTTGATCCGCGTCGGCTTCCGTTAGTTTGTGGCGACGCAGCAGATCGGCATAGGTCGAATAGATCAGCGCCACCTCTTTATCAAAATCGATTTGCCGGGCAATGTCTGCGGCTACAGCGTCGGTTGGTGCGAGGTCTGCGAGGCGAGCTGCGACAATCTCTGAAATTTCGTCCGACGACTTCGCAGCGCGTTCGATTTCTCCGATTAGCGTGGCGATTGTATTGACGCAGCCTTCACGTCTGGCTAAGGGACCAATTGCCTTCAGTTGGCCGGTGGCCGAGAGCCGTATGAGAATTTGCGAGACCAGACTTCGTTCTAAGGGCAATTCGTCCTGATCGATTGGCAGGCTCGGCGGGATTGTTTGACCGGAGGCGTCTACGGCGGTCGACAGGAGCCTTCTAACAAAACCACGAAAGAGGTATACGGGCAGTTCGTTCCAAAGTCCGCGATTGGTGACGCCGTCAAGTATTCCCTGCGTAACGAGTTCGAGCAGGGGATGAGAGGCTGCCAGGTAGAGGAAACGATCAGCCTTGTTGGCTGCGACCATCTCGGCGCCTCGCTCGATCAATCGCGACCGATTGTTGCCGAGGAGAGGACCTAACCAGATTTCTTTAGACATCTTTCTCCACAGATTACGCAGATTTCACAGATTTCAGAAAGCATCCATCGAGTCAAGTGCAGATCATAGGTTGCGTGAGCGTGTTTGGGTGCGGGTCTGTGTAATCTGTGTAATCTGCGGATAACTTTCAGTCTTCTCTAACGCCTCCAATCTTTGAACTCAGAAGGGGCATTGAATCATCTTCCGGCGTTTCAGATTGAACTTCTGCCGCCACGAGATCGGGAAACAAACCGCCTTCATCCAAACTGAGTGGACGGGTCGCCTTGTCGATCGGTTCCACTATCTCGATCTCTTCTCCAGCAATCGCGCCCCGCTCCTTAAACTTTCGTGCTGTTACCAGCACGCGTGCTTCGAGCGAACCGACACCCTTATTGTAGGAATCGAGCGCCCGATCGAGACCGCGGCCGATGTCGGCGAAATAGCTGGTGAATGTGCGGAGTCGATCGTAAAGGTCTTTGCCAAGCTTGCTGACTTCCTGCGCGTTAGCGGCCATTTGTTCCTGCCGCCAACCATAAGAAACGGCCTTGAGCAAGGCAATCAACGTCGTGGGGGTAGCAATGATGACTCCCTGGCCTACGCCGTCTTCAATGAGTTTGGGATCGATTTCCAGGGCCGCGCTGTAGAAGGTTTCACCTGGCAGGAAAAGCAGTACAAACTCCGGAGTTGGTTGTACAGATTCCCAGTAGGATTTCTTGCTCAAAGAGCCAATGTGCGTGCGCACCAGCCTTGCGTGATCTTTTAGTTTCGCACTTCGGATTACATCGTCGGTCGTGGATATTGATTCGTAAAAAGCGTCGAAGGGAACCTTTGCGTCGATGACAATTGTGCGGTTGCCGGGAAGGCGAATGATGACATCCGGACGAATTCGTCCGTCAGCCGTGATAACCGTTTCCTGTTCGACGAAGTCGCAATATTGAAGCATACCCGCGAGCTCAACGACGCGCCGCAGCTGGATTTCCCCCCAGCGACCGCGTACGTGCGGCGCCCGCAAAGCGTTAACCAGATTGCCCGTCTCCGCCTGAAGCTGCACTTGAGAAGTCGCTAGCGCTTTCACCTGTTCACGCAACTCGGAGTAGGCCCCAGCTCGAGCCTTCTCCATCTCGCCAATTTTGGAATCAACTCTTTCGAGCGAGTCCTTCAGCGGTCTTACCAATTCATCGATCGCTTTTTGCTTGAGTTCGAGATCTCCTTTCGCGCCCTGTTGAAATTTTTGCAGGGTGGAGTGCGCCAACTCCAGAAAAGATTGGTTGTTGTCCTTCAGAGCATCGCGAGAGAGCGCCTTAAACTTTTCGGAAAGTTCCTCAGTGGCATTCTTGAATGCTGCCATCCTCTCCAACGCCGCCCGCCGTTCCCCTTCGAGAGCTGCTTTTAACTGAACACTGTCTTCGCGAGAGTGTTTGTGTTCCCCAACCTCGTTATTGAGTGCCTCCTGAAGTCTTTGAACCTCCGCTGCTTTGCCGTCGAGCCTCTCCTTTAGTGTTGCAAGAGCTGCAGCGCTGGCTGCACTCGCCTTTGTTCTTAACAGACGCCACCCCAGCGTCGCCCCCAGGGCGGCGCCGGCTGCAAAAATGATTATTGATAGAACCTGGCTGTCCATTCTTTTATTGATAACCTGGTGGAGTTTAACAAATGCTGTTGCAAACACGAAACAGCGGCCCGTTAGCGGGCCGCTGTGCTAGTCCAAAGTCCAAAGTCCAAGGTCCAAAGTCTTCTTGGCCCAGGCCTACCCGGTATTTCCATTGAAAGGTGATGTGATTGGCGGACCTTGGACTTTGGACATCATGTTCTACCAAAACAAGCAACCATCCGCTCGTAGACGTTCCGAGTGACGCGCACGTCGTTGAGGTTATATTCGCGAATCGCGCTGAGTTTGTCGGCCGCGTACATCTCGAAGACTTTGCTGCCTTCCGCCTCAGCCGTTTTGCTCGACTCGATACCCAGTGACCAGGCGATATCGTCGAGACTGACAAAGCGCTTGGCGCCCAACCACCAGTGATGCATCGTGTCGTAGACTCCGCGCACATGAAACTCGGAGAGATCAATAAAAGGGCGCACCGGGATTTCATTAATCAGGCAGCGTTGAAAGATAAAGGGCAGATCGAAGCCGAGAATGTTATGACCGACAAGTTCATCTGTGTCCGGATCGAAATCTTTCAGCAGCCCGAGAAACTCCTTTAGGGCCCGTCGTTCATGTTCCTCGTGGCCGTCGGCATCGATGCCAAACACATGTTCACTTTCTCTCGGCCCCATTCCCTCCACTTGCATTCCCGGTACGGGACCGACGTGAATAGCGATACAAAGAATTCGTCCTGAGGTCGCACTCAGGGAACCGAGCTGGTAACAGCGCTCTTCTTCGGCGGCAATATCAGCGAGATAACGTTGTTGCTGTTCGAGGCGCATGTTGCCGAGGCGCAGCAGGCGTTCCAACTGCGGGCCGACGCGTTCGCGAAAATCAGGAAGCGCCAGCGTCTCGATGTCCATGGTGTAAGCGCGCGGCAGCACCGGCTCAGCATTCTGATGCTCACGATATTGCTCGACTGTGATTGGTCGATACTCAGCGACGACAAACTGCGGTCGATCCTGAAAGCTCTCGAGCCGGCCGGTAATGCCCCAGAGGCCCGGCTTGATCTCACTGCAGGCTTCGAGCACCTCAGACCAAATCTTCAATGTAAGCGTGCCGGTGGCGTTTCGCGCAACTACATCGCAAAACCGTTTTCCCTGCTGCGTGCGCCGATCGCGAACCGAAGTAACGACGACCATCAGCCACGCATCTTCCGAGTACTGGAGTTCCGGAATCGGTACGTTACCTTTCATGAATTAAGTTGCGACGAAACAGTGCCGTACCACCACGCGGTAGCAACTGTGTTGGAAGTCAAGCAGAAACTGGTTCCTCCTTGAATTTCCAGCAGGTGCTGTCACGAACCATGACGTTAATGATGTTAAGCAATTTATGCATGCAAGCAGTGATAGCG
>JBPCNX010000026.1:0-55749 GCA_051000815.1 Pyrinomonadaceae bacterium
ACTTCGCCCACCTGATTGACCCGCTACCTCCGTTGGCAATCACCACTGAAGAGGCCCTTCGCACAAGACCGGACATTTTGGCCGCCCGGGCAACGGAAGATTTGGCATCGGCCCGGATTAATCAGGCCCGGGCGCAGGGCCGGCTCGATGCCAGCCTAACAGCTAAGTATGAGCGAATGGATTCTAGCTTTCCTCAGCAGGGCATCAACATGGTGGGCCAGCTGGTACCTATCCAGGGAGTTTTAAACGCGATCGAAAACGAGGAAACGAGCCTTTAACAATAATGACACTGATGGGCCACAAGGATCTGAAGACCTCGATGCGATATATTCGTGCTGTGCAACTTCAGAGAAGAGTGAGTTCTCAGAATTTTGGTCACAAATCTCCCACACATGAAGAACGGCCGCCAATGCTGGCAGCCGTAAGTTGTTGATATTAATGGTCGGGGCGAGAGGATTCGAACCTCCGACCTCTCGGTCCCAAACCGAGCGCACTACCAGGCTGTGCTACGCCCCGTAATTCCTTCCCGTCAAATTTTCAGGCAGGCATGGCATTCTAAGAGTCGCTTACAGTCGGGGTCAAGCGAGGCTTCAAGAAAGCTGTGCTGTTTACAAAAAAAAACCGATCGACTATTCACACTAAGCATCACTAAACACGGCTTCGTGGCGGATTGTGTCCTGATCAAAATATCCAACAAACGCTCTGAAGAACAACTAGGGCACCTATCTCAGTAGTTCGGCGAGGAATTCTCGGGTGGAGGCTAACGCCTTTGCCCGGTGACTGATCTTGCGCTTGATTTCGGATGGAAGCTGCCCAAAGGTCAGTTGAAAACCTTCGGGAACAAAAATCGGATCGTATCCGAAACCATTTTCACCCAAGGGCGTCTCCTTAATCGTGCCGCGACACTCTCCCGCGGCAATGTTGAGCACGCCTGAGGTTGGATGGGCAATTGCTACCACACTCACGAAACGAGCCCGACGATCCTGAAGCGCGACGCCGGCAAGTCTTACCAACAAGAGCTGCACGCGATCAGCATCCGATCCTTCACCAAACCTTGCCGACCTCACGCCTGGAAGGCCGCCCAGGTAATCGACCTCCAAGCCGGAGTCATCAGCGAGGGCACAGAGACCGCATTGTCTCGCGTATTCGGTGGCTTTAATGATGGCGTTTTCTGCATACGTCTCACCCGACTCAACCGGCGCAGTAGCCGGGTTAACTTGTTCGAGAAAGCTTAGTTTCAAAGGAAGGCCGCCGAGGGACGTCTGGATCTCCAGGGTTTTGCCGGCATTGCTCGTGGCAATCAGTAACTCTGAACAACTGGGGGTAATCATCAGGTGGCTGCTGAGATTAGGGCCGGGCCAGTTCTACTCATCAGGAAACAAGAGCGGAACGAAGGCACCAAACTGGCCGAAGGCCGAACGAGTTCTGCGATCGAGTCCCTGTTCGCCCATAAAAGTTTCGGTGGTGGAATAGGGCATTTGCTCAATCGTCTGGTTCAGCTTATTGGCGTCAGTGGACGTTCCACCACCTTGCGCCCGGGTAAGCGCAGAAATAAATTTGCGAATGCGTTGCGCGTCTTTGGTGTAAGTGACGATGTTCGCTGTGATTGGATCTGAGGAACCGAAGGAGTGGAGTTTTGGGCTCGTAGTGGCTGCTGCTGGAAACTGGGCACAACGCTGAACGTCTTCTTCGGAACCCATCAGAACGTAACCATCCTGAAAATGAACGACCAACCGTCGCTCCGGGGCCTCAAGGTCTTGAGGGCTGCTTGAGTTTTTGAGCAGTTCTCGCAAATGCGTCTCGTCGCGAACCCTGGCAATGAGAACTGATCCGAGGGCATCCGGTTTTAGCCGGGCGGTCATAAGTTCCGGTCCTACTAAATCGAGAAACCTTTCCGGATCGGCGACGCCGTACGGCAATAGAGAAGATTTGAGTACAGAAACCATGAGTATCGCGGATAGCGTGTCGAGCTGTGAAGAGAGTGTCGTTTGGAGACTTCTCCAGGCCGCTGCCGGTTCATTGAAGTTATAGATGGTGACTGAATAAACATCCTGAGGCACGAACTTCAGACCAGAAGATCTGGGAATATTTTGGAACAGCGGACGCATTCGGGCGACGATCGGTGGCTTGAGTGAAAAGAAGTAGTGATCTTCGATGGCCCCGCTGGACGCCCTGGCAGTCCAGCCGGCGGAGCCCAGGATCTTTGGAGCGCTACTCGCAATAAGCCTATCAAACTGCGCTCCTTCGGGAGCTCGTCCGAAGAGCAGGGGTGCGCCAATCGAAAGCAACTCGGCTGTATGCGCCGATGAGGCAAATCCGAAAGCGAGTGCGCTAGCCGCGGAGAGTGTAGCCCGCATTTGGCTGAGCTCCGGGTCCGTTTGCAGGTTAGGACGTTGGCCTCGGCGCGTTTCAAGACAAGCTGTGACTGCCCGCTCACTATTCGCGACAATCACGACCGTGTCGTCAATGGTCGCGACTATCCGGCGATTGTTATCAGCCGAGGTCCAGACGAGAATCTCATAACCATCACGCATGACTCGATTGAGCGTCGGCTGGACATACGACTTCTCAGTAAATCTGGCCAGCAACTCTTCAACAGTCGACTTGATTCGACGCCTGGAAGTGTGGGTTTCAATAAGGAGCGCGGCCTCAGGTTTTAATGTAAGCGTCTCGCCCTGTTCGCGAGCTCCCAGGTCAAGCATCACCATAGCGACCTGAGCGCGCGCCAGGATCACGCCTGAGGTTGGCCCGATACCTGTCCATCCCATTAACTTACGGGCTCCGGCTGAAATCCAGCCGCTCTTCGTTTCACCTAAAAAGGGCTTAACCGCTTTCCAACTATCTGTGGCAGCAATAGCATCAGCCACGTCCATCAGATTGTTGCACTCCAAATAAACAAGCGAGCTTGCAGGAACATAAGCAGCTAGATCCGCTTGCTGCGGTCGATTCCACCAAATCCAGGCGAAGGCGATTAGAAAAACCAGGAGGCTGGCAAGGAAGACTCGTCGAGGGATTGTCACGTCTCGAATCCTAGCTTCCCAGCGCCAATTCGAGCAAGCAGGTGCTCGCTGAAGAAATCCCAGTCGGGGAAGAATTAAGCATAATGGGAAGTCTACTAAAGCAATTGATGGGCGATTTGCCCTATGATACTTTCAGCCCTGAGCACATCATCATTTGCTCAACGTAGTTACAACTTCGGAGTGCGTGATCCGAGAAATGACCTACCGTAAACTATCTGCCCAACCGGTTGCTGAAGACAACTTCAACGAGTTTCTCTCCCAGCTAAAAGAAGCGTTGATAGACGGTCGCCGCAACCCAAATGAGGTGGTTCGTAATACGTTGCAGCAGATCTATTTTGGCCGCGATGTGAGCTCCACCGAGCTTGAGAATTTGTCTCCGGCTGCGCGCGCCGTTCTGCATTCCCTGGACCCGCGAAATGTCACAACCGAGCCGGAGTATTATGCCGAGATTGACGCAAAGCTCTACGCCGAGCGGAAGCCCTTGATCTGGCTATGGCAGATGTTCGACCGTTCGCCGCTCGGACAAAATGCCTTGCTCGGGCATCCATTGCGCCAACTTCTCGCGCCGCTTATTTTTAAGAGCGTCGGTGAGAATTTCAAATGCTGGCATTTCGTGGAATGGTCTTTTGGATACAATCTGTCATTCGGCTCCAATGTTGTCGTCCACCGGAACGTGTTGCTCGATGATCGGGGCGGAATCGAGGTGGGAAACAACGTATCAATCTCTGACTACGTAAACATTTATTCCCATACCCACGACATATACGAGATCGCCAAAGTCTATAATTTGCCCACAAGAATAGGCGACAATGTGCGCCTTACCTATCACGCAACAGTGCTCGCAGGGTGTCAGGTCGGGGAGCATGCGATGGTTGGGACGAGCGCAGTGGTTACGAAGGATGTCGAGCCGGGTCATATCGTCGTCGGCATTCCAGCAAAAACCGCCAAAATTAAGACGTTCACCACCGCAGGCGCTTCCCGACGCCGCTTGGATTGAGAGCATTCCTCACCCATCATTAGTTCGATTTCAGCCTCAGAGCTTGAACTGGAATGGTCACAACTCCATTCCAGAAAAACTCGCGAACCCCCCGTTTTCAAACTTCCCTCCAGAACCTAACTTCCTTAATCAGAGAGGTTAAACGAAGCAAAATAGCTGTTGACATGTTTGGCCCGCTAGAGTAATCTCGCTCGTGACGGTAGACAGGCAAGCTACCGTGTGAGGTGCTCACCAAGTACTCCTCGTCCGCGACTGCGCTCCCAAAGCAAAACTCGCATTCTCTTTGAAGCCAAACGACAAAGGCACACTTCGCGTGAGCGGAGGTCGCAAAGCCTACGGAAGTTAGGTCAATTGAATGACTATTAACTTGGCTGGGTTACCGAAAAAGGGCTTATCACCGTTCGACAATACCTTCACGGTTCGGCTCTCACTTGCCTGCAACTCCGAAAATTCATCTGGTTGGCTTGTGTTCAAGGCCTTATTGCCCAGGGCGAAGAACAGCGTAGCGAACACACAGGGTAACGAATCTTGAAAGCTGCAAATGAGCTCCCTCGCAAATTGGGAAGAACCCGCGTGTCGAGAGCAAGAAAAGCTCGGGCACGTTTGCGCCGCCAACGAGTCCGGACGCGATCCGTTCTGAGGAATAAATAGACCATGTTCAAACAAGCAAAGAAGAATCTAGTTGGTCTCGACATCGGATCGAGTTCCGTCAAAGCGGTTGAGCTTCACAGGAAAGGGAATAGCCTTCAGCTCCTGAGTCTGGGATATGAAAATCTCCAGCCCGACACGATTGTTGACGGTCAGATCATGGAGCTCAACAACGTCTCCAATGTGATTACGAGTATCTTTAACGAACATACGATTAAGACTCAACGAGTGGCGGCTGGCGTGAGTGGTCATTCTGTCATTGTCAAAAACATCGTGCTCCCGCAAATGAGCGAGGAAGAGTTACAGGAGTCGTTCAGCTGGCATGCCGAGGAACATATCCCCTTCGACATCGCCGACGTCAATCTCGACTATCAGGTAACCGGGAACTCACCCGACGCGTTGCACGTTTTGATGGCCGCGTGTAAGAGCGACAAGATCGCAAACGTCAAACAGGCGATTCAGCTGGCAGGCAAGCATCCTGTGATCATCGATGTCGACGCTTTCGCCCTGCAGAATTGCTATGAAGTGAACTATCAACCCAAGACCGGCGAAGTTGTTGCGCTCCTGAATATCGGCGCCGCCACGATGAACATCAACATTCTCAACGGCGTGCGCTCGGTCTTCGCTCGGGATGCGTCGGTGGGCGGCAGCCAATACACGAGCTTGTTACAGAAAGAACTCGGCCTGACCTTCGAACAGGCTGAGGCGGTAAAGCGTGGTTGTCCCGTTCCGGATGGAATTGAACCTCGGCCGATTCAACCGATTATTGAAACGGTGTCCGACATCCTGGCGCTGGAAGTAAAGAAGACCATGGATTTCTATCGCGCCACGGCGGAAGAGGGCGGCGCGGTCATTCAGAAAATACTAGTCGCCGGCGGAGGCTCAAAATTGCCGGGGCTTGCCGAATTTCTGGCAAAGCGATTCGAAATACCCGTCGAGGTTTTCAATCCCTTCAAACAGATTGAGGTTGACCCGAGAAAGTTTGATCCGGATTACATGCGAGAAGTCATACCCGAGATGGCCATCGCCGTAGGTCTCGCGCTGAGAGGAGTTGAAGCGGCATGATCAAAGTTAACTTACTGGAATCGGTTACCGATCGCCCCAGCGGCGCCGCGAGGGTCGAAGATAAAGTCTCAAGCCCACTGATGCAGACACTGCTGATGTGTCTGACTGTCTTTGGTCTGCTGGTGATGGGCATCGGATACGACTACATCAGTGCAAACGCCTCTCATGAAGTGGCGCGCATCGAGTTGGAGAACCAACGCCGCATTAATCAGCAGATGATGGCTGTTAACAAGGAGCAGCTTGAACTGGAGCGTAAGGCCCAGGATATCCAAAGCCGGATCGACGCGATCAAGCGGCTGCGCGAATCGCAGCAGGGACCAGGCTCGGTGCTGCGAGAAATCAAATCTCGCTTCGATGCGGTTCCGGGACTCTACCTTAAGAGTATTGAGCAGAATGACGGAGAGCTGATCGTGAAAGGCGAGTCGCCCAATGAAGCTTCGGTGACGCGTTTCGGACAGAGTATGGAGTTTTCCTCCGGCTTATTTACCAACCTGATTATCGAGACTCAGCGTGAACTCGCAAAAGTTGCCAGCACGCCCGGGGATGATCCAACCGTTCCACCGACCGAGGTTGTTGCTTTCACCGTGAAGTGCAACTTCGCGAAGGCGCAATCGCAAGCTGCAGCTAACTCTCCTGCTAATCAGGTTGCGTTGAAGAAATAGATTGATTTGAATCTGCGAAACCCGCCCGTCGCGTCGGGGGGGAAGGAAAGCAAAGAGATGAAATTCGGTAACCTTAAATCCGTGCCCTGGTACCTGCGACTCACACTCTTCGTAGCAGTCGCCGGCGTTTTCTACGGCGTGTTCTGGTACTTCGTTACCAGTGGAACGCGAAAAGAGACGAAGGCGATGAATGAGGAGATTGCGCAACTTCTCCCGCGCAATGCGCAGGCTCAGATCGCGTCGCAAAGACTGAATGAGTTTCAGGCCGTATACAAAGCGCGCCAGGAGGAGTACGACGAACTGAAAGCGCTGCTACCGGAACAGCGCGAGCTGACGATGGTGTTGCAGGGACTTCAGGACCGGGCTCGTACCACGGGCTTAGTGTTCCGCAGATTCAGTCCGAAAGAAGACGTCCAACAGGAGAATTATAGCGGCAAGAAGGTCGAAGTGAGCGTGAGTAGCTCTTTTGCTTCGTTGCGCTCTTTCTTTGAACAGGTTGCGCATTATCAACGCATCGTGTCGATCACCAACTTCGAACTGAAACAGATTGAAAAACAGTCTGCCAAACAGACTGTTGAGGCCCGATTTGACCTTACTGCTTTCTACGTTTCAGCGGAGAGCCTGCAGAAACAAAACAATCCCAAGGCCGCCGGTTCCGGCGGTCAGGCAGCGGCACCTCAAGCCCCGAAATAGTTCGCGAAGCACCAAGGCGCAAGCAAGGAAGAAACTATGATTCCCTCTACGAAAAAGATTGGATTTACAGCGGCAGCCATCGTGTTTGGCTTAGCACTTGGCAATGGGACTCTCGCCTCGGGTCAGGATCCTGATAAGAACGTCACGTCGAAACCTGCCGCGAAGCGTACCTACGACTCCGGTAGAGATCCATTCCGCAAGTTTGAACCGCCGCGCCCCGCGAGAAAGGCTGCCTCAAATCAGGTGCTTATTCCTTCGATTCAGGAACGGATTGCCCAGTACCGCGCCCAAAAAGCAGCGGCAATGAATGCTCGCATGGCCGCACCAAAACCGACGACTGCGTTGCTACTGAGTGAAATGCAGGTGATTGGCATCTCCCGCTCGCCACGAGGTTATGCCGCTATCGTCGAGGCGACGCCGATTAGGTTGTCCTACGTGCTCTATCCCGGCGAACGGTTTTATGACGGCCAGTTGGTAGCCATTGAAGACAATCGCCTAATCTTCCGTCGCGAGACGGTTTACACCGATGGACGCCGTGAACGAACGGTGGAAATCAAAGCCTTACGCCAACCGGGCTCACCTCACGACATGACTTCGACTCCTTCAGTTCCTGCCGCCACAGTTGCTGCGTCAGAAAAGAAGGTGGAAGACAAATCTACTGAGGCCAGCAAACCCGAATAACTCTCCGGTTTCGTCACTCGGGCGGAAGCCGAAAACGAAACTTTTTCTCCCGCCGCAATCGACCTCTCGTCAATTTGTTAGAACGTCGGATTGCCCGGTTTGACAATCAACCCAGGACGCTGCCGCATGTGCGGCGCGCGCTTTAGTTGCGAAAGCAAAATGAGCGTAGTGCGTGGCGGTCACGTCCAGTAATTCCCTTAAGGAGGGAACGATGTCTTATCAGTCACGAATAATCACAGCCATGCAAAGGACCGCGCTCGTCCTGCTGTGTTTGAGCCTCGCCGGCACTAACACAATGGCTGCAACCGGATCTCCGCGAGGGGCAACGAACACGAGAACTACCGCTCTCAAACTGGTGAGCTATATACCGCTCTCGAATGCAGAGGAAGCTCGCCTGGCGGCCGAGATTATGGCGGCAAACGATTCGGCCGTGCAGAACTCGGAAGGCCTGGAAGCTGCCCAAGCGCAATCGAAGCCTTCACCCTCTCCCACTCCCGGCAGCTCTTCCGGCGATCGCGCGACTCAATCGGATCAGGGGCGACAGTATGGCCAGCCTGGATTTATCGGCGAACCGATCAACCTCAACGTGGTCAACGCCGACATTCGCGACATCCTGAACTACATCACGGAACAGTATGGTGTGAACTTCGTGATCGACTCCTCAGTGCGCGCCATTCCGGTTACGGTTAACGTCCAGGACGTGCCATGGAACGTCGCACTGGAAGCAGTGCTCAAGGCTAACCGCCTGGGCATTGAGAGCAGCGACAGCATTCTGCGCGTTGCCACAACAGAAGTTCTTGCCAGAGAAGCAGAAACACAAAAGCTCATCAACGACTCACGTCTCGATGCCTCGCCTCTGGTGACCGAATTCATTCGTTTGAACTATGCGCGCGCGTCAGGCACTTTGGCGCAGGCCGCAGGTTCAACAGGAGCGTTTTCCGGCGGCGCTACAAACCTTAGCTTCAGCGGCGGCGCAGGTGGCGACGCAACTGGCGGCAGCGGTGATCAAGGGCTGCTCCCGATCATTTCCCGGCGGCTTTCTCGCCGCGGCTCGATCGAGGTGGATGGCCGCAGTAACACGCTAATCATTACCGACGTCAGGATAAACATCGAATCCATCAGGCAGCTTGTGACAATTCTGGACCAGCCCGAGCCCCAGGTAGAAATCGAAACCAGAATCGTCATCGCGCAAAGGAATTTCAGCCGCGACCTCGGCGCCCAGCTGTCGGCTGGTGTGCTCAACCCGAGTCGCGGAGGATTGGCCAACATCTCAACGTTGCCCACAACCGGGCCGGTGTCAGGTCAAGTTCCCCAGGGCGTGTTCGGCGGCCTGGTCGGCACCCCACAACCTGTCCCCTCCCTTGCCGCCGCCGCGGCTAGCACGGTAATAGGTCTAACAACCGGGCTCATTGGAACTGCCCAGATCAGCCTTTTAATCACTGCGGCCGAATTGAGAGGAACGGCGAAAACCGTCGCCACTCCCAAAGTGACCGCACTCAATAACCGTCCGGCCCAAATTGAAAGTGGCTCACAGATTCCGGTGCAGACCACACAAGCCGCGGCCGGAACGGCGGTTGTGACTACAACCTTCGTCTCCGTGCCCTTGCGTCTTTCCATTACGCCCCAGATCACCGACGCGGGAACTGTTATCCTGCGCGTCACTATTGAAAACAACACGCTGAATACCGGTATCGCCGTTGGCGGCGTTCCCGGCATCGACACTCAGCGCATGCAGACTGAAGTGTTGGTTCCAGATGGCGGCACGACAGTCATGGGTGGTGTGCTGGCGGACAATGAAAGTGAGACACAGCAGCGAACCCCGGGTCTTGCTTCGATCCCCGTGCTCGGCAATCTCTTCAAGAGAAAGTTAACCACGAACTCGAACCGCGAAATTCTGTTCTTCATCACTCCGCGCATCTACCGTCCTGACTATCAGGGCAAACCCACCACCGTAGCGCCCATCACCGGACCGCGCACCACGACAATTTCTCAACCGGTACCGATGGGTAATCCGCAAACCAATACGCCTACTCCGACGCAGTTGCAGCAACAGCAGAACGCGCCGGTGCAGCAACCGAATCCGTTATTAAATCAGTCGCCGACACTCTCGGATCCTTCGGCTCCGGCCGCTAGACCTGGATCGTTGGGCGGCTCCCGACCGTAGGAAGGTTAGCGATGTTCAAAGAATTACTTGAAAGCATCATTGAGCACACCGAGGGCAGCCTCGGTGCGCTCATCATGGGTACCGATGGAATCGCCGTTGAAAAGGTTCTTGATGAAGGCAACGAATCGAATCTGGATGTGGCGGCGGCGGAGTTTACCTCTCTGGTTCGCAGTTCTCAGCGGGCCGGCAAAGAGACCGGACTCGGAGATCTTCATGAGCTGGTAATTTCGTTGGAAGCCGCTGTTCTGATCATGAGACTTCTTAGCCGCGACTACTTTGTTGTCCTGGCTATTTCTCCAGAAGGTAACCTCGGGCGCGGTCGCTTCGAGCTGCGCAAGGCACAGCTGCAGTTGGCGAAAGAATTCGCAATCTAGCCTGCTGCAAGTCAGTGTCATTACTTTCAGAGCCGTCTCTTTTGAGGCGGCTTTTTTTTTCGGATACTGCCTTGCTTGTTGTTGAGAGGCGAACGCGTTCCGCACCTCGCACTCCGCACTTCGCACTCCGAACTTCGCACTTTTCGACTTACGGAATCTTCTGGAAGGGCATGCCGCGCATGATGATTCGTTGCCGCCGAGCGACACGCCGTGGGTTAATCCGCGGATTGAAGACTGTGCGCGGATTAGGAACCATTGCCGAGAGGAAAGCCGCCTCGCTGGAACTGAGGTTGGCTGCAGACTTGTTGAAGTAGCGACGCGCTGCTGCTTCGGCGCCGTAAACTCCATCACCCCACTCGATCACATTCAAATAGAGCTCCAGGATGCGTCGTTTAGTAAGTAGCCGTTCGAGGAAAACGGTAAGCGCTGCCTCCTGGCCCTTACGAATGAAACTCTTCTGCGATGAAAGATAGAGATTCTTGCCAAGCTGTTGTGTAACGGTCGAAGCACCGCGCTTGAAATCGGGAAGGGAAGGAAGCCAGTCGGCCTCGTCGTCGCCTTCCGCTTTAGCTTCCTTTGCAGCTTCACGCTGCGCCTGGTCCCATACCTTCTGAAGCGCTTCGTAATCGAACCCTTTGTGCGTGAGAAAGTTTGTGTCCTCTCCTGCCAGAATCGCTCGTTGCAGATTCGGCGAGATCTGCTCGAGAGGCACCCAGATTTGTTCGCGACGCGGCGGCTGTTGTTTCACGCTCGCTTCCGCAGCCCGGGTTTCAATCAGTGAAGTCGTCGCCGGATTGTGCGAACGAAGGCGCACTACCCGGACCAGCATGATCGTCTCATAGCCGATTATGCCAACCAAAATACCAAGCAGGCCCAGAAAGACCAGGCGAATCAACTTTCGTAATCGACCTCCTCGTTTGCGTCGTGCTCTTCTCATAAGCTTGTTATCTGTCTGACAACCAACCCCGGCAGGTCACCAAAAACTTGAACTGCGGCCCTGATCGTATTGCAGTGAAATCTAGGGAGCGTCGGCTAAGGTGTAGCGAGTTTAACCCAGAATCGCTCGGACCCATGTTTTCGGCTTGCCGCCCACCAGTGCGGTAAGACTTTGGCCTACCGTTCTGTACTGCCTATTGTCTCCACGCGAGACTTAGGCTCGCGATTGTAGACGATATAGTCGGACGATAAAGCAAGCCTCATCGCCCTGTGCAGCGGCAAAGCCGTGCGGAGTGGTTAAGGAGTTTTGTTGCAGTCAGCGTGGTTGGGTGGTGACAAGCGTTCACGAAGCCTTCGTTGACATCGGTAATGCAGCAAGTTACTCTGTTGTCCCGTGGAACTTACGGGCACACAATCCTCGAATCTTACCCAAACAAAAGCAGTTGTGATCATCCCGTCTCGGTTCGGATCGAGCCGACTCCCGGGCAAAGCTTTGCTGGATATCGGCGGCAAAGCGATGATTTGCCGGGTTGCCGAACAGGCGAAGGCGGCTCGCAATGTCGCGCGCGTGATCGTCGCCACAGATGATCAGCGAATCGTCTCCGCGGTCGCTGCGGCGGGATTCGAGGCCGTAATTACACGGAGTGATCATGTAAGCGGAACTGATCGGCTCGCGGAGATTACCGCCAGCCTGGAAGATGTTGAGATTATCGTAAACGTCCAGGGTGATGAGCCGCTGATTTCACCGGAGACGATTGAACGCGCGATTGCCACACTCGCCGCCAACGAGACGACGGGAATCGTTACTACCTGGGAGCCGATTGATGACGCAGCAGACGTTCTTAATCCGGCGGTAGTTAAGATCGTTTTGAACGAAGCGGGCCGCGCCCTTTATTTTTCGCGGGCGCCCATTCCCTGGCCGCGCGAAGCGGTGCTGGAGTTTGGGTCGATTGAGATGGCGCTCCGCAGTGATCCAGGTTTGCTCAACTCGTTTCGCAAACACACCGGTCTTTATGTTTATCGTCGCGAGGTGCTGCTTCAGTTCGCAAGCTGGCCACAATCAGAACTGGAGCGTCAGGAATCTCTCGAGCAACTACGAGCACTCGAACATGGGGTAGAGATTCTGGCGATTGAGGCCAGTACTCGGTCAATCGGTGTTGATACGAACGAAGACCTGGAACGAGTGAGACAAATAGTTTCTAGTTCGGAGTTCCGAGTTCAGGTTTAGAAGCCGGTTCTCGTCTCGGAACTCCAAACTCGGAACTCGAAATTGAAGACATGAACGATTTGATTGGCATCGGTTTTATTGTACTGCTGGTTCTGGCCGCGCTGTTCGGTTTGATCAGGCTGAGCCAACCTTACGATATAAGCACCGACGAGTTTGAAAAGCGCGCCCATGAGGCTCCTAGTCTGATCAGCGCCGGCATGTCAGGTTTACAAAAGATTCTCGATCCGGCAGCCGGAAAGGCGATGGAGGTACAGGAAGACTTCAAACAGGGTTATTACAGCGGCGAGCAGGAATCAGGCGATGGTCCGGAAGCAGGTGACCAAAAAGTCGAGACTAGGTAATGGGCCATCAGCTGATCGCAGCCTTGCAGAATTGCCTATCTGGTTTTTTTCGGTGGCAAACGCAGAACCAGGAGTTATCAGATAGCTACTACGGGAGAAGGGAATGCCTAAATATATCTTTGTAACGGGTGGTGTGGTTTCAAGTTTGGGAAAAGGATTAGCGGCTTCTTCGATCGGCTGCTTGCTCGAGGCGCGTGGCCTGAGAGTCGCTCTAATCAAGCTTGACCCTTACATCAATGTGGATCCCGGCACCATGTCACCGTTTCAGCATGGGGAGGTTTTCGTCACCGATGATGGGGCGGAAACAGATCTTGATTTGGGCCACTACGAACGCTTCACTCATGCGCACTTGTCTCAGGCAAATAATTGGACGACAGGTCGAATCTACCTGTCGGTAATCGAAAAGGAACGGCGCGGAGATTACCTGGGGAAGACAATCCAGGTCATTCCGCACATCACTAACGAAATCAAGGATGCCGTGCGGGCTGTGGCGGATAAAGACGTGCTGGACGCGGTGATTGTCGAAATCGGCGGCACCGTCGGCGACATCGAGTCGCTGCCGTTTCTGGAGGCGATTCGGCAAATGGGTAATGAAGAAGGCGCCGGCAATGCTCTCTTTGTGCACGTCACACTTGTGCCGTTCATTGCCGCCGCCGGCGAACTGAAGACGAAACCAACGCAGCACTCAGTTCGCGACTTACGGGAAATCGGTATTGCTCCTGACGTCTTGTTGTGCCGTTCGGAGCGGCCGCTGTCGCACGATCTGCGTTCCAAGATCGCCCTTTTCTGCAATGTGAAAGAGTCGGCCGTGATCAGCGCACAGGACGTAGACACGATCTATGACGTGCCCCTGGCCTTTCATGAACAAGGTTTGGACGAGCTGATTGTTACGCAACTTGGCTTCGGTGCACGGGCCGCACAGATCGATCTTTCGGAGTGGCGCGACCTGGTTGGAACCGTACGTGAGCCTTCAGGTGGTGAGACTTCGATCGCGATAGTGGGAAAGTACGTCGAACTCGAAGATTCGTATAAGTCTTTGCGCGAAGCACTAACTCATGGAGGGGTGGCAAATAAGCTGCGCGTCAGCGTGAAGTGGATCGAATCGGAGGAATTAATGGATGACGACTATGAATCTCGTCTCCGCGACTTCGATGCAATTCTCATCCCCGGTGGGTTCGGCAAACGGGGCGTGGCGGGAATGATCCGCGCTATCTCCTATGCCAGAAAGAGTCGGACGCCTTACTTCGGTATTTGCCTGGGAATGCAGACTGCCTGCATCGAGTATGCGCGAAATGTCTCCGGGCTTAAGGATGCTGACTCCACCGAGTTTGATTTGGAAACACCGTTTCCGGTGATCTTTAAGCTGAGAGACCTGGTTGATGTGGAAGAACTGGGCGGAACGATGCGATTAGGCGCCTGGCCGTGTAACCTGTCGCCGGAATCCCTCGCCAGCCAGGCCTACGGGGGCGCGAGCGCGATTAGCGAAAGGCACCGCCATCGTTACGAGTTTAATCCGGAATTTCGCGAGACTCTTGAGCGTAGCGGGCTGATTTTCAGCGGAGTTTCTCCGGATCAGAAGTTTGTGGAGATAGTTGAACTGCCGCGTGACGTTCACCCCTGGTTTCTGGGCTGCCAGTTTCATCCAGAATACAAATCGAAACCACTCGATGCGCATCCGCTGTTCTCTTCGTTCGTGCGTGCAGCTTATGAGAATCGTTTACAGAATGAAACCTCGATGGACAAGAATGGTGAAGCGGAATTGCTCATTCACGAGCGCGCCAGCGTTACAAGCGCTGACTAGGTCTCAAGTCTCAGGTCTCAAGTCCCAGGCTGAAGGCTCAATGTTTGGGGTTCGGGTTTCAATCACACCTGTAAGGATAGGTCTGACTTGTGCCACCAGAGCATAGCTGCAACTTGAGACCTGAGACTTGGGACGCAGTTTCTCCTCATGTGCATCTAATCCTGTTTTGCGGGATAATCCTTGTCCTCGACCCCCGAGACTCAGAACTTTATGCTCCATTGCCCAACATGCGGCCGGCACTACTCAACTGATGTGCAAGTGTGCCCTGAAGACAACTCACCGCTTCAGGCTGACTCCACAATAGCTGACGCCATCCCCGTCGACCCGCTGATTGGACTGACGCTCGATGACAAGTACCGCCTCGAAGAGCGACTGGGAATCGGTGGTATGGGAACGGTCTATCGCGCCAGACATCTCCTCATCGATCGTGCAGTCGCTGTCAAGGTGCTGAGCCCGCGCTTTGTAGAAGACGAAGCGGCACAGCTACGGTTCCGACGTGAAGCCAAGGCAGCAGGTCGTCTGCAACATGCGAATGCCGTCGCGGTGACTGACTTCGGCCAGACCGCTGATGGTTACGTCTACATCGTGATGGAGTTGTTGGAGGGCCGCACACTGCGCGAGGTCCTGGCGAAAGAAGCTCCGCTGGATACTGCTCGCGCTGTAGCCTTGATGTTGCAGACAGCGGCGGCCGTGGCAGCAGCTCACGACGCTGGGATTATTCACCGTGATCTGAAACCCGCAAACATCTTCATCGTGCAGAATTCTGAAGTGCCTGCAGTCGTGAAAGTGCTCGACTTCGGTATTGCCAAGCTGGCTGCCGAACACCTTGATGACGACGATCCGAACACGCTGACGTTGATAGGAGCGATGATTGGAACTCCCCGCTATATGTCGCCGGAGCAGTGCGACGGAATGGATCTGACGCCGGCGGCGGACGTTTACAGCCTGGGAGTCATTCTTTACCAAATGCTCACCGGGGTAGTGCCATTTTCAGGATCGACGCCGCTGGCAATCGCGATGAAACATACTACGGAGCCGCCGCGACCGCCGCGTGATTACGTGGCCTCAATCCCAATCGCGCTCGAGGAAGTTGTCCTGCATGCTCTCGCGAAGAGTCCGGAGGAGCGGCCCGCCAACGCTGCGGAGTTTCGCCTCGAACTGTTTGGAACCGCCGAACGACTGGGATTAGAGCATGCAGCAGTTACCACCGCGCCCGATCTCGAGGCGCTACGGAATGTAGGAACGGAATCACCATCGGGGCGGCTGGTGATCGATCTGACACGAATGCGCGAACAGCGCGCAGCTACTTCCAGCAGCAATGAGATGACCGTGATCAGCGAACACCAGGCTGCTAAGATTGTTGCTGAGCAGAATCGTCCGACTGCTGATACGACCGCCGTTGGCACGGTTGGTCAATCATTCCCGCGCGTGAGCATCCCGGTGGGTGGCACCTTCGAACGAGCCAGACAAAAGCCCCTCGCGCTGCTTGGCCTAATCCTGGTGTTACTAGTTCTGGGAAGTATCGGATTCTTTACGCTGCGCGCGTGGCGCACTGTTTCAACGACGACTGAGAACCCCGTTGCAAGCCCCTCTCCAACTCCAACAGTTGAGGTGACGCCAACTCCGTCGCCCGCGTCAAGCGCCAAACCAGAACGAAAGCCGCCGGTCAACGCGAAAAAGAAAAAGGAGTCGAAGATCGGGTCGGCACTAAAGAAGGTGAAGCGTATATTTAAGAATCCATTTTAGGGATAGATCTTCAGACCCTGCCCGGGAAATCTAAGTTGATTAAGACGTGACCACAAAGTCGTTTCAAGTTGGTAATGCCACGTTTGGAGATGGTCGTTTGACGATTATCGCCGGACCCTGCGTGATCGAATCCAGCGAGCATGCATTAATGATGGCGCGCGAATGTGCGATGAGGGCTCGCGCGGCGGGAGTCGATTTTGTTTACAAGTCGTCCTTCGATAAAGCAAATCGATCTTCGGTCAAAAGCTTTCGCGGTCTCGGTATGGAAGCCGGCCTCGACGTGCTGCGCCAGGTGAAGGCTGAGCTGGGAGTACCGGTGCTGACTGATGTGCATGAAGTTTCACAGGTAGGGCCGGTAGCAGAAGTCGCAGACATTTTGCAGATACCCGCATTCCTCTCGCGGCAGACGGATCTGATTTTAGCGGCGGCACAAACGGGGCGCGCCGTGAACGTCAAGAAAGGTCAGTTTCTGGCGCCGGCGGACGCGCGTAACATAGTTGATAAAGCGCACGCGGCGGGCTGCGAAAAACTCTTGTTGACTGAGCGTGGCGTGAGTTTTGGCTACAATAACCTCGTTGTGGATATGCGATCATTTGCAATCATGCGCGACTTTGGCGTGCCGATCGTGTTTGACGTGACGCATTCGCTACAACTTCCAGGCGGACTAGGCCATGCAACTGGCGGGCAATCTGAATACATCGAACCGCTCGCGCGCGCTGGTGTCGCCGCAGGTGTGGATGCCGTTTTTATGGAAGTGCACGAGTCGCCAGAGCGCGCTCCTTCTGACGGGCCCAACGCTTTGCCGCTTGAACGGATGCAAGCTTTGCTGCACATCCTGCAGGCGATTCATAAACTTGTGGCCAGGCTTCCCAACTAACGATGAATCGGAAATGATCTGTCAGTCATGAGAATTTTTTCAGCTGCAGCTTTAAGTATCTTCGCAATCTTGTCTTTGTCGCCGGCCACTGCTGCTCAGGAAGAGGCACGCGCCGTGTGGCAGGTCATGAGTTTCGACCTCAACGTGAGCGTCCGGCAGGCAGAACGCGACCTGAGCACGTTAGCAATTTTGAAAGCGCGCAATGTTGGTAATGCTTCCGCCACGACGTTTACCTTTCGACTCGATCCCAAGGCCACAGTTCGGGCCGTCGAGGTGAATGGCGCCAGCACCGGCTTTCGCTTTGTGACTGAAACGCGCGGCAACCTTCAACGAGTAACCGCTACGCTGGCGGGCCCTGCAGCTCCCGGCGCTAACATTACCGTGAACATCACCTACGCTTTTCCGGTTGAGACGAATTCCGGATTTGCTGCAATCTCACCCATAGCAACGCAGTTCTTGCCGGATTCATTCTGGTATCCGTCTCCCAACACGCCTTACACGGTCCGCGGCGCCGACACCGCTCCGTTTCGACTCGCAGTCAACTTGCCGAATTTTGTCTCGTCAGGAGTGGAAAAGGAAAACAGCGGCTCAAAGGTCTTTGAGCAGGAACTAAATGGTCAGCCCTTCTTTGTGCAGGGAGATTGGGACAAGGTCGAAGGGACCGGCGAGAACAAATCTATAACGGCATACGTTCCGAAAGGCTCGGGTCAGGACGAACGGAAGCAGGCAGAACTACTCATCGTGCTCGCCGCTCAAGCACGAGCATACTTTGAAGGTCTGTTTGGTCCAACCTTATCCGTTCCTATCAGGCTGGTGGCCGCGAGAAGGGGAGCGGGCTTTAGCGATGGGGGCACGGTTCTGATCGAGAGCGCGGCATTTCGGCGCGCTAAAATCGACTCCAATACAGCCCGCCAGATCAGCGAGGCCATGGCGCGCATTTGGGTCGGAGGCCAAACCGCAGTTCGTGGGGATGGCAGTGGTGTGTTGCGCGAGGGGCTGGTGCGCTTTTTGGCAATTCTGTTCATGGAGAAACAGTTTGGCCGGGATACTGCGGCTGCGGAGATTCTTCGTGGAAGGATCGCTTATGCGAAGATTGCCCGAAAAGACGGTCCCTTAGCCCTCACCACTCCGCTCGACGACACTTACTACAATTCAGTTTCCAACAAGGGATCAATGATTTGGAGACTGGTGGATCGACGGATGGGACGAGATGCCTTCATTGGTAGCATTCGCGGTGTTTTGCACGCCGGAAAAGAAAATGGAACGTCGTTAGTTGCGTTTCGAAAGGATCTTGCTCAGAAGGGTGGGGAGGCGATAAAAGCCCTTCTCGATCAGCAACTCGACAGTGTCACAGATACAGACCTGATGATCGGACTGCCACAGCAGCGAGGCGGTGAATGGGTATCCGCTCTGCGCAACGATGGTTCAGTGGACGTCAACGTGGTGGCAGTCGCCACGACTGATCGCGGTGAGCAATTGCCGGTTGACGTGCATGTTCCTGCCCGGAATTTCAATGAAGCCGTATTCAAGACGACCGCGAGAATTGTGCGTACGGAAGTTGATCCGGAAAAGTTCTATCCGCAAACCGACTACGACAACGACGTTGTGCCCCGTGCTCGGCCGGTTGCCGAAAGTCTAGCTGAAGCGACGCGGCTGTTGGGTGCTCAGGACTTTGCTAAATCAGAGTCAATCGCGAGGGACTTACTTATGATCGCCCCGCGTTTGCAGGAAGCGCGCATTATTCTGGCCCGCTCTTTGTTGGCCCAGAACAAAGCCGATGAGGCGGAGAAATTCTTTCGCGCGGCACTCGATGAAGTTCTCCCGACTCCCAGTGCGCTTGCCTGGGGCGCCATCGGCTTAGGAGAGATTCAGCTTAAGCGTGGACAGACGGCCGATGCGGTGAAGCGTTTCACTGAAGCTGTACGAGCTGAGGCTGAATATTCCACCTCATTAGCGTCCCGGGCGTCTCGCATTAGTGCAGAGTCTACGGCCGCGCCGGCAGTCGACGAGTCGGCACGCACCTTCATCAAACAACTAGATCAGGCAATTGTGACTGGCAAAAAAGTTGAGCTCGAAGCGCGGATAATCTCGGGAGAGCTGGTGCGATTCATCGGGGGTATCATCGGCAGTCAGCCTGACATCTGGCAGAGTCGGGTTTTGCGGACCGAGCCTATCGACTCTAACCTGATGGCCGTCGACGTGAGTATCAATGCCAGGCAACTTGGCCAGGAACGCTCGGGGACCGCGCTATTGATCCTGGCGCGTAACGGTAATAGCTGGAAGCTTGCCGGAATCGAATTGTTTGAAGTGCGTTAGCCGAACCTGTCACTCGGACCCTCCAATGCCGGAACTCTCCTCCATCGAAAGACGGGCTGCACACATTAAGTTGCTTTTGATGGACTGTGATGGCGTGCTCACTGATGGTCGGTTGTGGCTTCTCGATAACGGTGAGGAGCAGAAGAATTTCAATGTGCAGGACGGTCTGGGTCTTGAATTATGGCATCGCGCGGGTCTGAAGTCGGGCATCATTTCCGGCAGGAGTTCGAGTGCCGTGGAGCGTCGGGCTCGCGATCTGAAGATTGAGTTTGTCAGGCAAGGTGCGGAAGACAAACTGGATGACTTTCAGGCAGCGTTGACTGCGGCTGGTGTCACCGAATCGGAAGTAGCGTTCATTGGCGACGACTTAAACGATATTCCCATGTTGCTGCGAGCAGAACTAGCGGTCGCGGTCGCAAACGCGTCAGAGGAAACTCGATCGGTTGCGCATCTGGTGACGCGTGCAGCCGGAGGATACGGCGCAGTTCGAGAAGTAATCGAGATAATCTTGAAGGCCCAGGGTCGCTGGGCAGATGTCACGGAGAAGTATCTTATGGGATGAGGGATAAGGAAGGGATGAAGGATGAGGGATGACGGATGAAAGCCACCAAACCCCACTTATAGTGAAGTGAACACCAACAGGTTAGTGCGATTTCGTCTTAGTCGTGGATCGGCTTTGATGACTAAAGAGCCAAGAGACGCAACAGGTGAAAGTAGTATGAGCAGGAGAAGGTCTTTGTGATTGACAGAGGGGTGGCGGCTGACTATCTTTCACTTGAAGTCGTAGTAGCAGGTTGAGTTCAGCAATGGATACGAATCCACGCTTTCATCCTTCATCCCTCCGCCTTCATCCTTTGCCTTCGCGGGCGTAACTCAATGGTAGAGTGTCAGCTTCCCAAGCTGAAAGTTGCGAGTTCGATCCTCGTCGCCCGCTCCAAAATTTAAGCAAGACCGTCAGGCTGTCCGGACCCTATAGTCTTCACCATCGTAAACAGCGGCGTCCCAAACAAGTCGTCTTCGCCTTCGCGACTACGGTGGAAACCAAAATTTTCATACAACCGAATCGCGCGATTTAGAAAAGGTGTGGTGCTGAGAAACAAACTCTCGAAGCCTTGCGCCGCCGCATAACTCTCGACCTCCGTTAATAGCAACTGCCCTACCTTCTGCCCTCGCGCTTCAGTCAGGACCGCCATGCCCCGAATGTATAACTTTTCACCTTGCGGAACCGCGGCAGCCGTGCCAACGATAAGGCCATTTTGCAAAGCCACCCACACCGGTCCTTCCTTCATGCGATTCTGGAGTTGGTTACTCGTGGGAGTAGTGGCAGCGAATCCCGCAGCTGTGTAGTAAGGTTCGTACTCGCGGAACGCCTTATTTAGGACCGCTGCCATTGCTGCCGCATCGTCCGCTGCTGCCATGCGTACTTCGATGCCTGGTCTGTCGTGTTCCATTGAGATTCAGGGTTGGGAGGCCTCCTCGCGCGCGGCAATCAGCACACACGCCAGCGCAATCAATGCCGGGAGCGCCTGTGTAAACAGAATTGATGTCTTTGCTGTCAGCCCGCCGAGGACACCGGCGATCACTATGCAGATCAGGAAGAAGAGCTTGAGGTCTCGGCGATCTTTCCAGATTCCCCAAATCAGACCGGCAGCCAGAAAACCGTTGTACAACCCCTGGTTCATCGCCAGCGCCGCAGATGAGGCAGAGACCTCGGGAGTCATAGCGAAAATCTTTCGACCAACCGGGTGATCCCAGAAAAACATCTCCAGCGTCAGAAATCCAAGGTGTAAGAGCGCCACCAGACCCGTCAGCAAATTTGCGAGGGTTTTCATCGTTTCTCCGAGGTCAACAGCTACGTGCGCTGTGCGCCACTTCATGAAGTTCTGGCTTGTGCCCATCGCTCGATCAGTCTGCGCCGGTTCTCCAACTTCTTTTCGACATTCGGCACCCTCATTACCAGTCGCTCCAGGTGCGCCAGGTAGTCTGGCTCACCGATGGTTTCCCGGACCTCCGCAATGAACGGCTGGAGTTTAGCAAAGACGACCAGGTGTTCCGAGTTGGCGTCGAGGAATAACTTCTCGTCGATTCCGCCGTTGTTGACGAGCGACGCGGCAACCTCCCAGTGTGATGCGACCATACGATAGAACGCGCTCTGTTTTTCGCTACTCAACATGAGCGCCACAATGTCTTTGCCGCTTTGCGGAGCAAACTCTGAAAAGAACCACGAGCGGGCCGCGCGCATCAATGCCTCGCTCCTGATTTCGTAGAGTTTGATGATGACCAGTGCATCCTGTGTTTTTATGCCCATGTGCCTTTGTCCTTTCGGTCAACCTATTTGCTGACACTCTCAGTTGTTTCCACCGTCTTTAGTGATGCCAGTTGCGCTTTCGCAGACGAGGCCAGCAGGAAGCGACAGAGATTGAGATTGTGTATCGCTACATCAAACTCACCGTCTGCGTATCTCAGTGCAGTTTCGAATTCTCTCTGCGCTTCCCGCAAACGACCCATCCTGGCCAGCGCCACGCCAAGGTTATTGTGGCTGGCCGGAAAACGGTCCCGCGAACGGGAAATGGCTTCCTTAAAAAATGCTGCCGCAGCCTTGTGATCGCCCTCGCTCATCGCGAGCATCCCTAACATATAGTGAGCCGGAGCATGGCCTCCGCTCGACGCGACGATCGATTCTGTGAATGCCCCCCTGGCTTCCGACAATCGTTTTAGATCTTTGAGAGCCACACCCAGTGCGTGAAGGGCCATCGGGTAACGCGGCCGTGCTGCAATGGCTTTCCGGTAATAGACGAGGGCCTCATCGGTATTCCACAGTTCGTAGTGGCAGACGCCAATGTTGTACAGCGCCTTCGCGTAAGTTTCGTCCGAACTGGGTTGGACCCGACGATACTCCTCAATGGCCAGCTGATACTCTGCCTTTGCGTACTTATCGTTTCCACGTCGGATAGCATCCAACGATCGCTCTCGAACAGTTTGCGCTACCGCGATGCTCGCCAGGAATGTCACCGCCAGGGTTGCTAACAATAATCTCCTGTACCTCATCGTTCACCTCCACCGTTTATTAGTCTAGACAGTGAAGTAAGCGTACAGGCGGCGGTCGTGAGGGTCTTTCCCGTTATTGCTGATGCTTAACTAATCTTGCTACTCGTCTTCAGAGGAGTCGGTTGAGAGAGGCTAGCAGGCTGCTGAAAAAGAAAGACAAGCACTCGATCCACGAACACACACGAAAAGGCACTATTTTCGCTCGCATGATTTTGTGTGATGTGTGGATCGTGCACTTGTTGGCGTCTTTCACAAAGCTTAAAGAAAGAGGAAAGGCTGCACTAATCATTTTTCAGCAGCCTGCTAGGGCTGGAACATCAGACGGTAGGACTGTGGAGTGGTGCCGGTGAGCCGGCGAAACAGGCGTGTGAAATGGCTCTGGTGGCTAAAACCTGACCGAACACTGACCTCGACGAGAGGAATCCCGGTTCCAGTCAACAACGACTTGGCGCGCTCGACACGATGCTTAATCAAATACTGGTGCGGCGTCGTGCCCGTCGTTCTCTTGAACTCTCGGGCAAAATGAAACGTGCTCATTCCGGCGACACGCGCCAGGTCCGCGAGACTTAAATCGTTTTCATAGTTGCCGGCAATAAAAGCCGTCACTTGAGCCACCTTCTTTCCGGACAAGCCGCCGGAAAGCCTCGACGCACCATTTCCCAAGGCTGTGTAGTGCCTCAAGAGGTGAACAGCCAGTACATTTGCAAGTGATTCCGCGTAGAGACGACCGCTCAGACCCTCTGACTCAAGTTCAGCCAGAAGCGCCATCCCGATACTGCTGATAACAGGATCGCTGCGTGAAGATTTTTCGACGACTTCGATATTGCTCCGTGAGCGAGAATCTGAGGCAGCCCGCAGCACCAGCGTTGGCTCCAGATAAATAGCGAGGTGCTCGGAAGCGCTTTCAAGTGTTGCGGAGAAGGGTTGTCCCGACGGGATCACACATACGCTGCCTCTGGTCTGGCCGCGAGCGCGGAATCCGCTCGCCGTTCGGATTTCACCACCGCAGCCCTCGCCCAGCGCTATCGTAACGAGGTGGTCCTTGTGGTTGTGTTCGGGTAAATCTCCCGCCTGGAACTTGTAGTGCGCCAGCTTAATTCCATCCCAGGCAGCATCCCTCTTGAGCACCAATGGCGACCAGTGATTAATTTCGGCTGCGTCCATATTGGAATCCTATGTTTTTGCGCGAACCCGATTACGTTTGGCTTTATTGGGTGGTAACAGCGAGGCACCGCTCCTGGTGGCATGACGGCGCAATCTTTCGAGAATAGATTCGCGCGCGCGACTGAATGCCTGCTTGTCGCCATAAAGCTGAAACGCCCAGTTGGCCCCAAGCTCGAAAGAGTTGAACTCAAAAGCCAGTTGGGTTGCATCAACGTCCTTGCTGATTTCCCCTGCTTCCTGAGATTCGAGGACAGCGCGTCGCAGCATGCCCAGCCACTCCTTCATGATTTCGGCGATCCGATCACGAATCGGCCCCGGACGGCTATCAAATTCCGATGCGGCAGCAGCAAAAAAACAGCCTCCGCTGAAAACGCCGCCCTGTACGTAACTCAGCCAGACGTCACAGAGCTTCCAAAGTCGAGGCATTCCGCGTTCAGCTTCAAACGCTGGGCGGATGACTTCGTGGATGAAGACGGAGCGCGCTGCTTCGATCGTGGCGAGTTGTAAATCCTCCTTCGAACCGAAGTGAGCAAAAAGTCCACTCTTGCTCATGGAGAGTTGGGTGGCGAGACGCCCGATGGTGAGTCCCTCCAGTCCTTCCGATGAGGCGATGTCAACCGCGACCTTCAAAATAGCTTGTCGCGTGCGTCCGCCCCGAGCCTTCCCATTATTCGGAGCCGCTTTTTTCTCAGTCCTTACATCCACACTCGAACCCCTCCGGTCAATCTATCTCCGTGATATAGCACGAACGTTCGTTTTAAATCAAGGACTGGGGAGAAGGTGGGTAGTGGGTAACTTTGAAATGCGAACGCATGAATGCCGAAGACGTTACCAGGTGGTTACGAAATGACGCATACTACTTCCGATACTCGAAACGTGCCACATCAGACTCACCCAGAATGACGGTGTCGCCATCGCTCAGCGCATTCTCTGTCACACGTTCGGATTTAGGATCGTTCAAGAATGTTCCGTTTCTCGAAGACTGATCTTCAATAACGACGCGCTCACCCCGCACTCCGATCCAAACGTGACGTTTGGAGATTCGTGGATCCGCGATCACGATTTGAGAGCTTGAAGCATCGCGGCCGATACAAGCACCGTCCGGTTTAACTTCAAACTGCTGCCCGGTTAGCGCGCCGGAAACAAAAGTGATCGTGCCGTAATTTATCGGCGCTGTGTCCGGCTGTGAGGCAATCGCCACGGTTCTTGATAGATCAATCGTCGCGGATCGATCAAAATCAGGGGGCAGTTGCGGCGACATTGCGGGGAAATCACCCTGGCTGGGACTTGCTGCCGGAGCTTCCGGCGGAGGCGCCGATGTGGATGGATGGCTCGAAGCCGGCAATGACGCGCCTGAGAGGCTGGCCGAAGAACTCAATGGCCCTGCGGACCCGGCAGTGACCACCTTGGCCTTGCTTCGCTTTCGCGCGATCAAGAGAATCGTCACTCCGATAACAATGATGGCGACTATCAGGAATAGGACGACTAAGACAATTATGATTATCGCCCAGGGAATGGTTGCCTGGTCTTCTTCAGCGACGATCGGCTGGTTTACCTGGATTAGAAGCTTCACAGGGTGCCTGGAAAACAGCGGCTCACTGAACATCGTCAGTCGCTCGACCTCGATGACTGCCGCGACTCCACGTTGCTGAGGAGTTAGTGCTGCAACTACAAATAACACCGCCAGGATGACGAAGCAGAGTCTACGCATGGTTAAGCTCCCCGGTAAATTGGATTGGTTGCAAGCGAGTTAGTAGGATTTTGAAGTTCAATGGGCGAAAGACGAAGATTAGTTTTACTTTAGATGCCGCTGCCCTGAATAAACTTTGAGTTAACGTGCTTCTAAAGGAATTTCAAAGCAAAGTCAATATAAATGCTCGTCGCGTTAGTGTCTTGCACAAAACCTATTGAGGCCTAGGTGTGAATGTACCAATACTGATCGCGCATTGCCACCTCGACCGTACCGTTTTCTGAAGTCCCCACGTTTCAAACCGCAAAATCCCCACCCCTTCCGCCGATCGGGCTGGCACGTTGGTTGCCAATTATTAACTGCAAACCATTGGAGAATGCGATCATTGAAGGAGGGTTATTTACCAGTGAGCAAGAAACTTTTGACGGTTTTGGCAGTAGCGATAATGGCGTTAGGTGCGGGCGCATGTGCGAAGTCAGACGAAACAGCAAATCTTAATGCAGGTGTTACTACCTCCACGCGCACCGGACCAGATGGATCAGAAATCACGACGACCTCAGACGCGAATGGCGTGAAAACTGAGACGAGGGTGTTTAGAAACAACCCGCGAGTTTCTCGTGTGGTGGTCACAACGCCACGCGATGGCCGGCGAACAGTGAGAGTCTATTCGCGCACGGGCGAGGAGAAGGAAGTTAATGACGTTGGCGATGCGCTTGAAGTAACAGGCGATAAACTAGCAGATGCCGCCGGCTGGGTTGCGGACAAGACTGAGGATGTCGTAAGCGAAACCGGCGATAAGCTTGAAGATGTCGGCGATAAGACCGCCGAGGGTGCAAAGACTGTGGGACAGAAAACCGCTGAAGGAGCAAAGACCGTGGGCAAGAAGACCGCTCAGGGAGCCAAGAAGGTAGGCGGCGCCATTAAGGATGCCGTAACTCCATAGTGTTTTCCGCAGCTCGATTGAAGAGGGTGGCCGATTAGGTCGCCCTCTTTTGCGTTAGGGTTGGAGATTGCCCCGGGCACACCAACCTTGTGCCATCATTCCGATTTCCGTGGTGTTATACTTAAAGAGAATTTATTTTCCTCCAACTGATAGGAGTCAGGCCATGGTTGACACGTCACGCTTTACGATAATCTGCCCTTGTTGCGAGGCCACTTTGTCGATCGATGCACAGACCGGAGCGCTGATGTCTCACCAGGAGAAGAGCAAACCGCTCGCTTCCTTTGACGAAATGGTTAAGGGTCTCGATAAGCAGAAGCAGCAGCGGGAACAAATCTTTGCCCAGGAGCTTAGCTCGATGAAAGACCGCGATCGCATTCTGGAAGAGAAGTTTCAGGAAGCGATGAAACGAGCCGAAAAAGACAAGGACAAACCTTATATCAACCCGCTTGACCTGGATTGATTATAAGAAGCACACAACGCCTCCCCCCTTTTGAGCAACAGAAACCCAAGCTGATTCATCGAAATGTCGGAAGACTCTTCCACTCAAGCTGGAGTATCAAAAAATGCGCCGTAACTTAAAAGTTCTGTTAACCGTTATTAGTCTATTAATGCCTTCGGCCGTTCTCACAGCTGATTCCTCGGCCCAAGGCTCAATGCCGCGGCTCAGTTATCGAGATCGCACGCTGGCGAATGGATTGCGAGTCCTGACCGTCGAAGATCATTCCAGCCCGACCGTGGCGATTCAGGTTTGGTACAAAGTCGGTTCAAAGGATGATCCTGAAGGCCGCAGCGGGTTTGCGCATCTTTTCGAGCACATGCTCTTCAAAGGCACCAAGAACATGAAAGACGAAATGATGGATCGTCTGACCGAGGATGTCGGCGGCATCAACAACGCATCAACCTGGGACGACTTCACGAACTACTACGAGGTTATTCCTTCAAACTATCTCGAGACACTTATTTGGGCGGAAGCGGATCGAATGGGCTCGCTCAACGTCGATGATAAAAACTTCAAGTCAGAACGGGATGTTGTTAAAGAGGAATTTCGCTCGAGCGTTCTAGCTCCGCCATACGGACGTTTCTTCTATGCCATCGAAAAGCAATCATTCACCGCGCATCCCTACCGGCGTCCGGGAATTGGAAGCATCGAAGAGCTCGATGCCGCGACTCTTGACGATGTGAAGGCATTTCATTCGACCTTTTACCGACCTGACAATGCCACGCTTGTAGTCGTCGGCGACTTCGAACCTAAACAACTCGATACCTGGGTTGATAGGTATTTCCTGCGCGTGGCTAACCCAAATAGCCCGCTTCCTCGCGTTACCGCGAAGGAGCCAGAGCGAACAGCGGAGAAACGCGTTAACGAATACGCGGCCAATGTTCCGCTGCCTGCCATCGCTATAACTTATCTGGCGCCCCCGGTGGCCTCCGCCGATGCGTATGCCCTGGATGTCGCAGAATCGATTCTCTCAAGCGGCGAATCTTCGCGGTTGTACCAGGCCCTGGTTTATCAACAGCAGGTAGCTCAGGAAGCATTTGCGCAGGCAGATTTACGCGAGCAGCCCGGGTTGTTCATTCTCGGCGCAATACTCGCGAGCGAGAAGAAACCCGAAGCAGCCGAACGGTCCTTGCTGGCTGAACTGAAACGTATGCAAGACACGCCGGTGTCGGCAGCTGAGCTCGACAAAGCAAAGATCCAACTCGTAACGAATGAACTCCGCCAACGCGAGACAAGCAATGGCAAGGCTTTCGCGCTCGCAAGGGCCGCCGTGTTGCTGGGTGATGCAGCGCGAGTGAACACGGACATCGAGAAACTTCAGGCGGTCACGGCCGCCGACATTCAGCGGGTGATGAAGAAGTATTTCACTGACACCAATCGGGTAGTCATTACATATCAGGCCGAGTCGTCGCGTCCCAAAGCTACCGCCGGCGAGGGAGCAAACAAATGAGAACGAGTGATAAAAGTTCCGCAGTGTGGCGGTCGCTGATGGCAGTGCTGTTGGGTTGTTCGTTTTGCGGTTCGGCGATCGCACAACAGGAGACTCCTCCGGCGCCAGCCACGCCCCGTTCGGTCACAATCCCAAAGCCCGTGGAACGGACGCTAAAGAATGGCCTGCGCGTGATTGTTGTCGAAGACACTGATATACCGCTCGTGTCGGCCGGTGTCGTTGTGAAGAACGGTGGCGAAGTCGATCCCGCGGAGTTGAGCGGCCTGGCCGAGTTGACCGCTTCTTTACTAACCAAGGGAACCAAAACGCGTACTGCCCCGCAGATTGCTCAGGAGATCGAAGCCCTGGGCGGCACGATCGAATCAGGCGCCGGCTGGGATTCGTCGCGCGCTTTCATCAACGTAATGTCTTCCAGGATTGATCGGGCTATGACTATCCTTGCGGACATCGTTAGGAATCCGGTGTTCCAGGAAGATGAAATTGAGCGCTTACGGCAACAATATCTGGACGAACTAAGCGTGACTTTGGGCCAGCCGGGTTCGGTGGCCGGGTTTGTCGCTTCGCGTGTTGTCTTTGGCGACGCTGCATACGGGCATCCCCTGGCAGGCACACCTGAGTCGCTGACACGAATCAAACAAGCTGACATCGCGGCTCTTCATGCGAAGTATTACCGGCCGGACAATGCCGTGCTTGTCATCGGCGGCTCAATTAAAGCTGATGACGCTTTCAAGCTTGCGGATCGTTTGTTTGGTGATTGGGCAAAACCCGCCGCCGCAATCCCGCCGCGTGGGCAAGTGGGGAAAATGGTGCGCGCGGAGGACAAACAACGTGTCGTTGTAATTGATATGCCCGACGCAGGTCAGGCAGCAGTCATGCTTGCTCGAGTTGGAATTAGTCGTACGGATCCTGATTACTTTCGCGGCATCGTTACTAACTCAATTCTCTCGGGCTATTCAGGCAGACTGAACCAGGAGATTCGCATCAAGCGCGGGCTGAGCTACGGCGCGCGGAGCTCACTGGACGTTCGCCGAGAGACCGGTCCGTTCGTCGCCTCAGCTCAGACTAAGAATCCTTCAGGCGCTGAGGTGGCCGCACTGCTTATCGGTGAATTGAGTCGCTTATCCAGCGATCCCGTTGCAGACGCAGAATTGACCCCGCGGAAGGCTGTGCTCATTGGCGGCTTTGGTCGAAGTCTGGAGACCATCGATGGGCTCGTAACGCAGGTCGCCTCATTGGCCCTTTACGGTTTGAGCCTAGACGAGATCAATGGCTACATTCGTAATGTTCAGTCTGTGACCGCCGCTGACGTGCAGAAGTTCGCCGGTTCGCGACTCACAGCGAAGGATGCGAACATTATCATCGTGGGCAACGCGAAGGACTTTTTAGAACCGCTCCGCAAACAGTTCACGAATGTGGAAGTTATTCCCCTTGCCGAGTTGGATTTGAATAGCGCCAGTCTGCGAAAGACCGGCGCCGCTGCGGGAAAGTAATTTTCGAGTCCGAGCTGAATTAGAATGAGCCAAAGGAATTCTGAAATCATGACGAAGGTTTCCAGATATTTTGTTCTACTTCTGGCGTTGGGGCTTCCTGTCGCCGCATCCGCTCAAGCGACTTCTGACGACGAGTTGGCGGATCCTCGCGAAATCTCGGCGCGCTGGGCGCGCCAGCTGGGACACTACGATCCGGTTGTCCGCCAGGAGGCTGCCGAGGCGTTGGCAAGATTGGCGGCGGTCGAGCAGCAGAAACTGGTCCAGGGCTATCAGCTCCAGGAGAAGAATAGCAAGGTCCGACTAGCGCTCGATTGGGCTCTCTACCGTATGGGCAAGTCTGAGATGCTTTTTCGGATCGTGCGCGAATTGGATTCGGGCCGTCACGAACAGGCGGTCGGCTATCTCGCTAAACTAGACACGCCAACCCTTCTCCATTCCCATCTCAAAGACGAAGATCGTCCGCCGCGGATAACGGTGGGGTTGCTGGAGGTACTGGCTGACCTGGGCGGCCAGGAGAGTCTTGCGCTTGTGACACCTTATCGAGATTCATTTGCTCCGGGCGTTGCTGCCGCTGCGGAGAATGCGATCGAAAAGATTGAAACACGCGTGGCGCAATCCGAACCGGGAAAGCCGAGTCGTCCCCGCACTGTCGGCAGCACGACGAACACATCGCCATAACTCAAACCTCTCAGTCCAGAGTCTCACGTCTCAAGTCTCAGGTCCCAAGCCTTAAGTGTCATTGATGCTCTAGCTGATAGGTTGAGCCTTGGGACTTGAGACCTGACTTGAGACTTGAGACTTGGTCTCGCCGGGTTATACTCCCAGCCCAGCATGCATCGAAACCTTCGCACATTCCTCGAACTGCTAACACGCGAAAAAGAGAGCGTCACAATCGAAGCAGAGGTGGATCCGTATCTTGAAGCGGCGGAAATTCATCGGCGCGTGATTGATCAAGGTGGCCCCGCACTTCTCTTTAAGCGAGTGAAGGGAAGCGCATATCCCGTCGTAACTAATTTGTTTGGTACGGCGCGGAGGATAGAACTGGCGTTTGGGCCCAAACCTGAGGCCGTAGTCCGCGACTTCGCCCGCGTCGCCGAAGCCCTTTTGCCGCCACGCGGTTCTGAGTTATGGAAGCATCGTTCGCTCGCGATCGACGTTTTGAAGCTGGGCACGCGCAACATCAGGCATGCGCCCGTTACTGAAGTGCTGGACCGCCCCGCGAGGTTGAAAGAGTTGCCTGTATTGACTACCTGGCAGGAAGACGGCGGACCATTCATCACCCTTCCCCTGGTCTACACCGAGAATCCTAAAACTAAAAAACACAACCTGGGAATTTACCGCCTGCAGGTGTATGGCGACCAATTGACCGGATTGCATTGGCAGATTCAAAAGGGCGGCGGCTTCCACTACAACGAAGCCGAGTCGCTGGGACAAACGCTTCCGGTCAGCGCATTTCTTGGGGGACCGCCGGCATTGATTCTTGCGGCCATCGCTCCTTTGCCGGAGGACGTTCCGGAATTGGTGCTCGCATCGTTGCTGGCAGGCGAGAAGCTGAGAGTAGTTAAGAATCCGTTAGGTGGGGGACACCGGCTCGCTGCCGAAGCGGAGTTCGCCCTCGTTGGACACGCGTCGCCAACCGAGCGCAGAATCGAAGGACCCTTCGGCGATCACTATGGCTACTACTCGCTTGAACATGAGTATCCGGTCTTTCACGTCGATGCAGTCTTCCACCGTCGTGATGCGATTTACCCTGCCACCGTCGTGGGGAAGCCGCGCCAGGAAGACTTCTTCATTGGCGATTACCTGCAGAAACTGTTGTCACCGCTGTTTCCTCTCGTAATGCCCGGAGTTCGAGATCTCTGGACATACGGCGAAACGGGATTTCACTCGCTCTGCGCCGCCGTTGTGCGCGAACGATATGGTCGTGAGGCTCTGGTCTCGGGTTTCCGCATTCTCGGCGAAGGACAACTGTCGTTAACGAAGTTTCTCTTGCTCACCGACACGCCGCAGGATCTTCACGACTTTCCCAAACTCTTCGAACATATTCTCGCGCGGGTGCGTTGGGAAACTGATTTGTTTGTGTTTGCGAATGTGTCGATGGACACGCTGGACTACACGAGCGGTAAGGTAAACGAAGGCAGCAAGGCAATCATGCTCGGTTTGGGCGAGCCGGTGCGCGATCTGCCGCGGGAGTTTCGGGGCGAGTTGCCGCAAGGTGTCTCGGCAGCGGAGGTGTTTTGTGGTGGTTGTCTGGTGTTACAGGGCGCGGCATATGCAGACGATCCGGAACAGGCGGCGCGCCTCGCGCGCGATTCGAGATTTGCCGAGTGGCCCCTGGTCGTTTTACATGACGACGCGAAAGTGGCGCATGCCACGCCGAAATTTCTCTGGGCCACCTGGACGCGCTTTGAACCCGCTTCCGATATTTACGCCGCCGAAACTAGAGTTCAACGCCACCATCTCGTTTACACAGGGCCCGTTGTGATTGACGCGCGAACAAAACCCGGCTTTCCGGCGGAACTAATCGTCCGCGACGACATTGCTGAGGTGGTCGATCGACGCTGGCGAGAGTATTTTCCTCAGGGATTTTAGACTTGGGACAGAGAGCCTCCAGTTCTGCTGCCTCTCTGCTTGTTTACTGGGAGCGCGGGCGTCTCGCCCGCATTGCGCCGTGGGAAACGAAACCTTCAAGAGATCTTTTCGCGCTTCGCGCTCACTGCGGTCGGGACGCCCGCGATCCCAGTAAATACGAGGTGTTGGGCCCGGCTAACGTCACTTCGACCCGTGCGCTGATTCCAAAACTGGCCAAAGCCCACGTCACTAAAACTAGCCAGCTGAAATTGGCAGCATCAAGCGAAACATGGCGCCGCCTGTGGGACTGTTCGAGGCGGTGAGTGTCCCGCCGTGTTGCGTCACCACTCGATGCGCCAGTGCGAGACCAACGCCATGCCCTGTGGCTTTGGTAGTGAAGAAGGGAATAAAGATGCGTTCCAAATCGCCGGTGGGGATTCCTTCGCCGGTGTCTTCGATCTCAATCACTGACCACCGTTTGCCTTCGTCGTTCCTTTCTTCGAATCTCTTAACAGTAACCAGGCGCTTCGTGGCGTCATCCGGCATGGCTTCGGCCGCGTTGCGCAACAGATTTAGTAAAGCCTGGCGCAGCATGCGTTCGTCAGCGCGAACCACGGGCTCGGTGGTTGGAAGGTCAGGGCTCTCGCCGAACTGAAGTTCAACTCGTCGTTCGTTGAAGAGTGGTTGCAGCTCGGCAACGCATTCTTGCAGCAGTTCCTGTAATAAGACTGTCTCCAGTTGCAAGGGTTGCGGCCGCGCAAAGTTGAGAAACGCAGTGACCATCTCGGAGAGATTGCGGACCTCGTTCAGCAGTGAGGCTGTTGCGGCCTGACCGTTGTCGTCGAGCCGGAGGTTCTGGAGCAGTTGCGCATAACCATGCAGCGCGGCAATTGCATTCTTAAATTCGTGAGCGAGACCGGCTGACATTTCACCAAGGCTTTCCAAATTCCTCTTGAGTGCAACCTGCTCGCGGAGTTGAGTGACTTCAGTGATGTCAGTCAAAAGACACAAGACGCCGCGCGCACCGAGTTCAGGTGACAAGTCGATCGGAGCTATCGTCCCGCCCAACCGCCGCCTCGCGCCAGTTTTCGTCGCAACCTCGATCACTTCACGACGGTAAACTTTCCCGGTTCGCAAACATTGGGCAACCATCTCGGAGAGGTCTGGAATATTCCGCAGGAGTGAAGTTGCGGGAAGTCCGAGGGCCTTTCCATCAACGCCCAATAGTGCACGTCCCGGAGCATTGATCACCGTCGAGCGTCCACTGCCATCAAAAGCAATCAGACCTGACGGCACGCTGGCCACGATTCGTTCACTGAAGCGAACTGCTGAGTTCGCGCGTTCGCCGGCCTGCTCTGTCAATCGTTCCAACTCTTTTCGCTGTTCCTGAAGTTGGGCGACAACAGATTGAAACGTTTCCAGGACGAATTCGCCTTCGTTACTTGATTTTCGAGTGCCGGAAACCACTGGCGCGCGCTCGGCCTCACCCAGGAGCTGGCGATAAGGGCGCAGCCGCCAACGCAGCACGAAGAGGACGCAGATCACGGTGCCGATCAGAATGGCGACAAATGCGGTGAGCAACATCGGCCCGCGGGCGGCAGGAGTATCGGGAACCAGGGCAAAGAGAAGGATGGCAAACAGCGCGGCGAGCAGAAAAAGTCCGATCAGCAGCGAGAAACCAAATTGAATGCGATTCTGGTAGGGCACGGCGTTATTTTCGATTGCCAATTGCCAATTGCCGATGATGGTCTTTGGTCTTCGGTCTTTGATTCGTGGTCGATGATTTGATGTACTGCCGCTTCAACCCTCTCGGCGAAACAAAAATGTGGCTCGAACGGGAAGATCAAAAACAAAGACCTAAGACCCAAGACCTTCTTTTACCTAAACTGTCCTGCGTACCATTCCACGAGGTGTACGCCCGTCAGCAGCGCTATGATTGAGCCGATCCCGAGGAAGACGCCAAAGGGCAAGAGCATCTGCAGGTCCTTTCTGCCTTGCCGCATCATAAGTAGAACGCCGATCACGGAACCGGAAAGCACGCTAAGAAAAATCGTCACGATTGTCAGGCGCCAGCCCAGGTAAGCGCCCACCATGAACATCATCTTCACGTCGCCCAAACCCATCGCCTCAATGCCGCGCAGTTTTTCCCAGGTCCAACCCATAAGCCAGAGCGAACCGCCGCCAATCAACGCCCCCAAAAACGCGCCGCCCAGCGAAGCGGCCCACAAGGGCCAGCCCTTTAGCGCGCCGTCCATCAGCCATGGCAAATCGTCGAAGTGGGGTTGTCCCATGAGATACGGCAGAGCAAGGCGGGCGACAATCGCGAACGCGATCCCGGGATAGGTAATCGCGTTTGGCAGAATCATATGCTCAGCATCGATAAAGATCAGAGCAACTAAGGCGCTAACGAAGACGAGGTCGAAGGCAAGCGCCGGCGTTATTCCATCCCGCCAGGCTACTGCGATGAAGAGCAGCGCCGTTAGTAATTCAACTGACGGGTAACGTGGCGAAATTTGTTCCTTACACGCGCGGCAGCGGCCACCAAGCAGCACATAGCTAAGCACGGGCACGTTGTCGTAGAACGCGATCACCGCTTCGCAGGAAGGGCACTTGGAGTTCGGAAAAACGATCGATTCCTCAAGGGGCAGGCGATGAATCACAACATTGAGAAAGCTGCCGATCACGGCGCCCAGGATGCCTGCGAAGATGTAGTTTACGGGAGGAGCCAGGAGCAGGGTCAGGTCCGGCAGGACCAGTATCAAGGGATGACTCATCGAAGGCATTGTATCTTGCCTCTCCCTTGCTGCATATAGACTTTGTCGTGTCATTGCCAATTGCCGATTGCAGATTGCCAATTGGTCGGTTCAGCAAGTGGTTAAATCGGGAAATGGCAAATCGGCCATCACAAACATTATGAGACCGCGCAAGCCGACTAAGCGGGTCGACCCTTTATGTGAAGCCTAATTGGATCGCTTTCGTCGACAAAAGGTGACGCATGTATTGGTGTCGTCTTATGCCCAATATTCAGCCCCGCGCTGAGAGTTGATGCTCAACGCGGGGCAGGGAATTATGGCCGACCTTACGCCAACTTCGTTAGCCGTTAGGGCACTGGAGTTTCAACTACAACGTTGTTGCTCCTCAATGTTGAAGAAGTTGCCCGCTGCAGGCTGGCAAGGGCCTTATTGTAATCCGTCTCCGCCCGCAGTTCGGCATTTCGCGCGTTGGTTAAGGCATTCTGTCGTTGGAACAGCAGGAAGGTAGTCGAGCGGCCCACCTGATAGAGACGCTGTTCACCCTCAAGCTGGAGTTCTGCGTTGGATCTCGCTTGCCTCGCGGAGAGGACACGCAGACGTGCTGTCTCAACTGCCTGCGCCGAATTCCGGACATCCACTTCGATAATCTGATCCTGCGAACGAATCGAGGCCTCAAGTCTTTCTTTCTGGATCTTCGCGCCGGCGAAATTCGCCTTCGCCGTCCGATTGCGAAGGGGGAATTGGATTGCCACGCCGACTATGACGTTGCGCGTGTTACCGGAGAAAAGATTACTGAGCATTTTTCCGTTGCCGCCGCGCAAGTTGTCGGGTGCACTGAATACCTGCTGGCCAGTCTCCGGATCGATCACCGGCAATCCATTGTCGTCAACCAACGGGAAGGCGGTGCCAGCCAAACCCGTCAATGCCAGAGTCCCCACCAGATCGATCTGCGGTTTTGTTTGGTTCCTGAAGTACTGAAGATCGATCTGATTGATGTCGGTATCCAGTCGCAAGCGCCTTAGCTCGGGCCGATTGTCGCGTGCCTCCTTCAATGCCTGAGTGAGATTAACCGGCGTTGAGTCGAACTCCGGGCTGTCTGTAGGAGTCAGCTGCGCGGACCACTCGGGCGCCGTCGAATCTCTGAAGATCAGCTGTTTGAGATTATTCTCGGCGATCGAAACGTTTTGTACCGACAACAACAAAGCGGACTCGCGATTAGCTAACTCGGTTTGAACTTCCGCCCGCTCCAGGGGAGCTTTTGCGCCCACCGAAATCTGCGCTTCGACGTTTCGCAGGTTCTCTCTCGAGAGATTCAGGTTGTCGAGTTGGTTTTGCTGATCACGGAGTGCAAACACCAATTCCCAATACGCCTGCTGCACGCGCGAAATAACGTCGATGGTGCGCAGTCGAAAATCAGCATCCGACTGTTCCAATCGTTTCTTTTGAATCCGAATCGAACGGCGGTTGTTGTCAATTGAGCGATTACGCAGCAGCGGTTGCGTATATGTCAGCCCCAGGTTACCGGAGAAGAATGGATTCAAAAGGTTCGCTGTGGAGTTGGAACTCGTCTTACTGTTCGTGAAAGTAAGATCATAACTTCCACCGCCCAACGAAAACTGTTTCGAAATGGCCGGGTTGAGCGAATACGTCGTATTTGAATTGGTACCTGATGTCGTTGCTCCGGCAAACCGGTTCGCCTGTGGTGAGATTCGTTTGTCGATCTGTGGGGTCAGCGAAAAAATTGGATCGTAGATACCTTCGAGCGAACGCAATTGGGTTTCGGCAAAGCGCACGTCATCACGCGCTATCTCGATGTCGTTGTTGTTCTGCAATGCTTTCCGTACCGCTTCATTAAGCGAAAGCGTAATCGTGTTGTCGCTGGTGACACCCAGACGAGTCAGATTAGGCATCGGGGGCAACGGACGTTTCTCGACCGGCGGGAAGACAGGCTCCGTGGGCTCCTGAATTGGAGTGGTGTCAGCAGGTGTTGCCTCTGGCGTCCCGGCTTCCGTTGGGGTTGTCGAGACTGGTGGCGTTGGTCTCGTCACTGGAGCATTCGGATCTCCCGGAGGTGCGGTCGGCGGCGGCTGTTGTGTTCCCGGCGGTGCTGTCGGGGCAGCCGGTTGCGTGCCCGGCGGTAAATTCGGGTTCTGAGTCTCCGTGCCTGGAGGACGGGTCGCTTCCCGCTGTTGGGGATTCGGCGTCGGCGCCGGTACTTGAGCAAGGCCCACGCCTCCAGCAGAGGTAAATAGCGCCACTAAGAACATCGCTCGCAAGATTTCTGAAGGCTTAATAGTAAACATCAGACCAAAAGCTCCTTAAATATCGATCGGGTTTCCGCTGTAGAGTGCCCTGAACTTCAAGTAAGAAGACACCGCCGGATCAGGTTTGGTTACGTTATCCAGACTACCCAGGTTTCAAAAACTTGAACAGCCAGCTAACTTTACGGTCACTTAGGTCGCTCTAACAGTGGCTTGACAGTGTAAGCCGCGCCGCATAATCTGAGGATTCTTTTTACCAGCAAGTTCAATTGTAATTTCACTTCGTCTTTGTAGACGTGTGTGCGTCAACACAGCAGCGGGCGCCGTTGCTAAGATTTGACTCGATAACTTTGAGGAGGTCCGTATCGCGATGGCAGTAAAGGTCGGCATCAATGGTTTTGGTCGTATCGGGCGAAACATACTACGCACTTCTCTGGGGGATCCCGATATCGACTTCGTGGCAGTCAACGATCTGACCGACACGAAGACTTTGGCGCATCTACTCAAGTACGACTCCGTGCTGGGAAATCTTGATCATGAAATCTCCTCGACAGAGACTGGCATTAGGATTGACGGCGATGAGTTCCGCGTATTCTCGCAGCGAGACCCGGCGGCCATTGATTGGGAGTCCGTTGGAGCCGAAATCGTGATCGAGTCCACGGGAATCTTCACCAAGGCCGAAGACGCGAAGAAACATTTGCGGGGCTCCGTTAAGAAGGTGATCATCTCCGCCCCGGCGAAGAATGAGGACATCACCATCGTACTGGGAGTTAATGAAGGGCAATATGACCCTGCAGCCCATCATGTAATCTCCAACGCTTCCTGCACGACAAACTGCCTGGCGCCGGTTGCCAAAGTAATTAATGAAAAGTTTGGAATTCGTTCAGCCCAGATGACGACGATTCACTCGTACACCAACGACCAACAGTTGCTGGATCTGCCACATAAAGATATGCGTCGAGCTCGCGCCGCCGGCCTTTCTATGATTCCCACCTCTACCGGCGCGGCCAAGGCGGTCGCGCTCGTGCTGCCGGAACTGAAAGGAAAGTTTGACGGCATTTCAGTGCGCGTGCCGACGCCAAACGTTTCCCTTGTCGACGTGGTGATTGAAGTCGAGAAGGACACTACTGCCGAAGAAGTAAACCGGGCGCTCAAGGATGCGGCCAATGAAGAGCTGCGGGGAATCCTGGCCTTCTGTGAAGAACCACTTGTGTCGATTGACTTCAAAAAGAATCCCAACTCCTCAATCGTCGATGCCGAGTACACGAAGGTGATCGGCGGGCACCTCGTAAAGATCCTTTCCTGGTATGACAACGAATGGGGCTATTCATGCCGCGTGCGTGACCTGGTTAAGTTTATTGCTGCGAAAGGACTCTGATGCATTTCCGATGTCCAAAATTTCGCAGCGATTACGTTGATAGGGAACATATGTCATATCTGATCTCAGCTGTTATTTAGGGCTGTTGCTTCACTCTTGTGTCGGACCCGATGAAGTCAGGACCACCACGCGGTAGCGGGTGGCCCGATAGGCGAGCACTCAATCCTATGCATTACCTCAATCGTCAAGATCGGGCAGTTCGTCGCCCTGCCCATGACCCACCCGCTACCCGCGTGGTGGTACTGACCTCACCGGGACCGCGACCCGCTGGCATCCCCGGCGTTTCGGGAAGTCTTGGCGTTTACAAAAAGATAAGCTGGGGTAACGGGCGGAATAAATCGGCAATCGGTAATGTCAAAGCTCTCCATTAAAGATCTCGAACTCAAGGGCCAGCGCGTATTCATTCGCGTCGACTTCAATGTTCCCATCAAGAATGGGAAGGTTGACGACGACACTCGCATTCGGGCGGCTCTGCCCACCATCCAGCACGCCATTGAACACGGCGCACGAGTGATCCTGGCGTCACACCTGGGGCGGCCAAAAGGCGAGCGCGTTGATAAGTACAGTCTCAAACCACTCGCCGAACACCTGGCTACGCTGATCGGAAAGCCGGTTGGCTTTGCCGAGGATTGTGTTGGCGAAGCAGCTAAGACTCAAACTGACAATCTCCAGGACGGCGAACTTCTGCTGCTGGAGAATCTTCGTTTCCACAAAGAAGAAGAAAAGAACGACGAGGCGTTTGCAAAAGACCTGGCGGCGCTCTGTGATCTTTATGTTAACGACGCGTTCGGCGCGGCACACCGGGCACATGCCTCTACGGTGGGAATTACAAAGCACGTTGCCCAAGCCGCCGCCGGCTTATTGATGGAGAAGGAGCTCGAGTATTTGGGCAGGGTTATCAATAATCCTGAGCATCCGTTTGTGGCGATACTTGGTGGCGCTAAAGTCTCCGACAAGATTCCAGTCATCGATGCGCTGATCGATCGTAAAGTAGACAGACTGCTGATCGGTGGCGCCATGGCCTACACGTTCCTCAAGGCGGAGGGTTTTACGGTAGGGAAGTCTCTCGTTGAAGACAACATGCTGCAAACAGCTCTCGATGTTAAAAATCGCGCGGCAGAGAAGGGAATCGAGTTGCTACTGCCGACGGATCACCAGGTAGTTGATAGTTACGAACCGGTAAAAGGCGAAAAGATAATTGCCAAGACGATCCCGATTGAGTTTACTAACCTCGGTCATGCGGGAATGGATATAGGTGTCGAGACTGTAGCCCACTTTTCAAACGCCTTGCTGGATGCGCGCACGATTATTTGGAACGGCCCCATGGGTGTTTTTGAAGAACCGCCATTCAACGAGGGCACGATTGGGATCGCGCATGCCGTAGCAACCGCCGCGGATAGAGGAGCCATTGTCATCGTGGGCGGAGGCGACTCGGTGGCGGCGGTAACGCAGGCGGGCGTGGCCGACAAAATCACGCACATCTCGACAGGCGGAGGGGCAACGTTGGAGTTTTTGGCAGGTAAGGAATTGCCGGGGGTTGTAGCGTTGAATGATAAGCGTTGATTTGAATGTACTCCGACTTTGAACACGAGCTTGGTACTTTGTACTTAGTACTTTGTTCGTTAGCCAAGGCTGAGAGTCATCCTTGATTGCAACCTCTAATAGACGGAAACCAAACAAAGTACAAAGTTCTAAGTGCAAAGATCTAAGGAGAAAGACCGAAGGCCAAACTTATGCGCAAGGTAGTAATCGCCGGAAACTGGAAGATGTATAAAACCGTAAGCGAGTCGGTTGATACCGTGCTCGCCCTGAAGCCTCTGGTTGCCAATGCTAACCACTGCGAAGTGATCATTGCGCCGGTGTTCACTGCACTGAAGACCGTTGCCGATCGACTTGAAGGGTCAAACATTCGCATTGCCGGACAAGACTGTGGGACGGAAGTGGAGGAAGGGGCCCACACGGGTGAGGTTGCGCCTTTCATGTTGCACGACGCCGGAGCCAGTCATGTAATCATTGGTCACTCGGAGCGCCGGCAGATGTACTGCGAAACTGATTCGATGGTGAAAAGGAAATGCCAGGCCGCGATTTCAGCCGGCTTGACCGCCATCGTTTGTGTAGGAGAAAGCCTTGAGCAACGCGATCAGGGAAACGCAGAGAACGTTGTTAGTGGGCAATTAAACGGCGGACTCAGCGGGTTGACAGCCTCAGACCTCGACCGTATCATCGTCGCCTACGAGCCCGTTTGGGCAATCGGTACGGGTCGTACAGCGACGCCGGAGCAAGCGCAGGAAATGCACGCGTTTATCCGGCGCGTTTTCGCGGAAAGGCACTCCGCAGTTGCAGCCGAGAAGCTGCGCATCCTTTATGGCGGCTCAGTGAAACCCGAGAATGCCGCCGGATTGATGGAGCAATCGGATATAGATGGCGCGCTTGTTGGTGGCGCGAGTTTGAAAGCTGAAAGTTTTGCGCAAATTGTGAATTATCGAAACTCTTAGACGGCCGACTAAAATTTACGATGTACGACTTCTTAGGAGATTGATTTGCTAACTTATTTCTTATACGGACTATTTATTCTTTCATGCGTTGTGCTTGTAGTGAGTGTATTACTGCAGCCTGGCAAAGCTGACGCCGGCGCGCTCTTTTCGAGCAGTGTTTCCAGCACCGCTTTTGGACCGCGTGGGACGCAGAGCATTCTTAGCAAAGTCACTATTGGCGCTTGCGCGGCGTTCATGTTGCTGGCGCTCATGCTTTCATTGCCGGCCATAACGGGTTCGCGTTCAGTGTTGCAATCAGCTGAGCCGGAAACCGACTCGGCGCCGGTGCAACAGCCTTCGCCGACCGCAACCGAAACTCCGTCGCCCGCAGCCTCGCCTGCAATATCGCCCGCGGCTGGTTCCGCGCCGGCTAGTGCTGCCCCGAGTCCAAGCGCTCAGAAGTAGTTTGTGCACGGGCGGCCCCTCCGTGGCCGCCCCCTTGATCGGATTGAAGGGTCCTCACGGAAGAATGCCCTACTCGACTTTGATATTTGCCGAAGTGGCGGAACTGGTAGACGCGCACGTTTGAGGGGCGTGTGAGGTAACTCGTGGGGGTTCGAGTCCCCCCTTCGGCACCAGGATTTTACGTCTTAGATGAAACTCATTTTTATGGACGCTGAGGATTTTGCTCAGACTGTGGCGTGGGCGCTGGCGTGGGCTGTGGGACAACTCTCACGAAAACGATCGATTCAGTAGCCACCAGACCTTTTCCTTCCTGCACTGTAATTGCCTGGTTGGGCTTTACATCTTTCACTGTCTCCCTGATACCACCAGGCCAGGTAATCTCCAACGCAAGAGTCATTGCTTCAGCGCCCGCTTCTGGTTTTCCCAGTCCGAATGTCAGCGGTAACTCACTTTGGGAACAGTAACTTGATCCCGTACGGACCATTCCCGAAAGGCCCCCGCCCCTGGAAATCTTCACCGTCACTGTCGCGCCGATCCCATCACGATTGGATTTGGTGCCAATTGTTTTAACCCTGAGCAGATCATTCTGATTCGCGTTATCGTTGCGCAACAGGCGCGCGGGCCCGTTGTTGGTTGTAATCAACAGATCGAGATCTCCGTCGCTGTCGAAATCACCGTAGGCTGCGCCTCGCCCGACAATGGCTCGTTGTAAAGCGCGGCCAAGCTTCGCGGTCGCCTCTTCAAATTTCTTTTTGCCCTTGTTGCGAAATAGATGAGGTGGTTGCGCGTATTTAACGTTGGGCTGCACTACGCTAATGTCATCAGAAACGTGCCCGTTGGCAGCGAAGATATCCAGCAGCCCATCAAGATCATAGTCGAAAAAAAAGCAGGCGAAGGTCAGCGATTGCGCAGACATCCTGCCGATTCCGGATTTGGATGCCTCATCGATAAAGAGACCTGATCCCTCGTTGTGATAGAGCGCCATACTCTCATTCGTGAAATTACCAATCACAACGCTCTGTCGCCCGGAACCGTCATAGTCGGCTGCGTCCACACCCATACCGGCTCGTGGAGTGCCGGCCTCACTGAATGCCACGCCTGCTGCGATTGCTGCATCAGTAAAAGTGCCGTTGTGGTTATTGCGATACAGCTTGTTGGGTTCGGTATCGTTAGCGACAAAAAGGTCGAGCCAGCCATCGTTGTCGAAATCCAGTAAGGCAACACCTAGTGATTTACTGGAGGGGTCGTTAAGCCCGGCGCGCTGAGTTACATTTTCGAAAGTACCGTTGCCACGATTGTGGTAGAGCGTTGCACTCGCCCCTTTGTAGGCTTGCGGCGTACAGTACGACTTACTCTTGCCGTCCAGCGTGCAAAACTGATCTGTCGCTGCCGACCATTCAACATAATTAGCGACGAAGAGGTCGAGTTTTCCGTCGTTGTCATAATCAAACCATGCGGCGCTGGTGGAAAAGCCAGGGTCACCGACACCAGCCCGGGCGGTCACATCAGTAAACTTACCGTTGCCCAAGTTACGGAAAAGGTGATTAGGCCCGACGCAAGTGATGTAGATATCCACGTTGCCGTCATTATCGTAATCGGCAACAGCGACCCCGATTCCATACATCTCGACCCCGAGTCCAGACTGTCTTGTGACATCTGTAAAGGTACCGTTTTTGTTATTGTGATAGAGAGCAGGATAGGATTTGCGTTTTTTGGATTCGGGCCAGTCCATGGAATTCACAAGCAGGATGTCTTGCCAGCCATCGTTATCGTAGTCGAGAAAGGCGCAGCCGGCGCCGATAGTTTCAGGTAAATATTTTTTCCCGGTAGCGCCATTGTTATGCTTGAAGCGTAATCCGACCCGGGCTGTAACATCGGTAAACTCAATTGGCCCGGAAGGACGGACTGGGGTGGGACTCGGCGATGGGGAGGCGGTGGCAATCGCTTCAGTGGGTTGGGACGCGGGTACACTCGATGGTGCCTGTTTGCATGCCAAGCTCAGGAAAACTAAATAAACCAGAAAGCAGCAAATCACCCACGTTCGTTGCATTACTATTCAGTTTTCTCCTTGAAAATTCGTGAGCCTGTGTCAAAACAAGGCGGCTCAATCTTCGTTAACTTGCAGGTCAGGAAGGGGACTCTGCCCCCGCTCCTACGACTAAAACAAGAATGCTCAAACTAGAAATTCCCAGATGTTATCGAGTGGCTTTCAAACTTAGGCGGGGACAGGGTCCGCCTTCCTGACCTGCAAATTGCCGTAAGTACCCTGTTAGGTCTTAACCCCGTCTCTACAGTTGCTAATTCTAACCGACGCCGGCCAGGCGCGCGCGACGCGAATCCAACCACATTTCGATCAGCAAGGCGGCCGGTCCAACAATGAAGAGCGCGTAGAGTGGAGCATATATCACGTGGTTTAGCCGCAGCAGCATCTCGGCAAGAGCAACAACAAACGCCACCACACATTGGCCCGTTTTCGATCTCACAGTGGTTCTGGGATCAGTGATCATGAAAAAAACAAACAGCTGATACATCGGGCCTGTGATAGGAGCAATCTCCGCTTGCCAGGGGTCGCCAGTAATCCAACTGCGCAAGTAGGCGAAAGCAAAGAAAGAGATGACATAAGTTGCACAGATGTGAAAACGACGAGCTCGCCAGATTATTATTGAGCCTAAGATCCATATCACTAACATGGGCCAGATGAAGTTGCCCCATTGGACACTAAGACTGGTTACGATCTCTGGCGCGAGAAAGAGAACGACGCAGATTCCGAAGTTAGACGGGTTCCAGAGATGCCGCCCTTTTACCCTTAGTACGTACTTTGAAGCGATCGAAATCACGCTGCAGATAGCGTAGGGCCAGAATGCGGGCGAGCGCACAAGGATGCCCACGCTGATACCCGTGATATAAGCGCTGGCAAGATGAGGCCACTTTCCGAAGAAGATACGACCCAGCACCATCTCGGTGATGATGGCGCTGACAATTGCCAGCACCGTCCTGGGATAGCTCTCGAGAATGCCGTAAAAGAGGTGACCAACCAGCAGGATGGACGTTATGAAAACAGGAGCGACGTAACGGGGGGCCAAAGAAAACTTCTGCTTCGGCTCGGTGACGGGAAGCTTATCTGCATCTGAGGAAGTTAGCTCCCGGCTCATGCAGGCTCCTTCAGCTTATAGATCTGTCGGCTGGCTGGTTTTTCGAGGGTTTGAATCTTCCCTGAGGGCCAGCGAATGACAGCCTTTTCAATTTGAGGATCTTTCCCCAAACCAAAATGGAGACGCCTCTGGTTCTGAGAACAAAAACCACTGCCTCCAAGAACCTCCTGAACTTGTTGCTGGCCATTCCAAAACAATCGCACCTGGGTGCCGAGCGCACTGCGATTGCTTGCAGTCCCTTCCAGCTCGAAGGCCATCCACTGGTTCTCCGGCACCGCTGTGTTCTTATAGACGAGCAGCGGGCCACGCTGGTTAGCAACGATGACGTCTAACACACCACGATTCCACAAATCCGCCAGCGCTACTGACCGGCCGTCGTTGGTATCGGTAGCGCCCACAGCCTGCGCAACATCCAGAAACCGCGCGGACCCGTCATTGAGCCAGACTCGCTTCTGTTGGTAGCCGGAAAGACTCCGACCATCCATCGCGGGCCAGTTCTTGGCATCGGCGATGATTGTGCTGTTGCCGCCGGCGATCTTTGAGAAGTCGTACCAGTAGTTCTTCTCTCGATCCAGGGAAACATAGCCGTTGGTCACGTACAGATCGAGCGTGCCGTCGTTGTTGAGATCGCCGAACTGAGCGCCGAAGCTCCAGCCACCCAACTCAACACCCATTTCCCTTGCAAAATTTTCATACTGCAGTGAGTCTCCAGACGTGCCTTCTTTTGGTAACCATAGATTGTTGCCCTGGATGAGTACACCCTGTTCGGAAATATTCGTAACGTAGATAGCAAACTTGCCCTGATTCAGAATATCGCCGAAGCCTACATTCATCCCGCTCTTAGGCGCAAAACCAACACCTGTCTGCTCACCTACTGCTCGAAATTGCTTAACGTCATTGAAATACAATTCTGAGACACCGTAATCGTTGGCGATGAACAGATCCGGGCGGCCGGTCCCGCGCAGATCCGCCGCCGCAGCAGCCAGCGCCCAGCGGCGACTGTCAATCCCGAGTTGCGCGCTGATTTCCTCAAAAGAGCCACTACCAAGATTATGAAAGAGATACTTGCGACCACCATTCTTTGCATATTCGAAGCTCTCGGGCATGATCCGAGTTGAGTTCAAATGCCATAAATCAACGTTGTCCGCGTAGTAACCACCGACAAACAAGTCCGCCAAACCGTCGTTGTCGTAATCGAACCAGATTGCGGTGTTGGCATTGATCCAGGGGGGAAGGCCGGCCCGCTTGGTAACTCGAGTAAATCTCAGCCCGCCGTCATTATGAAATAGTTCGGGCTTCCCCCACTTATATAAAAAGAGATCTTCATAGCCGTCATTATCATAGTCGCCCCAGACACCACCCATAGAAACTCCGGTGCCGGGCTGGTTAACGTCAGCCAAACCAATCTCGCCAGCTACGTCCTTAAAAGATCCATCGCCGCCATTACGATAGAGTGAGTTTCTGCTTCCTTCGCCACTGTTAGTTGTGTAGATGTCTGACCAGCCATCACGGTCAAAATCCACAATCGATACCGCAGCTCCCATCGAAGCCACCTGCGGCATGATGTGATCAAGCTGCCGGTCCAAGGTGGGGGCCTGATGAACGAAGTTGATGCCGGAAGCTTGAGCAACTTCCTCGAGATAGAAGCCGTAGCGCGCGAGGGCCACTTGCGGGTCAAGCTTCGCCCTGGACGGTTCGCGCCGGTTCGACAGCCACTTGATTACAAGCGGTGTTGCCAGCAAGGCTACGAAACCGACGACCAGCAGAATTCTTGCAGTTTTGCCGCGAGTCATCTTGTTTGTCTTGTAGTAATTCCTGAGGGTCGCAATGCGTTTTGGAAACTCTCCGGCGTTACATAGCGCGTGTGATATTTTTGCCAGTCATCCGGATTACGACGATATACCCATTCATCCTCCAGTCTCCCTGGCGGCGTAACGTATTGCTGCTTCGCGTGGTACGGCAAGGGCAATACGGTCTTAGAGAAAGTTGAATTGTAGTCGCCATCCTTGATCCAGCCGTCACCGATTATCACATAGTCGCGCAACCAGCCCGCGGGTGGTGGTGGTTGCGCAGCAAAACGAAACGAGAGTTCATCACCCGCGTTCATGATCACGTAGCGATCATCCGCTCGCGCCAAAAGGTCCCGGACATCACCAAAGCGCGTGTAATAACCCACCAGGTCTCGCCATCGCTGCCTGGAACCGGCAAGCTGATTATAGTCTGGAATTTCAGGAGACGACTCATTCGCCTGCTCGATGACGGAATAACCGCGGTAGTGAAGATCCGCCTCTTCGGGTTCTATGCGAGTTGTTTTCATTGCAGCATCTGAAAGTCCCTCGGCCCACTCCAGCGCATCCCAATAGATTTCGAGATTGGTTCTCAACCGCAACCGCCGCGATGTTCCCGGACGAAAGACATTCGTGAGATCGAACAGGCATATTTTCTTTCTTCCGGCGGGAAAGCCCAGATTAGGTTGAGCGACAGTCCAGCCCCCGCGACCGTCCGGAACCTCCAGACTTAAACCTTTTGGCGGCTCATGTCCGCCCTGGCTGATGGCCACATTAATTGACGAGTCAGTAGGGTGCATCCAGCCCTGCGCGATTAACAAAAGCGGGCCGGTTTGCGGTACCTCAGTGCCAAGATCAACTTCCACGTAGTGATCTCGCGTCACCCCCTGGTACCTGCCACGTCCAAACGTATCCAAATAATTTCCGTCGAGGGTGCTCACAATGCTTGTGACATCCTGGCCCTGGTCATCGACAGCTCGAACAATCTTGTGAGGTGACGACACCGTAGTAATCGCGAGTTTCGCTGGAGGTATGACGAAACGCTCATCGACGAAGATCTCAGTACCCACCGGATGGTCAACGGTCATTAGGGCGAGCTGATCGTAATAATATGTCTCCCAGAGTTCTCCTGTAACACGCAGATCATAGTAGCCTTCACGCGGAACAAGTTGCTCTCGTCCAATCTTGTACCACTCTTCAGTCGCCTCCACCCGAGCCGTGCCCAGCGTATTGATGCGTAACCCGATAGCCGAACTCCAGGGAACGGAGTCTTTCACGAACTCCATCCGCTTACCGTTATAAGCAAAAAGAAAAGGACACGACCCTTTCAGCCGCTGCTCAGTAACGATCTCCTGATCCGCCTTTAGCTCGAACTCTGCACGCACCGACCCGTTGGGCCAGACGATCCGCACGACATCCACGCCGGTTTGTTCACCCAGACCGAAGTGAAGCAGTGGACCCGTGATCGGCTGTTTCTGTACCAGCAAGCCGGAGCGAATCTCCATCTCGCCGCCGATGCCGAATGAGTTAATCCGCTGGTCGCCGACGGCCTGCCTGGCACGCGGGCGAATCACCTGCCAATGGTAGTTCTTCTGGCCATAGTTAATTGCCTGGGTAGGTTCGCCTTTTTCCGACAGAGCCAGTAGATCAAGTCGTCCGTCTCCATTTAGATCGGCGGTATCAAATGCCAACCCGGGAGCCGGGGGCACATCAATGACGCGATCGAGTGGTGTCAAATTGCCCTTTTCGTCGCTCAGCCAAACCCACGCGCCGGGAACAGTGCCGAATCTCGGTGAAGCTGTCGCAACTAAAAGGAGATCAAGGCCGCCGTTGTTATCCACGTCTGCCACGCGCAGACGAGAGGCGCCGGCGAGAGAGTTGGAAGCATCGGGAACTCGCGCAATCTCGGTCATCTCCCAGCCCTGACCTTCATTCTGATCTGACAATCGAACGATGATGCCATCGGCTTGGACCGCCAGAAGATCCAGTACGCCATCGTTGTTCACATCGGCCACGTTTATTGCCCGCACAGATCCCAGGGCAGGTGGCGCAGGGCGCTCCCTAAATTGGCCGGTACGCTCATTAGTAAAAACGTGAAGGCGGTCAGATTGATCAATTAAGGCAGCATCAGGATCACCGTCAGCGTCGAGATCTGCCCAGGCAAAGCCGCGCAAGCCCGAAATGTTCGCAAAGGGATGAATCTCCAGGAAGGTGCCCTCGCCGTTGTTCCTTAAAACGGATGGCAAACCCTTTTCGCTGCCGAGCACGACATCAAGATCACCATCAGCCTCAATGTCCGCTGCCCACGAACCAGTGTAGCTAGCGCTCGTCAGCGAGGGCGGAAGCTGCGCCAGGGAGGTTACGTCGGCGAAAGCATTGCGATTATCCTGGCGCATCAACCGGAGGCCTCCACTTCCGGCTAGTACCAGGTCGGTCTTGAAATCGTAGATAAAATCGATTGGCAGAATTCCCTCTGGAAGGGGCGCACTTGCCGACTGCCCGCCAGGAAACGGAAACGATGCACCGTCAGCCGATCGAACTTCTTGATTGTTAGCGACAATCACAGTGGGCGCACCTTCGCTATCCAGAGCAATGCCTCCGATCCAACCCCAGTTGTTGCCACCGATGTTTGTCACACTCTGCTGTTTAAAAGTAAGAGCTGTGTCCGCAGGCGCGGCTGAAAAGGTCGGTGATTCGAGCTTGAGAAAGGTTGTGAAGGGGGTTGCTTCTTCTCCCGGCGGCGGTTTGATTTCAGCAAGACTCTGGCGATATTCAGGAACCCGCACCAGCACATTGCGCAGGAAAGCAATTCGAGTGGCGGCCGCGCGCGGGTCTGGGCCAGCGGCGACGGCTTGGACAGCGTTAACTTGTTCCTGTACTTCCGGCGGCCAAGCGGAGGATCGCGCTCTGATGCGAGCGACGGTATTGCGAAGCGTATCGTGGTCACCGCGCCTTGCGGCAACGCGGCTCAGTTCGAGTATGGCCGCCAGGTTGTCTGGCCGGGCCACGAGTATCTTCTGCATCAGTTGCTGATATTCTGTTTCGCTATTGTCATCCCCCTGGCGCTCGATTTCTTCAGCGAGGTGGTACATCGCTTTTAAGTTCTGCGGATTGAGTTCAACTGCCTTTCGTAGAGCCGCAATTCCTTCGGCCGAACGCCCCCGTCCAGTCTCTAAAAGCCCGATGAGGTAATAGATCTGATCATTATTCGGCTCAAGCGAGCGAGCGCGTTCAAGTCTCTCCGCTGCCGCATCGAAGTTTCTCTGGCGCAACGCAAGCAAGCCCCAGTTCGCCCAACCGGCAGGCTCATCCGGTACGAGTTGGGTTAGCTGTGCCAGCTTGCTGTCCGCGCGCACATCGTCTCCGACTTGCAGCGCCGCCAGGCCCACGTAAAAGGCTGAGACCGCCTGACTAAATTCCGCGGACGACTTAACGGGAAGCTTAGCGCCCGTGCGACAGCCGGCAGAAGTAAAGACCAGCACTAATGCAAAGGCGTAGAGACGGGTGTCGAGGATGCGATTTGATAAAGTTCTGCGCATTTCTAAGGGGTTACCGCGCTAGCGCTGGGAAGGCTGCTGATTCAGGTACGACTTCTTCGGAATAATATCATGGCCTACTGTTGCCGGAGATATTCGGTAGCTCGGAAGAGCGCAAGCAGTATGTCAGCGGCGGCAAGTATTCGCGTTCCTCCGGAACATACACAATCTATTATTGAGAGCAACACACGAATCGTGGATGGATTGCCAATTGCCAATTGCCGATTAGTTGAAGTCAGTACCACCAGGCGGTAGCCGGTGGCCCGATACGCAGGCACTCAATCCTGCACTAGCCAACACTATTTTCTGAGTACTAGTTCAGTTTGATTCTTATTCACACCGGGCTTCAGCCCGGTGGCTCAACGCTCCCAATGATCGACGGAAGCGTTTTAACGGTTTCCAGTGCCGCTGCCGAAGAGAAACCGTTGAAACGGTTAGAGTGATGCAGCCAGTGTGTTTCACCGGGCTGAAGCCCAGTGTGAATGAGAGAGTGTTCAAGACCAAACTGCACCACCACTATTTTCTGAGTAAACTTGACAATGCGACTTTCAGCTTTATAGTTGGAGCCGTCTTCCCGTTTCATCGATCAAAAGCCAATCAGGAAAGAACATTCACCCGAAATTAACTATGAAGCGTTTTAAGTATTGTTCTTTACTGCCTGTCGCTTCGATAGTTCTTCTCACCGCAGTTTCGGTTTTTGTCACCAAGTCGGCGCAGCTCCAAAATCTACCAAATGCCGCTTCAGGTCGCGAAGAGGCTTTCCGCGCCAATAACATCGGCGTCGCACTGCTGGAGCAATTCAAATACAAAGAAGCGACAGATGCTTTCAAGCGAGCCCTGCAACTTGATCCGGGTCTGGTGTTGGCCCGCATCAATCTCGGCATCGCACTTTACAACTTGCCGGATCTCCCCCACGCATCGCGCGAAGCGCAGAGCGTCATCAGAGTGGCACCTGCAACTCCCCAGCCCTATTACATACTTGGGCTTATTGCGAGGACGCAGAATCGGCCGGAAGACGCCATTGCCCAGTTTCAGAGAGTGTTAAAGATGGATCCCAGTGACGTGGGAGCCAATGTGAACCTGGGCCAGATCTACTCCCAGCAACAAAAATATCCGGAAGCAATTGCGGCCTTGCGGATTGCCTTGGCCGCAGAGCCTTACAACACAACTGCACTTTACAATCTCGGAACGGCGCTCATTAGACTGGGTAAGCGCGACGAAGGGCAGACCATTATCCAACGTTTCCAGGAATTACGCAGGAGCGGTAGTGGCTCAACGCTCGGACAGAACTATTTGGAACAGGGCCGTTACGCTGAAGCCGTTGCTTCCACAGGCGCAGAGTCCGAATTGATTGACCGTGCCGTTCCCGCTGTAACTTTCACACAGGTGCCGTCAGCCATCCCTCCCAGTGATTCGAATCGACCAACAGAGGCTCTAATATCCGACTCTGCTCTCCCACTCCTGGGTCGGCAATTCAAAGTTGCGAACTTGAATGATTCGACACGGCAGGAGATTGCGGCCGCGCTTGGCGGCAATGTCAGCCTTTTTGATTTCGAAGGCGACGGCGATCTCGATCTTTTTTGGGTCTCGCCAAATCAACAACTACTCTACCGAAATGACGCCGGCAAATTTGCGGAGATCACCAGCAACGCCGGGGACCTGAGTGCAAAGTTCACAGGCATAGGCGTGGGTGCAGTTGCGGGCGATTACGATAACGACGGCAAGCATGATCTATTTGTCATTCGCTATGGAGGCCTCGCCCTCTATCACAACGATGGCGGTAAGTTCTCAGACGTCACGACCAAAGCAGGCATTCCAGTCTATCCATACCTTCCTTCGGCCGTTGCCTTCGTTGACTTTGATCACGATGGCGATCTGGATGTTTTCATCGCCGGATTAGCGGATCTCTCCAAGGCTCCCAAGGGGGGGGAGTCCGCGGTCTTTCCGGATGACTTCCCGGGCGCGCCAAATATGCTGTTGCGCAACGACGGTAACGGAAAATTTACCGACGTAACCACTGCAGCGAAGTTAGATCGAATCGGGCACTCGCTGGCGGTAGTACCGACTGATTTCAACAATAGACGCGATGTCGATCTGCTGATCGTCAATTACGGAAAGGCTCCGGAACTCTTCAGTAACCAGCGTGATGGCGCGTTTCGCAATGTCGCGAAGGAGGTGGGGCTGATTTCTGAAGGCCTTTGGACGTGCGCGGCGGCTGGCGACTTAAACAAGGATGGCTATACAGATTTCTTCTTTGGTCGCGCTGACGGCCCCGGTCTCTTCTCGGTTAGCGATGGAGGCCAGAAGTTTAAGACAGGGACGGCTCCGAGTGGATCAGAGGCGGCTCACGCTGCGCTCTTCCTGGATTACGATAACGATGGACTGCTCGATTGCGTGGCGCTCACGGCCAAAGGCATACGCATATGGCGTAACGTCGGAAATGGCTGGATCGATGTGAGCGAGACGGCTGTGGCGCGTGCTCTTGCCGGCGGGCCGTCACAAACAAACTCCGGCCGTCTCTTTGCGGCGGGCGATATAGATAATGACGGAGACACCGACATAATAGTTCGCTCTTCGGCGGGCGAATTGGGCCTTGTGCGTAACGACAGCGGCAACAGCAACCGTTCGTTGCGCGTCAGCCTGGCGGGAAAGGTCAGCAACCGCTCCGGCGTGGGCGCAAAGATTGAGATACGCGCCGGAAGCTTGATGCAGAAACTCGAATCCTATTCCGCCTCCCCAGCACCGGCACCCGCTGATTTTGTTTTCGGACTTGGAAGGCGAACTGCAGCAGATGTCGTCCGCGTATTATGGCCCGCCGGGATCGTCCAGGCAGAAACGGAAGTCGGTAAAATGCAAACCGCTCCCGCGGGTGGCACAGAAAAGCGCGCTCCAGTCGTTACGCTGTCAGTAATCGAGCTGGATCGTAAACCGTCATCGTGCCCTTACCTTTATGCCTGGAATGGCGAGCGTTTTGGATTTATCACAGACTTCATGGGCGGCGGTGAAATGGGTCACCTTGAAGGCCCTGACCTCTACAACACTCCCGACCCGGATGAATACGTCCGCATTCGTGGCGATCAATTGAAGGAACGCAATGGTCGTTACGATTTGCGTGTGACCAACGAACTCGAAGAAGCTTTGTTCGTCGATCATCTGCAACTAGTCTCAGTGGCCCATCCCGGGGAGGTCGAGATCTATCCTAATGAAGGGCTGCTTAATCCGCCGCTACCACCTTTTAAGCTCTACGCCACGCGCGGCGCCCGGGCTCCGATTTCCGCTGTTGATGACCACGGACACGACGTGCTTTCGCAAATTGCACATCTTGATCGCCAGTATCCCGACGATTTTTCTTTACAACGAATACGGGGTTATGCGGATAAGCACACGTTGACGTTAAACCTCTTCCAAGAAAAGTCCAACGTCCAAAGTCCAAAGTCCAAGGTCGGTAGGGAAGTGTCCGAAGTCCAAAGTCCAACGTCCAAAGGCCGTCTTCATCAGTCGGCAACTAACGCCGGCATTACGGATTCAAGCAAAGCAAAACAGACTTTGGGCATTGGACGTTGGACGTTGGACGATCAGCGTAAGCGCCGCGAGAGAATAGTCTTGTTATTGACCGGATGGACCGACTACGCCTGGTCGAGCGATAACCTGGCCGCCTCACAGGGTGGTAAGGAGTTGCTTCTCCCCATGCTCCAGGTGAGGGACGCAAGAGGGCGTTGGCGCACAGTCATCGAAAATGTCGGCATCCCAGTCGGCCGGCCGCAAACCGTGACAGTTGATCTCACGGATAAGTTTCTTACGGCAAATCGCGAGGTGCGCATCGTCACAAATATGCGCATCTACTGGGATCAAATTTTGGTCGACACATCGCCGGGCGACTTTCCCTTTCAAATGACGCGGCTCGATCCTGTCCAAGCCAGCCTCCGCTGGCGCGGCTTTTCGCGTGCGATTACATCAGATGGACGCGAGCCTTTTGACTATGACTACGAGCAGGTTTCCTTCTCGTCACCCTGGAAAGTAATGAGAGGCCGCTATACGCGTGAGGGCGACGTGCGTGAGTTACTGCGGGAGTCAGACGACATATTCGTTATTTCGCGGCCCGGTGACGAGATCAGTTTGTCATTTGCTGCCGAAGGACTGCCTCAGCTGCCGCCCGGCTGGACACGCACGTTCTTGCTCTATGGCGACGGTTTCAGCAAAGAGATGGATATTAATTCCGCCAGCCCGGATGACATCTATCCATTACCTTTTCACGGAATGACGAAGTATCCCTACACTCGTCCGCAGGTTTATCCGCTTACCGAGGCCCGACGTGCGTACCTCGAGCGATACAACACACGAATTGTGACGTCGCAGGTGCCCTCAATCGACTCTGTTTTGATCGAAGCGCGGGCGGGAGGGCATTAATAGGATTGGAACAAATAAGATATTCCGCTGCGGCATGTCAGACAGACCTGCCAAATCCAATTGAACGGCGGGGCATGCGCGCCTCAACTGATCGCATGCTGTCGATGATAGATTCGGCAGTAGCGGGCAGCGCACCTTTCCTGCCGGTCCGTCTCGTGGTCTTCCCCGAGTTCGCGCATGCCGCACCCGTGTTCGCCACCGCCGGAGAATTGGTTGAAAAACTCGCGGTGGCGATCCCTAATGAACATACGGACAGGCTGGAACAAAAAGCCAGGGAACATGACATCTACATTCAGAGCGGCTCGATGCTGGAAGTCGATTCGAAATGGCCTGGCGCTGTCTTCAATACAACCTGCTTGATCGGTCCTGAAGGAATCCTCTATAAGTATCGGAAGGTGAACACGTGGATTCCGTATGAGGTCCACACTAGCCCGCACGATCTTCAAGGCTATGACGAACCACTTTTTCCAGTCGCCGACACGCCCATCGGGCGCATAGGTTGTGCCATCTGCTACGACTGGTTATTTCCGGAAGCGATCCGCCAACTGACAGCGAATGGGGCAGAAGTACTGGTGCGCGTATCGGCCTACATGGATCCATGGGGAGCGACGGAGCCGATGGACTGGTGGACCATCGTGAATCGCTGCCGCGCACTTGAAAATATAGCCTACGTGGTTGCGGCCAATCAGGGCGCGAGCTTGAAGCATTACCCACCCTACTCCTGGCCCGGCGGCAGTCAAGTAGTGGATTTCGATGGGCGATTGCTTGCCCAGGCATCACCGGGTGCGGGTGAAAGAATCGTGGTAGCGCCAGTAGATATTTCCGCCTTACGCCACGAACGCGCCAGCCGCCAGGGCCATCACATGCTTGCCCACCTGCGTACCGAGGCCTATCCAATATATCGCCAGCATCAATATCCACCGAAACTGGCTGGGAGTAATGGAGCAGGGGATTACGAGCGGAACAATCTTTTGATCGACGAGGCGAAACGTAGTCTGGAACAACAAATGGTGGATTCAACTTGAAGTGCAACTTTGAAGTTAGTGGTTAAGAGCAAGCTGCAGTAGCGTAAGCGTGCTTTTCCAACCACCAAGTCAAAGAAGCACACAAATGAACTATAAGCAGCTTGCCC
>JBPCNX010000027.1:0-4046 GCA_051000815.1 Pyrinomonadaceae bacterium
CGGCAAGGACATCAGCGGACAAAAGATCTATGGCAACTCCGTCTATGTAAAGGATGGCGACGCTTGGAAGTGGGTGTTCGGCTTTAATTCGCCCTCGTAATTTCGACTGCTCTTATCGGATCAGTGAAAGGAAAGGACAAATGCGGCGGTTCTGACGTAAAGTGCGGCTTAACCCGTCGCTCAAGCGGAGCTCCAACGTTAGGCTCACGTCAGTGTCCTCGCAAATCACCACAGAGCGGCTCATGCAACGCCGATGTCGCAGCCAGAGACGAGCATGACATGCCAAGTTCGTGACAGTTCGGCTCCCACCGAACAGGCGGTAAAACACTTGCCCGGCTTACAGCTCAACAGGTGGGCGCGGTAAGAAGAAGCTGAAGATAATTTGCCATCTGTATTCGGAACGAAGAGTGTGAGTCTAGAGCCTCGGAAACCTCTATCGAGTATTGCCGGATGAGGTCGCCGCGGCCGATGGTTACATTAGGGTGATTGACGAATCGGGAGAAGATTACCTCTATCCCCAAGTTTATTTTCTTCCTATCGAGCTTCCTAAGGCCGCAGAAAAAACCCTCTTATCCGCGGCCTAGTCATCGCCCGCGGCCCAACAATCGCTTGCAGCGGACCGAAATCAGTATGTCTTATCGACAGCTTTCCGCACGATGCAGTCGTCGCCCGACGCTGAAGCGCGGGGTTATGTGCTGCATTCTTTCTATTGGCGAAAATAAGAGATGGAAAAAACTTATGAGATCAACTAACAAAATCATCACAATCCTCTGCTTTGGTTTGCTCTCGACAGGTGTCGCTGAAGCTCAGCAGCGGAGCAAGCCAAGGCGGGTGGTGCGTAGTGCTGCTCAGTCCACACCTACGCCACCGCAGGTTCAGTACCTTACGTCTGACAGGCCACGCCCCGTGCCTTTCTCCGACGCCGTGCGCGTTGGTCACATGCTTTACCTCTCGGGACAGCTCGGAACGGATGGCGCTTCCGGGCTCGTCTCCGGCGGAATCAAAGCTGAGACGAAGCAGACGATGGAAAACATCCGCCGCGTACTTGAGCGGAATGGCTCTTCATTGGATCAGGTCGTCAAGTGCACAGTGATGCTGGCCGACATGAGTGAGTGGGCCGCGATGAATGAAGTCTATGTCACTTACTTCGCTAAAGATCGGCTTCCGGCGCGCAGCGCCCTGGGAGTGAACGGCCTGGCACTCAGCGCTCGAGTTGAGATCGAGTGCTGGGCAACACTCAGATGAGCGCAGGGAAAGCCCCGCCGAACAACGCCACCCACCCGACCGGAAATTAGTCGACCAGGACTAAAGATGTATCGACATGACGGCCGCCATCGTCTCTATGCCATCCCAGAGGTTCTGTAAACGAAGATTCTCGTTCTCGGCGTGTTGGTTGTTGTCGTAATTAGCAATGGGAACCGTCACAGTAACTGTGCGGAGACGGTCGGTAATGATTGAAAGCGGCAGACTGCCACCGAAAGTTGGCAGTCTGACAATCGGTTGCGCAGAAGTGGATTGCACGGCAGTAATCAAAGCCAGCGAGATAGGCAGATCCATGCGGGTGCGTTCCGCGTTATAGCCGCCGGGTCGAATGATCACTTTAGCGATTAGCGCATGTTGTTTCCGTTCCTCATCCGTCGGGTCGCGGTCGATGACATAGAAACCCTGCTTCCGAATATGTCCCTGAAGTAACTGAACTTGTTTACGATAGTCATTCCCTTTTACAAGTCTTAGATCGAGCACAGCTGTGGCCGTAGTGGGAATAACATTACGAGCCAGATTGCCCACGTCGCCGCTTCCGATACCGTTAATGTTTAGCGAGGGTAGGTTGATCAGCTCGAGCAAACTCTTTCCGGCGCCGTCCGCGCGCGAGAAACCCAGTTGTGATCGCAGTTCGTCGTCGTAAGCCGGGGACTCAGCGATTGCCCGTCGCTCGGCTTCGCCCAATGGTTCGACGCCGTCATACCATCCGGCGATCAGTACGCGTCCGGCATCGTCTTTCATGGAGGAAAGGAGGCGTGACAGGATCATTGCCGGATTAGGCGCCCAGTTTCCGTAGTGCCCGCTGTGCAAAGGGCGCTTAGCGCCATAGACGGTAACGTCAACGTTCTGGTCGCCACGCACGCCAAAGACCACTTGCTTAACGCCTGACTGGTGGACCGGGCCATCGCAGATGATCCACGCGTCGGCTGCAAGCAACTCCTTGTGGAGATCGATGATCTCTCCGAGGTGTGGAGAGCCGGCTTCCTCCTCGCCGTCGAAAAAGAACTTGAGGTTCACCGATGGAGTAATGCCCTGCGCTCGCAACGCATCAACGGCAGTCAGAATCGCCATCACGCCTGCTTTGTCGTCCGCAGATGAGCGCGCATAGAGTCGCCATTCAGGATTGAGTTCTCCCGCTGCAGGCAGCGCCAGAATTTTTCCGCCCGATTCCAAGGCGGCAGATCGCCAGGTTGGCTTCCAGGGTAGAGTCCCGGTCCATTGACCTGGATCCGTAGGCTGACCGTCGTAGTGCGCATAAAAGATGAGCGAGTGAGTTGCACCCGGCGTTTTCCATTCGCCGTACACCGCCGGCGGCGTTGACCTGGAAGCTGTTTCGAGCAGCCGAGGACTCAGCCCGCGCCTCTGCATCATCTCGCGAATGAGTTCGGCGTTGCGCCGGATGTTCGGCGAATCAGAGGCTACGTTGGGAATCTCAAGCAAGCGCACGAACTCCGCAATGATTTCCCGTTCATGAGCACGGCGATACCCGTCTGTGCGCACTCTGGAAACAGATTGCGCTACGACTGAAGCCGTAAGAGAAAACGTTATCAAAACTGCAATAAGGTGCTTCAATCTTGTTCTCGGAGGAAAGCAATAAAATAAGGATAGAGCGCACCACAAGTTACCATTGCGTCCGACCTTTGTCTTTAATGAAGTGAAATATATGGTATCAATAAGTCTTTCAGCCCGACGATGCGGTCGCGCGGCGGCTGAAGCCGAGCGTTAGGCTCTGCTCAAACAACAAAACAAACCAACTCAAAACATACGAGAAGATGATGAATACACTTTGTCCTGAACTAGAAAGCATCCGCAAACTTAGCAACCCTTACATTCTCTTGCGGCTGGCGGGTCTGGCGTGCGCACTGCTCCTGGTGTCGCACACTGTTCGCGGCCAGGATATCGTCTGGCCACAGTTTCGCGGGCCGGACTCGAATCCCGTAGGAGCAAATGCGCGGCTGGCCGAACGCTGGTCGAAGACCGAGAACGTGGAATGGTCGCAAGAGATCCCTGGACGCGGGTGGTCTTCGCCAATCGTTACTGGCGGTAGGGTATACATCACCACCGTAACGACGGAGGGGAAGTCGAAGCCGCCGCAGATCGGGACGGAGTACAGCAACGAGTATGTCGCGGAGCTAATGAAACAGGGGCTCCCGGAGAAGGAGGTGATCGAACGCGTGACCGCGCGCGACACAGAGTTACCGCACGAGGTAACGCTGCATTACTTTCTCTATTGCCTGAACCTGAAAAGCGGCAAGGTGGAATGGCAGAAGGAGTTTCATACGGGTCGTCCGCCCGGTGGGCGCCATCGCAAAAACAGCTTTGTCTCGGAGAGTCCAGTGACCGATGGGAAGTTCGTTTACGTGTACGTGGCGAACCTGGGCCTTTGGGCCTTTGACGTGAAGGGCAGTCTCGCGTGGAAGACGCCGCTCGAAGCGAATCCGATCTACCTCGACTTCGGGACGGGGAGTTCGCCGGCGCTGGCCGAGAACCTGCTTGTGATCGTGAACGACAACGAGAAGCAGCAGTACATCGCCGCCTTTGACAAAAAGACAGGAAAACAGGTTTGGCGCACGAATCGGGACTTAGGTGGCAAGGGGCAGCGAGTGCAGCGGTCAGGATGGGCCACGCCATTTGTTTGGCGTCACGCCTTACGCAGCGAGATCGTGGCACTTGGATCAGGAGAGGTGATTAGTTACGACCTGGCTGGGAAAGAGTTGTGGCGCATGTCGGGAATGTCGCCGTTGCCTATTCCGACGCCCTTCGCATACGAGGGTCTACTTTAT
>JBPCNX010000028.1:0-78439 GCA_051000815.1 Pyrinomonadaceae bacterium
CGGATGCGTGCCGTTTGGTCCTGGCCCCGGAGGCGTGCCGCTTGGTCCTGTTCCCGTAGGCGGGCCGCTTGGTCCTGGTCCCGGAGGCGGGCCGCTTGGTCCTGGTCCTGGAGGTGGTCCGCTTGGATTATCGTACGAATCTGCATGTAAAGTGCCGGCTCCTACTACAAAACCGAAGCCGTTACCTGCAATCAATTCGTTGGGGACAGCGAATACTAGAGACGACAATAAATCGTCGCTAATCGGCTCCCCAAATTCACGGAATACCTTCGACACTGCAGCCAATGATTCAAGCCGCAAACGATTATTCATTTGAAATCGGAATCGCAGGTTTTCGGCTTCTCGCAAAGATTCAAGTTCTTCCATGGAAATTATCTCCTTTCAAGAGACAAAGGGCAGGACGTGTGGGCGCAAAAACGAATACTGGCGCGGGTTGGATTGCGGCGGAGTCTATACGCAATGCCGGATCTTTTCAACCAAAATTCGGGCCAAGTGAGACGTGACTTTCGCCAGTAAAGGTTAGTTGAGACCCGTAACTAAATATAGATCCGAAAGAGATCGAGTAAACGCATAGATGTATCCCCTGCCGTCAGGTGTAATCAGAACGTTAATGGGGCCCCGAATACCCGCGAGATCGGCAGGAACGATCTCTTTCCCAGGTTCTTTTTGTCCCGTCGCAAGGTTGAGTTTGAAAAGCTTCAGCGGCCGTTCTCTGGGACGATAGACGTAGAGAGATCGGCCGTCGAGTCCCCAGCGTATTACTCGATCTTCCTCCTTCAGACCAGGGATCGGGCGCGGCTCACCGCCTTTCAATGGGTAAATTGCGATAGCTTCTTTTTCGTCCAGGTCCCGAGCCAAAAGGAATTGGCCATCAGGGGAAACAAGGGTCCCCGTAAACCCCTCCGGTGTGACGGGACGCGGAGGACCACCGTCAACACCTTGCAAATAAGTGCGTAGCAAACGTCCGGGTTCTTTGCCATTAAAGACGATGCTCTTGCCATCGGATAACCAGGACGTACTGTAGCCAAACTGCTCGATACCAAAGCTCTCGAGACGTTTAGTCTGTCCGGCGCCGGTAGGCAAAAGGATTATCTGCGGCGGTGAAGAAAGAACGGAAGAAACCCATCTACCGTCCGGTGAAAAGCCACCTCCAAACCCATCGCCGAGCTGGATCGCAGACGTGCCATCGGTTTTACGAAGATAGACATGATAATTAGTGCCGCTACTCTGGCCAAAGTGAGTGAACACGAAAGTCTTGCCATCGTGGGATAGATCGTTAATTCTCACCGAATTTAACCACGAGAGATCACGCTCTTTAGTTTCGTCGGGAGCTAAGCAGGAAATCGGGGTCGACTGAATTTCTCCAGTCAGCAACACCTGCCCCTCACGAGAGATATCGTGCAGCCTTAGACTTATTGGTGCTCGGGCCACAACCCTTTCTTTTCCCGAGAGCGTCACGGCATACAATGCCTGCGCTCCTCCGCTCCTCGTGGCTGTAAACCAAATCTCGTTGCCGTCGGGCGACCATGCGAGGCCGTCCTCCCCAGCCCAATCACCCGTCAGCTTTTTCTTTTGCCCGTTTAAATCGACAAGCATTACTGAGCCGCGATCATCGCCGGGAACCGGGTGATCGAGAAAAGCCACCGCATCACCTGTGGGTGAGACGCGCGGGTTGCTGATATACCCATCCGTCTGGTACAGAACTTTGCCTATCGGGTATTCGAGCTGATTACGATCCTGATCGAAGCGAACTACGGCAAGGTTGCCATCCTTACCCCAATCGGCTTCCTGCACATTTTCCAGCAGTTCGCGGGCGGCGCCACCGCCCAGAGGCATGCGCGCCAGTGTACCGCGCCTGACGGAATGGTAGAGAAATTGACTATTCAGAAGTACAGCCATCTCGCTGGTAGAAGAAACGGACAGCACTTGAGCATCTGTTAGCCCGAGTGGTTTCGAGTCCGAGCTTCCGGACCGCATTTCATAGATATCAAGCGGATTACCATTCCAGGTTGCGCTGAAGAGCACGGTAGCCCCGTCAGGAGCGAACCGCGCGGAATAAATCGTGCCGCGCCGAAAGGTCAGCTGATGGTACGAAGGCGGTTCTCGCCTCACATTCTTTCCCAGGTAATAAACTGCAGCCAGGGCAAGCAGGGGCAAAATGATCACCAAAGGCAGCAGCCATATCTTTCTGGTTCGCACCCTTGTGGGCGCTGGACTTGTCGTTATTGTCGAACCCGAAATCATCGACATGCCGGCCAATGATTCGAGATCAAATGCGAGATCCCTGGTTGACTGGAAACGATCCTCAGGTCGCTTCTCCAAACAGTGACGAACAATACGCTCAAATGCGGGCGCGATCGCGCGTTGGGTCTCGGCAGGTTCAGCGGGTTCCTTGCTCAAAATCGCGCCCATGATCTCGATTGGCGATTCGCCGCGAAATGCTCGCTTTCCAGTTAGCATTTCATAAAACACCGCACCAAAAGAGAAGATGTCTGAGCGATGATCGGCTGGCTCGCCTTTCACTTGTTCGGGTGACATGTAACCCACCGTGCCCATGATGGTGCCTGCGCGGGTCTTGAGGCGTACCGTTTGGGCTTCGGGCTCGGCGTTAAAATCTCCGAGCGGATTGGTGAGCTTCGCCAGACCAAAATCGAGGATCTTGACGTGTCCGTCTTGAGTGATGAATAGGTTTTCCGGCTTCAGATCGCGATGCACAATTCCTTTCGCATGCGCCGCCGCCAAACCGCGGGAGATCTGCTGGGCATAGTCGATCGTTTTCCTGACAGGAATTGCTCCACTGCGAGTTCGTTCTCGAAGAGTTTCACCTTCCAGCAATTCCGAGACAACGTAGGGCAAACCCTCGTGAGTTCCCACGTCGTAGATTGCCAGTATGTTCGGATGGTTCAGCGCCCCGGCAGCTCTAGCTTCCTGCTCAAAGCGCTCGAGGTGTTCAGAATCCGGCGCGACATCGGGAAGCAGAAGCTTGATCGCCACGTCACGGCCCAGAACCGTATCTGTGGCGCGGTAAACCTGGCCCATACCTCCTTCGCCTATAAGCGAACGGAGTTTATACCTACCGAGACTTGTGCCGGGCTCGATTTTCACTGGTGCTGGTTTTACCGTTTGGTGCTAGGTGGCCTGGGTTTGAATATGACCGAAGGATTCTAGTTTACTTCCGCTGGACGCGCCAGAGCGATGTGGAGACGTTCAATGACACCGGATCACTCCGAAGGCCAGGCTCAATTACAGTACGGGGGGCGGTAGCGACCGCATTCAAGAAACTTTAAACTTAAACTTATCGCTCGTTGAAGTCGGCCGAGTTCCGAGTTGATTACGAAAACTGCACCAGTACCCACCACTTACTCCTCACTGAGCTTTTTCATCACTTCCGCAAACTTCTCGACATTCACACGCGTGTGTTCGAGCAGGCGCCGGCTCTCAAGATAAGCGGCCCAATCGGGAGTCTGCGTTAAGGCCCGCTGCGTATCTTCATCCAACGCCTGCGCCATGACCGCCACCAGATCGCTGACAACGCGCGTGTGTTCAAGCAACGATTGAATGATGGAATATGCGAGACGCGCTTGTTCGGCGTCGAGATCACGCGGATCGACTTCCACTGCAACTAACGGATCTGTTTCGCCATTCACTACTCAACCTCAAAAAAATCATTCTTGCGCGTCCGGAGTAACAAACGGCAAGTCTACGATGCGCGCAGGCAACTCATTTACTCTAACCTCAGTCCCGGACGCCATGTGCTCATACTTGATGTATCCCAGAGCAATGCGGCAACCAAGATGCGGCGAAAGCGTTGTTGAGGTGGTCCGCCCGACTTCTTTACCGTCGATCGATTTAAGCGCAGCCTGGCCATCAATAGTACCGGGAAGCCCGCAGATCAGACCTCGGAGTTTTTTCGCTACATGACCACGATACTTGATCCGGGCAATTATCTCCTGGCCGATGTAACAACCTTTCGTGTAGCTGACCGCGTCGTCCAGACTTGTCTCAGTGACGACAGTTGTATCATCCATGTCGGCGCCATAGCGCGGGATACCGGCTTCAATTCGCAGGATCTCGAGCGCCTCGTGACCAACCGGCCGCACGCCGGCGCCAACAAACGCATGCCACAACCCCGCTGCATGCGAAGCGTTTACAATCAAATCAAATCCGTCTGCTGCGGTGTGCGAAGCGCGCATGCTTGCGACCGTTTCTCCTTTCCAAATGCTCTGTGTCACGCCGCCTTTGGAAGTCGCAGCTGCTGTCGCTCCCAACACGGCCTGGATTTTTTCGCGTGAGGTTTTTCCCTGCAGCGAAATGAGTGCAGTTTGGCTGGTCAGGTCGGTGACATGAAAATCGCCCGCAAAAGTGAACCGCTCAATCGTTTGCACTACGCGGTCGTGTGTTGCGGCTTCGGTATCAAGAACAAAAACCGGGACGGCGACCTTACCCGCCTTGTCATCCGCGAGGCGGATGATCCGAACGCTCGCCAGTATGCGGCCCTGGACGTTGGGAAACACCGCCGGCATCCAGCGGTTCGCCAGCAGCGTCTTCATGTCGTTTGTAATTAACCCATTGAGAAAGGGCACTGCTTCCGAGCCGGTGACGCGAACTCGGCCACGCGATGAAAGATCGATCAAGCCAGCGCCGCGCTCCCGAACATGGGCATACTCGAAGAGCTCGTCACCATACGACGCTGGTAGGGACCAGTCGCCGCAGTCGATCATTACCGCGCCGAGGCTTTTGTGTACCTCGTCTAGCGGAGACTTTATAGTTGCAACTTTTACTGCTTCAGTCATTGTGCTTCCCGCCGATGCACTTCGCCTAGCGTGTCGATGGCGCGGGCGACCACCAGATAATCCTGCAGTTGTGCCGGCTCGCGGCGGTGTGACGCCAGCACCTGCGGACTCGGATGATAGATTGGAACAAGTAACCGCCCATCCCACTCATAAACTTTGCCCACAGCTTCTTTAAGAATTAATTCATGACTCTTGATCCGTTTGAGAGATTCGAGAGCTACCGAGCCAAGTGTCACTACCACACGTGGATCGATTAGCTCAACGGTGCGACGCAAAAACTCGGCGCAGTTTTCCAGCTCGAATCTGGCGGGTTTGCGATTCGCGCCCGAAGGGTTGCGCGGATTACAGAGCGCCGCACTGGTGATAAAAATCTTAGCGCGAGTTAAGCCAATCGAAGCTATGAAGCGGTCCAGATTCTTGCCGGACTGATCGCCACTGAAAGGGATTCTGGTGCGGTCAGCGCCTTTTCGTCCCGGGGCTTCGCCGATGAACAACACCCTAGCACTAACCGAGCCGTTCGCATCACTCAGCACAGCAGTTCGTTCGCACATTGCGGGACAACGTCTGCATGCTGCTGCCTCCGCGATCAGTGCTGTAAATAGTCTCTTTGTTCCTGCTTGCGAAAAGGCCACGACCTCAATTTCACCACATAAGGAGGGGAAAAGGGGAACCGGGGAAGAGGGGAACAGGTTAACAGGGGAATAGGGAACATGAGCAGTTGAGGACGAAAAGGGCAAATCTGCTGTTGCTTGACCATTCCCCCTCTTTCCCTGTTCCCCCTATTCCCCTGTTGCCCGGTTCCCTTTCTTCACTTAACCACCGTAATCTCGCGCGTGGTCGTATTGTAGCCGCCGTTGTTTACAGGCATATCACTTTTATCAAGAAGCTCAAGCCGCACAGTATGCTTGCCGCCCAACCAACCCGATAACCAGATTGGTTCCCACTTATCGATAAACTGCGGCTCATCATCATCAATGATATAGCGGACGCGATACTCACCGCCATCGCCTTTCAACTTAGCGTTAGAAAGCCAGAAATCGATCATGATCGGATCGGCTTCCGCATCCTTGTATTCGCCTTTCGGCCGGCTGTATGTCAGCAGGGGCTTCGCGGAAACAATGTCGCCGCCGGTGCTGGTGGGCATGTCTTTCCCTTCTCGCGCAGGTATGACTGCTGAGTTGTTATTCGCCATCGTCTGGCCTGAGTTAGTAGTGGTTGGCTTGTTTGCATCTCCACCGCCCCTAACAGTAAAGCTCACCATCTGAAACGAGCCGTCATTCTTGTAGCTTTCATGCCACGGTCGCGACGCAAATACGCGCAGCGTGTGTTTGCCTTCCATCAGATTCCGCAACTCAAACGGCTGGTCGAGTTCGTAGTAAGCCTCGTAAGGTTCGTTATCAAGAATCACGTGAATGTGATTGCCTTTGCCCGTAGCCGGATCCTTGTGAGGCTTGTAGCCGCGAAGTTCGCCGGTGAGATGAAGTTGCACTGCAACGTTAGGACCGTTAACAACAGCATCCCTCGCTGGCGATACAATGTGCAGCACGGGTTTCGCTTGATCCTGTTCCCCGCGTTCCTTCATCAAATCAAGAATTGTTTGCGGACGCGACACTACTGTCAGCGTTTGCGTCGCCGGCGGCGCGATTACTCGAGTGGCAGTCGTATTTGCGTTATCAGGATTACTGGCACAACCGGCAAAGGCGAGCAGCGCCGGCACGGTGATGCCGAGGATTAGAGATCGACATAAGAATGCGTCCATTGGTTCCCCCCGAAGTCATAGTCTTGCTCTGTGAGTGTGCGCTTTGAGTGTGGCGAATTTTGAACGAGATTGCGTCGTTTAAGTTTCAAGTCTCAGGTCTCAGGTCTCAGGTCTCAGGTCTCAGGTCTCAGGTCTCAGGTCTCAGGTCTCAGGTCTCAGGTCCCAAACTGATGTAGACTGAACTTCCAAACTCACCACCCAACCGGTGTGAACTTGAGACTTGAGACTTGAGACCTGCGACCTGAGGCCTCGAGTGGTGTAGAATCCGCCCGCACAGCATTCTAACCTTTTAAGTCGGAGGAACGCGCTGACTCACCCGCGCCATTCATCGATCAATGAGGACAAATCAACTTCGCCTGGCTTACATCGCAATCACGTCGCTCTTGATCACGGCATCGTTGTTGGTCGGATGTAACCGCACAACCGAGACTGTGGGGTTTCAGCCAGAAATTCTGCCGCTGCCGCAGCAGCTTACAACCTACGAAGCCATGCCCATCCCCGATGACAATCCAATGTCGCCGGAGAAAGTTGCACTCGGACGTCAGTTGTACTTTGACGAGCGGCTGAGCGGCGATGGGTCCCGGTCGTGCTACTCCTGTCATGTCTGCGAAAAAGGTCTGACGGACGGATTGGCTAAATCTGTCGGCGCCTTCAACAAGCAACTGCCGCGCAGTAGTCCGACATTGTGGAACATCGGCTACCACAAGGAATTTTACTGGGACGGTCGCAGTCCATCGCTCGAGAAGCAGGCGCTCGCAGCCTGGACCGGAGCCAACATGGGTGCGAAAGCAGATGAGATTGCGGCGAAGCTCAATGGAATTGAAGGCTACCACTCCCAGTTTCACAAAGTCTTCGGCGGCGACGCTACCTCCGACAACATCGTCAAAGCGATCGCCGCGTTTGAACGCACAATCATCAGCGGCGACACCGCCTGGGATCGCTACCGAGCAGGAGATAGTTCGGCCATGAGTGAAGCCGCGGTCCGCGGCTGGAATGTTTTTCAGGCGATCAAGTGCACGAACTGCCATGACGGTGCGTTGCTGACAGACCAGCAGTATCACAATGTCGGGATTGGCATGGATCAGAAAGAACCCGACGTCGGTCGTTTCAAAGTCACCAACAAACCTGAAGACACCGGAGCGTTCAAGACACCGACGCTGCGCGACGTGGCCAAATCGGCGCCCTATTTCCACGATGGCAGCGCGAAGACTCTTGAAGAGGCTCTAGACATTATGCTCGGGGGCGGCAAACCGAACGAGCATCTCGACAAGAAGAATCTGGTGAAACACGACGTACTGCCTGATCAGCGTGAGGCGTTGCTTGAGTTTCTGAAGACTTTGAATGTCGATTGCAAGCTAACGAAGCCGAGACTACCTCAATAAGAAAAAATATCAGCCGCGGATTTACGCGGTAAACGCAGATCATACCAAAAACAGCGAGCGGTACCGATGAAAGCTTTTTTCTGATCCGTGTAATCTGCGTGTGTACGCCGCTCATTATTCTGCTCCCGCAACAGCGCCCGCGCGGCAACCTGAGGGACACTTTGCATCCCTACCTGGCAATCTTACTGATTTGCGCCACTGCAGTGTCGGTGTTTCCACAGGCTCCTTTGGGATTCTCCAGGCAACGAGCCGCGACACTTCAACCGCTCGAGACTCAACTGCAAGAAACGATTCGACCCGAGCGCTGCCGGCGCGAACATCGCATCTTCACCGAGAAGCCGCACATGGCCGGCTCCAAACGAAACTATGAACTCGCTCAATACGTGGCTCAACAGTGGCGCGAGTATGGTCTACAGGATGTGACCCTCATTGAACATCCTGTCTATCTTCCCTGGCCTGTCCGCTACGAAGCGACGATTGTCGGGCGGGTCGAAGAGAAACTCTCACTAAAGGAAGAACCGATACCTGAGGACAAAGACTCGTATTCGACCGAGGTTGGCATTCCCTATTGCGCCTACTCCGCGGACATCGATGTAACCGCGGAGGTGGTCTACGTCAACAGCGGAAATCCTGAAGACTATGATCTACTCGCGAAGAGCGGAATTGAGGTTCGCGGGAAGATCGCTCTGGCACGTTACTCTGTTCCTTACAGCTACCGTGGATTCAAAGCACTGACGGCCCAGAAGCGTGGCGCGGCGGCGTTGCTGCTTTATTCCGATCCGGCAGAAGACGGATACAAGAAAGGCGCAGTTTATCCCTGGGGACCATGGGGCCCTGAGAGTCACCTGCAAAGGGGCGGCATCGTTTACGATTTCAATCTGCCGGGCGACCCGCGCACGCCTGGCTGGGCTTCAGTTCCTGGAGGGCGCTTTCTTCCTGCAGAGAGTGCGGTGTCCATGCCGACCGTTGCAGCAGCACCCATGTCCTACAAAGATGCGCGCCGGATACTTGAGCGAATGGGCGGCCCACGCGCGCCCGATTCGTGGCAGGGAGGTCTGCCCTTCAAGTATCACCTTGGTCCGGGCCCGGTGAAGCTTCATCTCGTAATCGAGAACGACAAGAAGGTGCGGTCGATCTGGAATGTCGTCGGGCGTCTGCGAGGTGTGGAACTTCCGGACGAGTGGGTCGTTCTGGGAAATCATCGCGACGCGTGGGTCTTCGGAGGCGTCGATCCCAGCAGTGGTTCCGCGACCATGATGGAAACGGCGCGCGCTTTTGGCGAGCTGGCGCGCAAGGGTTGGAAGCCGCGCCGGACAATCGTTTTCGGCTCGTGGGATGCAGAGGAATTCACTCTCACCGGCAGCACCGAGTGGGGCGAGCTCGAGGCTGATCGACTAAAGGCCGGCGCGCTTGCCTACTTGAACGTCGATAGCTCGAGCTCAGGACCTAATTTCAGCGCCTCGGCAGTACCGGCATTGACAGATTTCCTGCGCGATGTCGCACGGGCAGTCCCCGACCCTGGTGGCGGCTCGATCTTTGAAGCATGGCGGCGCAGCGAACAGAAGAAGCCAGGGGAACCGCCCAACGTGACCACGCGACTCGGCAGTGGGTCTGACTACACCGTCTTTCTTAATTTTCTCGGCGTGCCGGTTGCTGACCTTACGTTTGATGGACCGTACGGCGTTTATCATTCCGTTTACGACAGCTTCACCTGGGTGGATCGCATCGGTGATCCGGGCTACTACTATCATGCGGCAATGGCGCGTTATTGGGCTGTTGCGGCTTTGCGCCTGTCCGAATGCGATTACGTTCCACTCAATTACGTAAACTACGCCCGAGAAGTGCAGACTTATCTGAACGAGGTTGCCAAAGCCGCTCGTGAGCGCAAGGTCGAAGTAGATTTATCCGCAGCACGCAAGGCAGCAACGGAGTGGGAGCAAGCTAGCAGCGCGGCTATCGAGACAGCAGAGAAAGCGTCCACAACGGGCGGGCGGGCCCGGGTAGAACAGATTCACAAAGCACTGATCCGGGTCGAACGTGCATTGCTCGATCCTGAGGGCTTGAATGGTCGACCGTGGTTCAAGCACCTCATCTATGCGCCGCGCCCTACCTACAAGGCACTCGTGTTACCAGGTCTAACCGAAGCTGTCGAAGCCGGTGATCGTGCACGCGCCATAGCTGAGACGGAGCGACTCACACGCGCCTTGAACCGCGCAACTGAAGCTATTAATGCCGCTCTTCCGACACCGTGAACCGGTGACATGATTATCAACACCTCGTTGGCAAACAGACGTAAGCGCGTGTTTGCGGCAAAGCCGTAATATGCATTGTTGATTCGGTTATCCAAATCCATTTATCAGTAGCTCCGTCGGCAACAGTCGATGACAGATAAGCGACTCACAATGAAGCAAGCGGTCTCACGCTTCGTCAATGATGGGGACACCATCGTCATTGAAGGCTTCACACACCTCATCTGCTTTTCTGCTGGACACGAAATCATCCGGCAAAAGCGCCGGGATCTGACACTTTGCCGCTTAACACCTGACTTAATTTACGACCAGATGATCGGCGCCGGCTGCGCGCGCAAACTTATCTTTAGCTGGGCTGGGAATCCCGGAGCGGGTCCGCTCTATGCGTTACGCCGTTCTGTGGAGCAAAGCATCCCGCGATCAATCGAGCTGGAGGAGTATTCACATGCCGGAATGGTTGCGCGCCTTACTGCCGGCGCGGCTCGCTTGCCCTTCTTCCCTTTGCGTAACTATATGGGCAGCGATCTCCCGCGCGTAAATTCCAACATCAAGACAGTCACGTGTCCTTTTACCGGAGAAGAACTGGCGGCCGTGCCCCCATTGCAGCCTGACACAGCAATCATTCATGCGCAGCGTGCTGACGAGAGCGGCAACGCTCAGATTTGGGGACTGATTGGAGTTCAAAAAGAGGCAGCCTTTGCCGCCCGCAATGTGATCATCGTCGCCGAAGAGATCGTCGACGAAAGTATGATCCGTTCCGATCCTAATCGCACGCTGATTCCCGGCATCATCGTTAAGGCCGTAGTCCATGAACCTTTCGGTTGTCATCCATCCTATGCGCAGGGGTACTACGACCGTGACAACGAGTTTTACGTTCGCTGGCGCGAGATCTCCAAAGACCTTTCCAGCTTTAACGCTTACCTTGATGAATGGATTTATGGCATTACGGACCGCGCCGATTACGCTGCGCGGATGTGGTCGAGCCTCGAGCGCCTGCGTGCCCACGAACATTTCTGCGAACCGGTGAACTACGGATATTGAGCGATCGTGATGGCTGGCTACACTGCAAACGAATTGATGGTTTGCCAGGCCGCGCGGCAACTGCGTAATGGCGAAGTGCTCTTCGTCGGCATCGGCCTGCCCAATCTCGCCTGTAATCTGGCGCGCCGGCTGCACGCGCCGGACCTGATGCTGATTTACGAATCAGGCGCAGTGGGCGCAGTTCCTGAGCGGCTTCCGATCTCCATCGGCGATCCGGCGTTGGTGACAAACTCGCTCAGCGTCTGCTCGATGTTCGACATCTTCAACTACTACTTACAACGCGGACTGATCGATGTTGGCTTCCTGCAAGGCGCGCAGATTGATCGGTTTGGCAATCTGAACACGACTGTGATCGGAGACTACGAGAAACCATCTGTCCGTTTGCCGGGGAGCGGCGGTGCGTGTGAGATTGCGATTCTGGCCAGGCGCGTGCTGGTGATTGCTCCTCAAAGCAGGCGTAGCTTTCCCGACCGAGTCGACTTCATAACTTCGCCTGGTTTTGTCGATGGGCCACTGACGAGACAAATACTCGGCATGCCCGGACAAGGACCGGCGATGGTGATCACAGACCTGGGTTGTTTTGAATTTGAAGAGGGCGAGATGGTCCTGACTTCTCTTCATCCGGGCCGAACTCTAGAAGAGATCCGCGAGAATACAGGCTGGGATGTCCGCATTACGCCTGAACTGAAAACAACGGCGGAACCCACTGCACAGGAACTGCGGACGATTCGCGACGATCTGGATCCGGCCCATCTCTACGTCTGAAAAGAAGAACGGAAAAAACAACTGGCCGCGGATTTGCGCGGATAAACGCGGATCAGAACTAGCAACCGATGAGACGGATATCATTGGATAATTCGCAGGTCAGGAAGGGGACACTGTCCCCGGCTCAAGTTACAAAGTCACTTAACAACGCGGAGTCTTGCCGTCCCTAAGAGCGGGGACAGGGTCCCCCTTCCTGACTTGCGAATCATCATTTATGGCTATGTTTATCTGTGGCCGTTCTGATCCGCGTTTTCCGCGTGAATCCGCGGCTAGTTGTTTTTCTCTTAGCCAAATGTTCGCCTAACTAAACTCACAAAATCCTTGATGTCATCTTCCGTCGTATCAAACGATGTCATGAATCTTACTTCAGAGGTTTCTTCATTCCACACGTAGAAGAAGTATTGCTTTTGCAGGATCGGCACATACCTCTTCGGCACCAACGCAAACACACCGTTGGATTCCACCTTTTGCGTAATCTTGATCTGCGGAATCTTCGCCAGCTCCGCCGCCAACTTTTGCGCCATGCGATTCGAATGCTCCGCATTGCGCCGCCACAGGTCGTTCGCCAGGAGTGCTTCAAACTGGGCGGAGATGAATCGCATCTTCGACGGCAGATGAGTGCCTTGCTTGCGCAGGTATTTGAAACCGGTCGCCAGTTTAGGATCAAAGAAGATTACCGCTTCACCAAACATCATACCGTTCTTGGCGCCGCCAAAAGACAGGATGTCAACGCCGACATCGCTCGTGATCTTTCTCAATTCGGTTTTCAGACTGGCAGCAGCGTTTGCGATTCGCGCTCCGTCCATGTGCAGTAACATCCCGTGCTTATGAGCAAAGTTCGAAAGAGTCTGGAGTTCACGCGGCGTGTAAACCGTGCCCATCTCGGTTGCCTGTGAGATTGAAATTACACGGGCCTGCACGTGATGCTCAAAACCGATGTGTACCAGAAAGGGCTTGATGTGATCAGGCGTGACCTTGCCATCTTCTGTTGATACTGCCAGCAGTTTGCAGCCCGTAAACTTCTCCGGGGCTCCACATTCGTCAACATTGATATGTGCAGTCTGGGCACAAACCACGGCGTGATAGGGCTGAGTTGCGGCTTTCAAGCCCAGCACATTCGCGCCCGTGCCGCCAAAAACAAAAAACACTTCGACGTTCTTGCCAAAGTGTTTGCGGAAAACCGCGACGGCCCGCTCTGTGTAAGGATCGTCGCCATAAGCAACGACGTGACCTTCGTTGGCAGCGGCGATCGCTTCCAACACTTTAGGATGAACGCCGGCGTTATTGTCGCTCGCGAAACTGCGTTTTCTCATCGTTTCAAGTTTCAAGTTTCAGGTTTCAGGTTTCAGGTCTCAGATTTCACGGAACGTCAACTCAACTTGAGACTTGAGACTTGGAACTTGAGACCAAAGATTTCCGGTTGCGGAAATCTTTGATTATCTCCCGCGCCGCATTCGCGCCGGACTGCCCGGTAATTCCCCCACCCGGATGCGTTCCCGCTCCGCAGAGGTAGAGGCCCTTGATTGGCGTACGATACTGGGCCCACCCAATAAGCGGCCGGAACATGAAAAACTGATCCAGAGATTGTTCGCCATGGAAGATGTGACCGCCACTTAGACCATAGGTCTGTTCTAAATCGCGAGGCGTGATCACCTGGCGCTCAACGATCAATTGCTTCAGGTTGGGCGCAAAATCGGAGAGCGCGTTCACAATCATGTCTCCGAACTCGTCACGGCGAGCATCCCAATCACCATCCTTCAAGTTGTAGGGCACGTACTGAACATGGACTGACATGACATGCGCGCCGGCGGGCGCCAGTGTCGGATCGTTCAGCGACGGAATCGTAATGTCCATGTAAGGGTGCATAGAGTAGTCGCCATACTTAGCTACGTCAAAAGCGCGCTCCAGATAGTCGATCTCATGACCAATTTGAATCCGGCCGGAGAGCTTAACAAGGTTATCAGCGTCGCCGTCAGCGACGGCGCGGAAAAACGGCAGACCCGAAAGCGCGAAATTGACTTTCGCTACGCAGCCAAGCGCGCGGTAGTTGCGCAGCTTCACTAAAAAAGTAGGATCGAGATCCAATGGGTCCACCAGTTTCAGAAACGTCGTGCGCGGATCAGCATTTGAGACAACGGCGCGGGCAGTTAGTTCGTTGCCGTTTGCGAGTACCACCGTCGTTGTTCCGTTTTCGCCGGGCTGGATTTTTACTACTTCAGTGGACGTTCTGATTTCCACGCCGGATGCTGCGGCCGCTTTGGCCAGAGCCTGTGTGAGTGCGCCCATTCCTCCCTTCACTGATTCGGAAGTAGCGATCGCCTGGCCATCTCTGGCCGCTTGCATCAATAGCCCCGTACTCGTTCCGGCTGACCAGGGCCCGGCAAATGCGCCCGAGATCCCGCACGCAGCCGTAGCCGCGCGCAACGACTCTGTCTCAAACCACTCGGCAGCGAGATCCGCCACGGCCATCGGTCCCCAGCGCAGCAGACGAAACGCATCCTGCTTAGCAAGCCCACGGAACGATAGACCCAGCTTGCCGAGGTTCCACATCTCGCCCAGGGCCGGTTTCTCAATCGTCGGCGGGGTCATCGGCAGGAGTGGCGCAAGTACGCGGCCGATACGCGCGAAACTTCCGGCGAATTCGATATAGCTCGACGCATCCGTTGTGGAAATTTGCTTTAGTTCATTAGCCGTGCGCGTGACGTCGTTGTAAATCGTGGGCGAGCGTCCATTCGGATTCAACACATGAAGGCGTACTTGTGAGGATATGATCTCGAGACCGTGATGCGCCAAATCAAGGTGGTCAGTAATTTTTGGTGAGAATGGTCCAGTGGCGTGAGCGAGTGTCGAACAATGAAACCCCGGATGAATCTCTTCGGTTACCGCACCGCCGCCAACCATCGCGCGACGTTCGAGCACGAGCGGTTTCAATCCGGCCTTCGCCAGATAGCACGCCGCCACCAGGCCGTTGTGACCGCCTCCGATAATGATGACGTCGTGAGTCATCACGATTGATTTACTTCCACGGCTTTGCCGCCTCCAGTGCGGTAAGGCTCTGCCTTACCGTGAGCGACTCATTATTGTTTGGAGGCTGCGCCTCACTTTTGGAGGCACAGCCTCATAGGAAAATTAGGCCTACCGGTCGGGCAGAGCCTTACCGCACTGGGGGCGGCAAAGCCGCAATTAGACCTACCTGCGCTTCCAATCCTTCAACAACTGCAGGGCCGCGTTGCGCCCTGGTGCGCCCATGATGCCGCCACCCGGGTGTGTCGCCGAACCGCACATGTAGAGGCTGCGAATCGGCGTCCGGTACTGCGCCCATCCCGGCGCAGGTCGCAGGAAGAAAAGCTGTTCGAGCGTGAGCTCGCCCTGGAAGATGTTGCCTTCAGTCAAACCGAAGTCGCGTTCGATATCCAGGGGCGTTAACACCTGGCGATACAGAATCAGCTCCTTTATGTTGGGCGCGTGCTCGGCAATAGTATCGATTACGGTGTCGCCAAACTCTTCGCGTTTGTCGTCCCAGTTGCCTTCCTTCAAGTGGTACGGTGCGTACTGCACAAAACACGACATCACATGTTTGCCGGGCGGCGCCACTGAGGGATCAGTCAAACTCGGAATCACGATATCGATGTAGGGACGGCGCGAGTAGCGACCATACTTGGCTTCATCGTAGGCTCGCTCCATGTAATCAACGCCGGGCGAAATTGAAACGGCGCCGCGCAAATGCGGCCCGGCGCCGGGTTTCGCCGTAAAGCTCGGCAGCCCATCAAGCGCCAGATTAACTTTCCCGGAAGAGCCGCGATACTTGTAGCGTTTCAAGTCTCCGGCAAAATCCTCAGGCAAATGTTCCTCGCCAACCAGCTTCATAAAGGTCAAACGCGGATCGACGCTCGAAGACACAACGTCAGCATAGATCTCGTCGCCGTTCGTTAATGCGACGCCTTTCGCCTGACCATTCTTGAGCAGGATTTTTGCGATCGGCGCCTCAGTGCGAATCTCAGCTCCCGCTTCTCGCGCCGCATCGGCTATCGCGTTGGAAATCGCCCCGGTGCCGCCGCGCGACAACCCCCAGGAACGAAACGCCCCATCAATCTCACCCATGTAGTGATGCAGCAGCACGTAAGCAGTGCCGGGAGAACGAACACCAAGGAACGTCCCGATGATGCCTGACGCCGACATCGTCGCCTTGAGCACATCAGTTTCAAACCACTGATCGAGAAAATCGACTGCGCTCATGGTCATCAACTGCACCTGGTTATACTTGTCTTCAGCAGGCAGGTTCTGAAATCGTTTGCCGAGGAAGTAGAGATCTTTGAGACCTCTCGGATTCAACGAGGTCGGATCGGGAGGCGTCATGCTCATGATCGGCTTGACGAAATGCGCCATCTCCAGCATCGCCTTGCCGTATTCGTCGTAAGCCTCGGCATCAAGTCGAGAATGACGCGCAATCTCGCGGCGTGTTTTGGCATGATCGTTGACGCGCCAGAGATAATCGCCGCTGGGCATAGGGGTGAACGTGCCGTCCAGCGGAAGTATCTCCAAGCCGTGACGCGGCAGATCGAGTTCGCGAATAATCTCCGGACGCAACAGGGAGACAACGTAAGAGCAAACTGAAAACTTGAAGCCGGGAAACACTTCTTCCGTCACCGCCGCGCCGCCCAGGACATGACGCCGTTCCAGCACGACAACTTTTTTTCCCGCGCGCGCGAGATAGGCAGCGTTGACCAGACCGTTGTGGCCACCGCCAATAACGATGACGTCGTAGCGATTATTCATGTGTCGTATTGCAGCTTGCTGAAGATTCGCTAGCATACTTATAATCGCACGCCCTGACAATCACACCTTCGAGGTTGCGCATGCCTGTCGGAACGGCTTTCCACGAAAGAACATTTCCGCTTTGCGAGAGTCTGAACTATCGCGAGTGGTCCGGGTATTACGCCGTCAGCTCTTACGAACCGCATCACGAACATGAGTACAACGCGATCCGCAACGCAGCAGCGCTAATTGACATCTCTCCGCTCTTTAAATATCGACTCAGCGGAAAAGATGCCACGCGCCTTGTCGATCGGATCATCACGCGGGACATGCGCAAAGTCTCCGTGGGCCAGGTAATTTACACTCCCTGGTGCGACGAAAGGGGAAAAGTGATCGACGACGGCACGGTCTCGCGTCTTGAGGAGAATACTTATCGCTGGACGGCCGCCGATCCGAGTTTGCGTTGGTTCACTCAGAACGCAACGGGACTCGATGTGTCGATTGAAGATATTTCGGAAACAGTTGCCGCGCTTGCGCTGCAAGGGCCAACGTCAGCGCGACTGTTAATGAGTCTTGTTAAAGATGCGGCAATCGCAGACCTTAAGTACTTTCGCGTGACGAAAGCGAGTTTGGCCGGCGTGGCGGTGGAGATCTCACGGACCGGATACACGGGCGACCTCGGTTACGAGATCTGGGTTCCTGCCGAACAGGCGGTAAGGGTTTGGGATGCGCTGATTGAAGCGGGGCGTGCGTTCGACATTCATCCGGCAGGCATGCTGGCGCTCGATGTATCGCGTATTGAAGCGGGCCTGTTGCTGATTGATGTCGATTTCAATAGCAGCAAGAAGGCGTTGATTGACGATCAGAAGTATTCGCCATTTGAGCTGGGTCTGGGCCGGCTGGTTAGCCTTGATAAGAGCCGGTATGTCGGCCAGGCGGCGCTGAAGGCTGAACATAAGCGCGGCCATGCTCGCGAGATCGTGGGTTTAGAGATCGACTGGCCTGAAGTCGAGCGTCTGTATGAAGCGGTGGGATTGCCGCCCGCAGTTTCGCCAATCGCATCGAGAGTTGCAGTGCCGGTCTTTGAGGACGAGCTGCAGGTCGGCAAGGCAACATCGAGCACCTGGTCGCCGACGCTCAAGAAGATGATCGCGCTCGCGACCGTGGAATGTGAACACACAAAGCCTGGAACCAAACTTCAGTTTGAGATTACTGTTGAGGCAGTCAGGCATCGCGTGAGCGCGCGAGTGGTGAAAACTCCTTTCTTCAATCCGAAGCGCAAGACTGCAACGCCTGCTGGCTAGTAGGAGAACAAATCGGGAAGACTGGCTGCGGCAAAAATAATAACCTCACCGACTTCGAGACACCGATTCCTGTGTGGGCAACCGGAAAACAACCATGACCAGGACTCTCGCTGAGATCATTGTCAGCTACAATCCAGCCGCGCCGCTGGAAGCGGCTTCTACAATCCCCGCCACCTGGTATACCGACAAACACCTCTACGACCTCGAACGACAAACTGTCTTTACTAAATCCTGGCAGCTTGCCGGTCGCGTCGATCAATTATGCGAAGCCGGTCAATATGTAACGTGCGAAATCGCGGGCGAGCCTGTCGTGGTTGTGCGCGGCAACGACAGACAACTGCGCGGCTTCTTCAATGTCTGCCGGCACCACGCCGCTGCGGTGATGAACGAACCGGCAGGCACCGCGCCGCATCTGCGTTGCCCTTATCATGGTTGGACCTACTCGCTTGAAGGTGAACTGAAGGGTGCGCCAGATTTCGCAGGCGTCTGCAATTTTGATAAAGCTGCAAACGGTTTACTGCCGATAGACACAGCCATCTGGGAGAACTGGGTGTTCGTGAGAACCGTCACAAGTTCGAACGTAAGTGAGGGCCGGGAACCCGCACCCAACCCGCGCTTATCCCTAAAAGAGTTTCTCGGAGCGGATCTCATGAATCAAATGAGTCCACTTCGCCTCACAACCCTTCACTGGCTCGAACGTCGCCATTACACTTTCGACTGTAATTGGAAAGTGTTTGTTGATAATTATCTCGACGGCGGTTATCACGTGCCTTACTTGCACAAGGGTCTGGACAGCGTCCTCGATTACAGCAAGTACACGATTGAAAACGGCGAGCGGTTTTGTCTGCAAGCCAGTCCGATCGTGAGCGAAGGTGCGGAAGCTGAAACGGGCGCCGTCCGTCGCGGCGATCGCGCGCTGTATTTCTGGATTTATCCCAACTTCATGGTCAACTGGTACGACGGCGTAATGGATACAAACCTGGTGTTGCCTTTGAGCATCGACAAAACAGAAGTCATTTTTGATTTTTACTTTCCTGATGTCTCAGCGGCCGCGCTTGAGCGCAATCTCGCCAGTATCGAGGTAGGCCAGCGCATCCAGGATGAAGATGTTTCGATCTGCAAGTCGGTGCAGCGCGGCCTGCACTCGCGAGCTTACAAGGCCGGGCGGTTATCCGTGCGGCGCGAAGCGGGTGAGCATTTGTTTCATCGCCTGCTACATGCGGATTTGAGCGCGGGATTGAAGGAGCGGGACAAACAAGAACTAGCCGCGGACTCACGCGGATAGACGCGGATCGGAATAAGAGGGCTGCATCCTGCATTCAAACGCTGGACGATCCACTAAGTCGCACTAAGCAACACCAAGTCTCTGGGTGAACTTTCATGTACTTCCTTAGTCCTGATCTGCGTTTATCCGCGTGAATCCGCGGCTGCTTGTAGTAAAACTGTTCTTCCAGGTAGCGCCTAAGTGCAAACCGCACCCGAATCAATTGGCACGCAAATAAGCCGCGGACGCCTTCTGCGCGTCCTCGGCGTTGGCTTTGGCCTTGCCGTCATTATCGGTAACACAATCGGCGCCGGTATCTTTCGCACACCGGGCACGATCGCCACATTGCTGCCCAACGTCTGGATGTTTCTCGGTGTCTGGCTGATAGGCGGTCTCTATGCCTTGCTGGGCGCTTTCCAGATCGCCGAACTGGGAACAATGATTCCCCGCTCGGGTGGCCAGTATGTTTTTGCACGCCATGCCTTAGGCCAATATGCCGGCTTCATTGTGGGCTGGAGCGATTGGATCTCAACGTGCGGCAGCACCGCCGCGGTATCGCTCGTTATTGGTGAATTCATGGGCGCGCTGTTTCCGGCGCTCAACGGGAAATCCGTCAGTATCGCGGTCGTCATCGCAATCACCTTCGCGATTCTGCAATGGCGCGGTGTCGTCTGGGGCAGCAACGTGCAAAACATCACGAGTCTCGTCAAGGCTCTCGCGTTTGTGGTTCTGATAATCGCCGCTTTTGCTTTGGGCCGCGGCGTAACTCAAACCGAAGTGGCGCGGGTTGTATCGTCTGAAAGATTGGTTCTCATTGCGGCCTTTGTACTCTCGCTGCAGGCCGTGATCTACACCTACGACGGTTGGACGGGCGTCGTTTATTTTTCGGAGGAGGTTGAGCAGCCCGCTCGGAACATTCCGCGCGCACTCTTCGGTGGCGTGCTTTCTGTCATCGCCATCTACCTGCTGGTCAATCTCGCGCTGCTTTACGTACTACCGATATCAATGATTGCCGGACAAGACCTGGCGGTGGGAGCTGCGGCTACGGTTATCTTTGGTCGTTACGGCGATACGACATTCAGAACTCTGACGATCCTTTCCATGCTCAGCGCAATTAATGCCTACCACTTGATGGCGTCACGCGTGCTCTTCGCGATGAGCCGCGACGGACTCTTCACCAAAAAGGCCGCGACAGTTAATGAAGGTGGCACGCCAACAGTCGCATTGTTCCTGAGCACCGTCGTTGCTGTGACGTTCATTCTGTTTGGGCAAACCTTTGGAACCGTAATTACGATCCTGGCTTTCTTCTTCGTAGCCAACTACACGTTGTCGTTCATTTCAGTCTTCGTGTTGCGACGGCGCGAGCCGGAGCGAGAAAGACCGTATCGTGCCTGGGGTTACCCATGGACGACGGGATTGGTTCTACTTGGTTCGCTTCTGTTTCTGGTAGGCGCAATGGCAAGTGATACGCGCAACAGTCTCTACGCCCTAGCCCTCCTGGGAATTAGTTATCCCCTCTTTCGTTTGCTGAAACTCTCCGCAAACTGACTTTTTCCTGGTTCCGGCGTTAAACAAGTTTGCAAATATTAAATTCTTTGCTAGAATCCATGGCCTCCAGAACATCCCCCGCTCTGGTGATGAACTTAGGCTCCGAGAATTCACTGCACCTGCGGAATACCTCTCGGCTTATCGGGCCCGTAAGAGTAAATCACACACCAAAATTTCAGGTGAGGGACCAAAAAATGAGGAAATCCTCGTGTAGACCGTGGATAGCGCTACTGCTCGCGCTAACCATCTTCGCCGGCCTGCTAGTCAGTGATCACGTTCACGCGGAAAGCTCTCCGAAACTACGGCCGGCCAAAATTTCCGGTGAGGTACTTAAGAAGATAGGTGCCGGGCAGGGAGGCGATCGCGTCCAAGTCATCATCCAGCCCCGCGAATCGTGGGCCGGCGACTTGGACGAAGCCCTTCAAGGGGTCGGCGTATCCCACATCAGCCAATTCCAGAAGTTTAATTTCCGCGTCGTCACGGTTTCAGCGGCCGCCGCGGCGGCGCTGGCAGCGCGGGACGACGTGGCATACGTCTCCGTCAACCGGGAGGTGCGCACGCTTGGTCATGTGTCGTTCACTACCGGAGCTGACGCCGTGCGTGAGACGAGCGGCACGACGACCGGGGGATTAGACGGCAGTGGGATCGGCATAGCCGTCCTGGACTCTGGCATCGACACTAACCACAAGGCGTTTCTGGACAAGAGCAATAACCTGCGGGTTGTCGTCAACAGGGATTTTACCGGCGAGGAACGCTCGGACGATCCCTACGGTCACGGCACGCATGTGGCTTCGATGGCTGCGGGCAACGGTCGCATCTCAAACGCGCAATACACAGGGATCGCACCGAACGCTAATATCATCAACCTTCGCGTCCTCAACTCGCAGGGAGCCGGGACAATCAGCGGCCTGCTCCAGGCACTCGACTGGGTGCTGACCAACCGCGCTACATATAACATCAGGGTCGTTAACATGAGCCTCGGCACCCCGGCCGTAGACTCTTACAGAAACGATCCACTGTGCCTGGCGGTGCGTCGTCTGGTGGACGCAGGCATCGTAGTCGCCGCTGCGGCCGGTAATAATGGAAAAGACGGCGCCGGCCATAAAGTTTACGGACGCATCCATTCACCCGGCAGCGAGCCGTCCGCCATTACCGTGGGCGCAGCCAACACCTACGGTACTAACGCGCGAGATGACGACGGGGTTACGTCTTACAGCTCCCGGGGTCCGACGCGCAGTTATTGGATCGACAGCGAGAATGTCAAACACTACGACAACCTGGTTAAGCCTGACCTCGTCGCCCCAGGCAATAAAATCGTCCAGGCGCAGGCCGTTGACAATGTCCTCGTGGCACACAACCCAGAATTGGACGCGGGGGTAAGCCCGGTCGATAACCGCCGAATGATGTACCTAAATGGCACTTCGATGGCTACTCCGGCCGTGGCGGGTGCTGCGGCGCTCATTCTGCAGGCCAATCCCACACTGACGCCCAACCTGGTTAAGATGATCCTTCAGTACACGGCTCAACCGCTCCGTGGGTTTAACAGCTTCGAGCAAGGCACAGGGGAGCTAAACATCGAGGGCGCGATTAGACTCGCCAAACTGGTGCGCCGTGATTTGTCGACAGCGACCGCCGTCGGCGAGCCTCTGCTGGGAACGAACCCGCTCCCTCTCCAACAAACAACAATCGCCGGCCATACCTTCTCGTGGTCGCGAGGGATTCTCCGAAATTTCTGGTGGACGACCGGCGACGCTTTGATTAGTCAGTATCAGAGTATTTATGGCATCGGCGCTTTGTTCGGTGTTGGGGTAATCACCGGAGATGGCGTGATCACTGGGAAAGGCGTGATTACCGGAGACGGAGTAATCACTGGTGACTGCATCATGACTAGTAACGGGGTCATCACTGGCGATGGCTTCGCCTTCTTGCAGGTAAGCATGTTGCTGAACGGAGGTACTTTACTCAGCGGCATGGTCCTCGGCGATGGAGTGATTACCGGTGACGGAGTGATTACCGGCGACGGGGTCATTACCGGTGATTTAACTTTGCAGGCCCAGTCTGCAACGCTTGGCGGAGATGAGACATCATCGATGCCGGTGACGGTCGATGAGGGCGTAGATTTCCTGAACTATTGATAAGGGGCATTTCTTAATCCTAGCCACGAGGGTTCAAGCTAACGGTGCTACCTCTTAACCGTCTCGAAAGACAGCCAACTATACAGGCCGCACTTCAGCAGGCCGCTCCTGGTCTCGTGGAAGCATGCCCGCTATCTACAGGGCATGAAGCCGAAGCAATTGAATTTCTTTCGGCGCGGCCCCTACACAACGTTTACATGGCGGGCTTCATCCGCGACAACGGAATGGTCAGCCCTCTCAACCGCGGCACGTTTTACGGCTGCCGCGATCGGGCAGGACGGCTCGAGGGTGTCGCCTTGATCGGCCACGTGACACAGATGGATGTGCGGACGGAAAGGGCGATGAAGGCCTTCGCCCACGCTACGCAAGCGTGTCCCTCGGTTCACGTTCTCATGGGCGGCCGCGCAACGGTGCGCGACTTTTGGCGTCATTACTCACCAGGCGGGCAGGAATTACGGGTCGCCTGCCGTGAGTTGTTGCTTGAACAGAAATCACCTGTCGAAACGGGTAGGGGCGCGCGGGGACTTCGCCTGGCCGTCGCCGATGATCTGCCGCTGATCTTACGCGTGCAGGCAGCGATGGCTGTGGCCGAATGCGGCGTTAACCCGTTGGCAGTAGACCCCGAAGGCTTTCGCGCACGTTGTGCGCGGCGCATTGAGCGCAATCGCATTTGGGTTTTAGTAGACGGCGGGACGCTAATCTTCAAGGCCGACATCATGGCTGAAACTCCTGAGTCAATCTACATCGAAGGCGTTTACGTAAACCGGCGGCACCGTCGGCTTGGGCACGGTCGGCTGTGCCTGCAGACCCTCGGGCAAATCTTACTGTCCCGCTCTGACTCGGTTTGCCTGCTCGTCAACGAGCGCAATGTGGCGGCCCAATCCTTCTATTACAGCGTGGGTTATAATCTGCGAGGTCTTTACGATACCGTCTACTTGTACAAGGAAACTCAACTGAGCGAAGACGACTAGTTCGTCGAAGGGCACAGCCTATGGGCAGACAACGTTTCGTCGCGCCGTTCATGTGGGGAGTCATTGCTACCGGCGCTGCGATTCTTTTGTTCTCGCTATATCGCTTACCACTGGGACGTCTCGACCTACCGTTCTTGATCCTCGCACTGCTGGTAATCGGTGTCAGTTCAAGGGTCGTTATTAGAATCCCCCTCGTCTCCGGGGGTATCACAGTCTCCGACACGTTCATCTTCCTCACCATGCTGCTTTACGGCGGCGAGCCGGCTATCCTGCTGGCAGTGGCTGATGGGCTCTGCGCATCACTGCGAATTAGCCGGAAGCCGCGCACCATCCTGTTCAACTCCGCCGTCATGGCGTGCTCGACGTTCGTCACCATTTGGACGTTGCGCGCATGCTTCGGATCCATCATCGAGTTGCCGCGCGCGGGCTACACCGGCGGGTTTATCGGCGCAATCTGGGTAATGGCGCTCACACAGTACGCGGTGAATTCAGGTTTGGTCGCGGCTGAGAAGTCGTTAAAAACTGAACAGCCGTTCTGGAAAACGTGGCGAGCCTTTTACCTCTGGACCTCAGTTACTTACATCGCCGGCGCGTCGGCCGCGGGCATCATCGCAAAACTCATCGGCACCTTTGGCTTCTACGCCGTCACCCTCACGGCGCCGATCGTCGCCATCGTCTACTTAACCTACAGGACCTATCAGAGGAATATTGAGGCTTCTCAAGCCCAGGCCGCGCAAGCTGAGCGGCACGTGGAAGAACTGAACCATTACCTGAGTGAACTCAAGCGTGCGGAGGAAGAGCGTGACCGGCTTTTGGATCGCGAGCGACGGGCTCGGGCCGATGCGGAGGCCGCCAACCGGATAAAGGACGAGTTCCTGGCCACGCTCTCCCACGAATTGCGCACGCCGCTGGCCTCGATTCTCGGCTGGGCCAATCTGTTGCGCGCTGCGAAGCCCGATGCGCCGATCAATGCGCAGGGGTTGGAGGTGATTGAGCGCAACGCACAGAACCAGAGGCAACTGATAGACGATTTGCTTGACGTGTCGCGCATCATCACTGGACAGTTGCGGCTCGATGTCAAGCAGGTCGACCTGACGCGGATCGTTGCTGACGCGGTAGAAGTCGTTGGGCCAGCTGCCAATGCCAAGAGGATACATATCTCGTGCACGTTTGAACCGGCGCTTTGCCACGTGGTGGGAGATGCTGTGCGCTTGCAGCAAGTAGTATGGAATCTGCTCGTCAACGCTGTGAAGTTCACGCCGGAAGGCGGGCGCATCGAGGTTATGCTAGAGCAAGTTGATCACCGCGTCAGGGTTTCGATCAGTGACACCGGCCAGGGCATCACCCCGGAGTTTCTACCGCACGTTTTCGATCGGTTCCGCCAAGCTGATGGCACGACCACGAGAGCTCACGGCGGTCTCGGGTTAGGGCTTGCGATCGTCCGCCACCTCGTGGAAGCCCACGGGGGAACAGTCGCCGCTGAGAGCCTGGGGTTGGGCCGGGGCGCAGCCTTCATCTTCTCCCTGCCGCTTCCGGCCGTTCGCGCTGATGCGAGTAAAGTCGAACCTGAAAACCGCCCACTTGAATCGAACCTGCGGAACGCCGGCTCTACGTTGCTTAGCGGAGTGCGTGTGCTAGTCGTCGACGACGACACGGACGCGAGGCAGATGATCAGTGCTGTTCTCAGGCGTTCAGGGGCTGAGGTGAAAGCCTGCTGCTCCGCGGGCGAAGCGCTAACGGCGCTGCCTCAGTGGCGGCCGGACGTACTGATGAGTGACATTGGGATGCCTTATGAAGACGGTTATGAATTAATCCATAAGGTGCGGCTGCTCACAGATGAGCATGGAGGCCGGGTGCCCGCCGCAGCGCTGACGGCCTATGCCCGTGAGGAAGATCGCAAACGTGCCATCGCAGAGGGCTACCAAATGCACGTGGCCAAACCGGCCAGTTCGGCAGAATTAGTCGCCGCCGTGGCGACCCTTGCAAAGGGAATGATATGAGCGTGCACTGCATATAAGAACACTACATATAAAAACAAATCGGGGCATCCACTGCGGATGCCCTTTTTCAATAATGTGATTGGTGGAGCCGAGGGGGATCGAACCCCTGACCTCATGACTGCCCAGTCTGAAAACCGGTGTTTCTTACCGTGCTAGTATGTACCGACTAGTGATGATTTGTTAGGCTTTCTTTTCTTCTATGATGGGCTCAGGTGGTTGAGTAATGGCTTGTTTGGCTGAGTTGGCACACAACTGGCACACAATTCTTTCTCGTGGACCACTGCGACGATTGAGGCATGAGGCCAACTTAGAATTACATGGCGTACCCCTTGGATTGGAAGGTTTCCCGATTGAAGTTGCTCCGCTCCTCCGTGCCCACTTTCTTATTCTCTAAACTGATGCGAGCTGTCCAAGGCACTTGGTCCTTGTCGGGCAAACTCTCATACACGTTAGCTGATCGGGTTGTAAAGAAGGGCCGTCTGAGTAATCCGCAATGCGCACGATCATTCTCTTCTCGGGGCACTAACCGTGGATGCGCAGGCTTGCATAGTCAACGGCTATGGCACCGTAAGACAGGGAGAGTCCCTCGACTTCTGGTCGGGCAAAACGGTAAGTCTGCTCGTGAAAGAGAGGAAGAAGCAGCCTATCCCGCGCGATGATTTCTTCGATCTGGCGATAGATGGCATGCCGCGCCGCCGGAGATGTTTCTGATCGTCCCCGTGCTATCAGACGGTCCACTTCGGCTGAACCACACAGCTTTCCCAATAATCCCTCTTTAGTGGCCAGGATGTTAGCGAAGGTGTCCGCATCCGGATAATCAGCGCCCCAGCGCCCCAGCACCACGTCGACGGAACCCTTTGACAACGCCTCCACCAATCCTTCCATGGTGCTGCTCACGATGCGAATCGTTATCTGGCGATCGCCAACAGATCGCGAGATCTCACGCGCGAGAGCCGCATACTCTCCCAGGAACACCGGGTTAACGGCGGCGGTCAATTCAATTTCCGTGATTGGCTTTTCGGGCGCCGATGTGGATGCCAGAGGCATTCTTGGGACATATGCGGAGTCATGACCAAGCAGTCCAGGAGGAATGAGTCCATGCGACGGGACGGCGAGCCGTCCCAGTGTCTGACGTACCACGCTCGCAACGTCGATAGACCGCGCCAAGCTCTGGCGGAGGCGTTTGTCTTTCAGTGGTCCGCTGTGACAGTTGAATGCTGCATAGTAAGTCAGGAGATTGGGGATCTCGTGATAACCGGACGCAAACTCAGGCTCGCGGCGCAGAGCCTCTGCGTCCGCGGGCAACAAGTCCGACGCCAGCGAGAATCGACCGGCTCGAAACTGGGATAGGATGTCGGCCGGAGAGACACCGAAGTTGAAGATAAGTCTTTCAATCTTAGGATAGCCACTGCGCCAGTAGGTTCTATTTCGCTCGAGTTCGAGACGAACGCCTGGCTCAAACTTCAGCACGCGAAAAGCGCCGGTCCCCACGCTGCCCTCTTGCCAGCTTCCACCGAACTTGTCAGTACCCTCAGGAACGATGGCTGCTGCGTGATAAGAAATGAGCGCCGGAAAGAATGAGACCGGCTCATCGAGCTCGATCGTAAACTCGTCGGCCGAGTGAATTCGAAAGCCCGCCAAGTCCGACTCCTCGCCGTTGAGAAGGGCCCTCGCGCCGCGAATTGATGAATAGAAGAAGCGGCCAGTGCTGGCGGGGTTCAGTAGTAGCCTCTCGAACGAATAGCGAACGTCGCGCGGTGTCATTTTGCGTCCATCATGGAAGCGGACATCATCGCGGAGGCGAAAACGATATCTCTTTCCCCCTTGCTCAGCCGTAAAATCAGTTGTCAGCCAGGGAACGATTCTCGCGCCGCCGACGTCTCGAGTTAGAGTTTCAAAGACGCTCGGCAGCACCTCTGAATCTTCTACGGTGCCCGCCAGCGAAGGATCGATGTGGTCCAGCGTTCCGGTAATCGGAACCTCAATAGTCCCACCGCCGGCCCGAAGAGCGTCGGTCGCCTTTGCCACCGATTCTAATCTGCTTACCTCGGCATAGTTCACATATGGCGCGCTACCACGAAGAGTAAGGCCGAGAACTTTTGAATTGGCAAGCCGATAATCGACGTCGTGAAACAATGGCAACACCATTCCTGATTCCTGCAAAAAACTCTCGTACTTACGATAAAGCGAGGCTCTAACACCGGGACGACTTTCGGTGCGCGCCTCTTCGAGAATCTGGTCCCCGTCCGCCGAGGAGATGTATGAGCGGTAAAGACCCACACGCGAATGGAAGAGACCATAGGTAAAGTCGTCCGGGTCATCATAGTCAGCATTCCATCTGCCGATGAACAGATCTATTCCGGCACTATTCTGAAAGGATTCCAGGTAGGAGGCCATCGTGGGAGTGACCACTTCCACTTTCACGCCGAGCTCTGACCAGATTGAGAGCAGAGTAGTCAGTAGCGACTTATATCGATCCAGGAACAGAGGATGCGCGGCGGCCCTGAGCGTGATTGGATTGCTGATGCCGGCTGAACGCAGCATTGATAAGGCCTCGTCGCGAGTGAGTGTCTGGCGCCGCCTGCCCGGATCATACCCAAGCATCCCCGGTGGGATTAGGCAGACGGCAGGCTGCGCAAAGCGCCCTAATGTTTGCCAAACCAGATCGTGGGTACGCAATACTCGTGAGAGCGCTAGACGAAGGTCTGGGTTCTGAGCGACTGAACCACTCGTGGAATTGAAGTTGAGGAAGTAAGTATTCTTGCGCGGAGACTCAACCAGGCTCCCACGAAAGCGCGGATCGCGGAGAAACTCTTCAAGCTCCCGAGGCGATAGATCACGTGCGAGGTCAATCGAGCCTGACCGCAACCCTGAAGCTATCTCTGAGGCGCTTAGCCCTGCGCGAAATTCGACCTCATCAAGAAACGCCAAGGAACCCTTCCAGTATCTTTCATTGCGCTCTAGCAATATGCGGTCAGGGCTATACGAGGCGATTCGAAACGGACCCGTGCCAATGGGAATAGAATCGGTCTTACCGTCATCGAGGTCCAGGGTGATACCGGTCTTGTAGTCTGTTAACAGGCCGGGGTAGATGGAAAGCGGGTCAGGCAGTTGTATTTCCAGTTTGTAGTCTGAGTGGACCAGAATTCCAGCCAGCTCTTTATCATTGCTCTTAGCGAATTCGGCCGCGCCGCGGATCGCCTCAAGACCCGGAGGTAGCTCACGAGCCAGACGAATGTTCCGCTCGAAGGAATGCTTTACAGCCGGAGCGGTCAGGACCTGGCCATTCTGGAAGCAGACGTTTTCTCGAAGTGTAAAGAATACTGAAGTGCCATCTTCGGATACTTCCCATTTCTCACAGAGAGCCGGAATCAAGTTACCTTCCAGGTCCGCGGCTAAGAGCGTCTCAAAGACGTTCGCTAGAATCTCCTGCTCTTCCACCAGTTCCATATTGACGGGATTGATTTCGCCGAGCGGAGTGGCCATAGCCACGACCAGTCTGCCCCCTTTGGGCACCTCTTCGTGGAGTTCGGTTTCTTTTGTCGCCGGAGCCAGCGAAACAGCCTCCTCGAGGTATTCGTTGGCTTTCTCATATTCTCCACGCAGGTTGGCGAGCGTGGCAGCCAAAGACAGCACATGCCTGAGGCTATCCTTGTCTCCCACGGCGCGCGCAGCGTCCATAACCTGTTGGACCAATCGGGTTGTCTCTTCGACCTTTCTGGCCTGCCAGGCAGTCTCGGCGGCAAGCAAGAGTGCGGTCACGGACCGTGCCTGGTGGCTCTCGCGTTCGAGGATGCGTCCAGCCGCTTCCGCCTCTTTTAATGCAGCATCGACATCTCCAGCCATCCGGTGTGCCTGGGCCAACAGCATTCGCGCTTCGCCCTCCAAGGCAGGATCACCGTCCCATTCGTCATCGAGAAACTCGAGTACTGTGCGGGAGGCTCGGGCTGCCTCTTCGCTGCTGAAAGCATCGAGCGCGGTCTTGGCCATGCGCAAGCCATACTCAACTGTCTTGTCGGGAACGTCGCCTAGGGAGAAGTGGTGGACGAGCTGCGGGTAGACTCGCTCAAGTCTTCCGCCGTGACGCTGCTCGACCTCCTCAGCATATTTACGATGCAACGACCTTCGCTTGCGCCGCGAAATTGCGCCGTATAGCACGTCACGAACGACACCACTTGAGAAAGTTAAGCGATCACCACGCGACTCCCGCTCCTCCTCGAGGATTCCCTCCTCTACAAGACGGTCAATGGCGTCCTCAACATCCTTGCCTCCGGCCAGCGCTTCCAGGTCGCGAAAGTCAAAAGCTTTGCCAATCACCGAAGCAATCGAAAGAATCTCACGCAGTTCCTCAGGCAGGCGCTCGATACGTTTTTCAACCGCCTGTTGAATTGTGGCCGGCAAATCTCCGGTTGAGAGATCAGTGGCCGCACCTAGACTCCAGGCTCCTGTTTGGTCTTTTGAGATGCCGCCGGAATCAAGCAGCGAACGGACCAGTTCTTTCGTGAAGAATGGGTTGCCCTCAGTTCCCTCATAGAGTTTCTCCACGAGGGTGTCGGCTAGCTTAGGCCCGCCAATGAGTGTTTCGAGAAACAGGCGATGTTCTGCTGGCGAGAACGGTTCGAGCGCGATTGCCGAAAAACGACGGTCGCCGCGAAAACTATCAAGCATGCGGAGCAGCGGATGGGAGCGGTCTACTTCGCTTGAGCGGTAGGTACCTACGATCAGTGTAGGTGTCGGTCCTAATCGTCGAACGATATATTGCAATGCCTCGATGGATATCTCTGCCGCATGTAGATCTTCGAGGAAAAGAATGAGCGGCTTTCCCGCTGCAAGGCGTGTGAGTGTTCGCGCCAGCAGCTCAAAGATCTGGGTGCGGTTCTCAGGTCCCTGCGATCCGCCAAGCGATCCTCCGGCCTGGGCCAACTTTGAATCGCCAGTCGCGGAGGCGCGAATCTCACTGATCTCTGTAAGCATGGGAAACAGCGAAACGAGATCAGGGGCAACGTCCGAAAGCTCTATCAGGTTGTCAGGAGAACTGGACGTATCCTTTTGTCGGAAGTATTCCTGAATGGCTTCACAAAATCCCTGGTAGGGAAAGGCGCCATCCTGCTCAATTGATCGACCATGAAGCACCAGTAGTTTGCGGGCTTTCGCCAGGTTCTCGATCTCATCAAGGAGTCGTGTCTTGCCCACGCCGGGCTCACCCGAAACGACGACAAATTGACATTCACCTCCAAAGGCGGCATTGAGGCGCTTCTGCAACTCAGCTTGTTCTTTCTCGCGGCCTATGAACGGAGAGAGCGCCACACGCGGCAGCATCAGTGTCTTCGTCAATATCACTGATTTGCCAAGATCGCTCTGGTGCAGTCGGGTCTGGCACCGCCGTAGAGAATCAGCGACCTCACTCGCGCGCTGTGATCTCTTACCAGGATCCTTGGCTATGCAGGTAAGTATGACTGCCTCGAGATCTTCATTGATTTCGGCACCCAGTGAGCGCGGCGGCTGGGGAATCTCATGAACTATCCGATAGAGAATTGACTGGAGCTCACCTGAGAACGGCGGTTCGCCGGTAAGAGACTCGTACAGGACAGTGCCGAGAGAGTAGATGTCCGAACGATGGTCCACACCGCCAGCCGCTACCTGTTCTGGGCTCATGTAGGAGAGCGTGCCGGCAATGGTTCCGGTTTTGGTGATACGACTCTCGGTAGCACCTCGGGCGAGACCAAAGTCCATGATTCGAACTCTGACTCGGGCGCCATCTTCACGCATCACCATGATGTTTTCCGGTTTGATATCACGGTGAATGACGCCGCGTGAGTGGCTGTATTCAAGCGCTTCGGCGACCTGAATCCCGATGTCGATAACCTCGCCAAGCGTGAGCGTGCCTTCGCGCTGGAACCAGCGCATGTTTGTTCCCTGGACGACGGGCATGACAAAGAATAGCGATCCTTCGTGCTTGCCAAAGTCGAAGATCGGCACGACCGCAGGATGATCCATCTGGGCCACCAACTGCGCTTCGCGTTGGAAGCGTTCTTCCATTTCTGAGCTCAGCAGTGTTGGAGGAATAAGCTTGATGGCTACTTCGCGGTTCAGTAAGGGATCATGCGCCCGATAGACGACGCCCATGCCGCCGCGACCCAACTCCGCCCTGATGTCGTATCGGTTAGAAAGCCTTTGACCGATCATCTTCCCTCCATGAAGAAACAAGTCGAAAAGTTTAGAAAGTAAATCGTGAGTGTTTTGTGAGCGTGAGAAAAGGGAGCCTCGCTAAGGCGCTCTTTTCACTGACCTAAGCGGACACGGACCTGTCAAGGTCGCTGTCAATCACTCAAAAACGATTCGGGCTACCGTGGGTAGCCCTAAAAGTGTTTGGAGGTGTTGGTGGAGCCGAGGGGGATCGAACCCCTGACCTCATGACTGCCAGTCATGCGCTCTCCCAGCTGAGCTACGGCCCCTTGAGGAGTTGAAGAGTAGCGTAGCGCTTTAGAAGTGGTCAAGCGAGCGACAATTCAATCGCCGATTGCCAATTGCCTTTCCTGCGATCACGACGCTATCAAAACACCGGCATGTGCAGGCCGGCGCGCCAGAGATCCTGACACAACGAATTGTTCATGTAACCGGACTGGGGACTAATCAATAAAGTCAAAATGCTCACGCCTCCAAAGATCACGGTTGGCAAGACAATTAACAGGATTCCGGCTGCGCGTCGTGATTGTGGACTCATCATTGTCTCCTCCTCACGTGAGTTGCCATTTAAAGCGCTTCGATTGACCGTAACTTTACGAGGGCTATTGTTAATAGAGCAGCCGCCCCGAAAGCTGCCGCTGTCCGCACGTGATTCCAAGTTGTCCAACTGGTGACATAGCTGGTCCACAGTCCGGCGCCCGGAACACTTACCGGGTCTATGGCAGCCAGCTCGTTGTTGCGAGGTACGTTGAATACAATCGTCACCAAAATCGTGCCGACGAGATAAAGCAGGCTGCCCGCGACAAGGTAGGCGGCACCAGGTTTGTGCCAACGAAAGAACGACGAAACCGCCAGCGCAAAGCAAGCCAGACCGGTTCCGAACATCGCCGTCATGAAAATCGGATTGATCACCACAATGTTGATTGACTGCATGGCGGCGATGCCCTGAGCAGCAGGCAAGCGCGCCAGGGCTTTCATCACGAACGTGGAAAATGCGAAGAAGGCTCCGCTAATCAGCCCACAGCCGAGCGCTGATAAAAACGTCAAGCCAAAGATCAAGTTATCCAGCATCTGAAGTGCTCCTTATCCACTCTCACATCGCCCCGGAATGCTACTGGTTAAATGCATCGCGCGCTGACTACCGATCTCTTCATGGCAAAATCCCACCTGCGACCTCCATAACGCTCAGCACTGCTGACTTCCGGCTAAACACAAACCGCCGTCTCGGCTTCAGCTTCAATGGGAAGACCAACTGCGGCAGACTGGGCAGTCGGTTGAGAAGTATCGAAGACAGAATCCAGCCGCGTGATTTTCAAGACCTGCTGCAGTAGTCTGGTAACGTTCCGCAATCTGAACTCAATTCCCTTTGTTTGAGTCCACTCACGTAGTTCCAACAACACACCCAAACCACGCGCGTCTATTCCGTTAACGCGTGCCAGATCGAGCACTACGGCGCTGGCGTCTGCCTGGGAAAGCACAGCATTACGTAAAGGCGTAGTATCGCCGATTGCTATCCGACCTCTCAAACACAGGATGGTTACATCTCCTAACTTCTGCGTATGCACTTTCAGCATGAGCCATCTCCTTATTCATTCCCGCAAGCTCGTCGGTAGACTTGAAGCGCGACTCTCTGCCCGTATCTACCTCTTCGATACAACCTACAAAATGCCGCCGTGTCACTTCCGTTTCAGCGCCGAGTTGTAAGACAAAAGCCTGTCGCATCGACATTGAAACTACGCCGGCCGGCACTCGGAAGTTGTGAAAGGCACGTTTAATTCTTGTTAAATTTCGGGCTGGAGTGGACAATTGGAGTACAGACGGACCTGTTCAGATTGAGTTAATCCAGCCTTTCGCCAGCCGAAAGCGCGTTATTGCCCCCATCACATACAGGAGTGGCAGGTAGTGCTCCTGCTCAAGGTGCGGAAAGAATACGAGCAGCTTTCGGCAGGAGCAATGCGTAGCTCAGCAGTGAAGACCCAGGCGGAGAAACAGCAATGAAAGATCTAACAATCGCGCTGGCAAATGGACCCGGGGCGTTGGCCGACATGGGAGACGCACTTGGTCGCGCGGGGGTGAGCATTGAGGGAGGTGGGGCCTTCGTTGTTAACGGCGAAGGCGTTGCACACTTCCTTTTCAAGGATGGGCCGGCAGCTAGAAGCGCGCTGGAAGCAGAAGGTATCCGCGTTTTGGAAGAGCGCGACGTGCTTGTCCAACGACTGAACCAGTCTCAGCCCGGTCAGTTAGGTAAGCTGACGCGCCGGATGGCTGAGGCTGGCGTCAACATCGAGGTGCTCTATAGCGATCATGATCACCAACTGATTCTAGTGGTCGACCACCTCATCAGGGGTCGTGAGGTTTCTGAAGCGTGGGCGCGCGAACAGATGTGAACCAGTCAACTTTCCTGTCGGGGCGGCCGCAAATGCCGGACCGAATATTTGCGTGTTGAAGGTCTGTAACTCATCTATGAACTGCACACGCTGGTCAATATGTTAAATCCTCATCCCGCTTCTTATAACCTTCTTTCACGTCGGCCATGATTGCGTTGGCCACGTCAAGGATGGGTTGGGTGCTACGAAAGTTCTCTTCCAGTTTGATGATCTGCGAGCCGGGAAAGAGTTTGGGAAACTCCCGCATGTTTTTATGAGTCGCTCCGCGAAACGAATAGATTGATTGAAACTAAACCACACTAAGCAACACTAAACATCTTCGTGTAATTCGTGTGATTCGTGGATCGTTTTTAGCCAATGCACGCAAAAGGTTACTTAGACACCGTCATTAGAACACTACCCGCTTCGAAGATGCTTGAATGCAACCAGATCGTGATCCTCAACAAAGGGAATGCAGAAGATGATAAGCTCGACGCAAACTTACAACCCATCGTAGCCGTAGGTAGGTAAATGACCGTCGCTATCGAAGTTGAGGATCTGCAAAAAGTCTATCGAACAAAGAGTGGTGAGGCAGTGCGAGCCTTGGACGGCGTTTCGTTTCAGGTTCCGCAAGGGTGCATCTACGGCCTGCTCGGACCGAATGGCGCGGGCAAGTCAACTTTGGTGAAGATCCTCAGCACGATTACGCCTCTTACTTCGGGGCGCGCGGCTGTGCTGGGATTCGACGTTGCTCGCCAACCTTTGGCTGTTCGCCAGCAGTTGGCGGTCGTCCTGCAGCAAACCGCCACTGAGAACCTTTTAACGGTTCGGGACAACCTGCTGATTTATGCCTATCTCCATGGGGTAAAACGACAGGCAGCGCGACAACGATTGGAGACGCTGGCGGAGGAGTTTGAGCTCAGAACACAGTTGCGCGATACAGTGCAGGAGTTGAGTCTTGGCACCAAACGCCGGATTCAGGTAGCGAAGATTTTCATGCTGGATGCGCCGGTAATCATACTCGACGAAGCCACGACCGGTATGGACCCTCTTATGAAGAGACGGGTGATGGATCGTTTGCGCGCCGAAGCGCGCCAGGGGCGCACCATTCTCTTGACTACGCAAGTCCTTAGTGAAGCTGAAGAACTATGCGAAAGCATCATGATACTGGACCGCGGACGCACAATGGCTTCAGGCACCTTGCGGGAACTCCGCAAACTGTCTACCCATATATTCCGCGTTAATCTTACTTTTGCAGACACGAGCGGTGATTTAGTCAGCCGGCTCGAGGCTCTGCAGCCGATGCAATTGCACGTCGATGGCAACACTGTCGAAATGGTGTTCCAGGGCGAAGAGGCCTCCTTGCTTGGAAGGCTAGCCGACATTTCTCGCGACGCACCGATTCTGCAATTTGAAGTGCGCGGACCTACGCTCGAAGAGATCTTTATTACGCTGATGAAGGAGACGAGATGACCGGGATCGGCGCGGTTTTTTACCGAGATTACCGGCAGCGGATGACGAACATTGGATTCGTCTTCTGGGATCTTTTCGTGCCGCTGGCCTACCTGGTTTTGTTTGGGATGGGCTTTGAGCGGATGCTCGGTGGCTCGATTGCCGTCGAGGGGCAAGCTTTTGGCTACACATCATTCCTGCTGCCGGGGGTGCTTGGGATGGTCACCTTCTCGGTTGCGATGAACACCTCTTGGGGCTTTTTTATGGACAAGGACTCTGGAATCTTTTATGAGCTACTGACCTATCCCATCACCCGCCCTCAACTTCTGATCGGTAAGATCAGCTTTAATGTCTTGCTGGCGGTAATCGGTTCGGTTTTGGCAGTCGTGCTTGGCGTTGTGGCTATGGACGCTCCGATTCGCTGGGACCTGCTCCCTTTGACTGCCGCGATCGTAACGGTAGCAACCGCAGGGTGGTTCTTTCTCTTCAGCGTGTTCGTTATTAAGCTCGCGCGGATGGATGCCTTCAATACTGTATTGAGCGCAGCGTATATCCTGCTCATGTTTCTAAGCTCAATGTTTTACCCGTTGAGTGATTTGCCCATCTGGTTTCGCGTGCCCGCCTACCTGAACCCTATGACCTGGCAGGTTGATCTGTTGCGGTTCAGCCTGCTTGGCGTGGGATCACCAACTACCCTGCTGATTGAAGGCGCAGCCGTCGTTGTCTTCGCCATAATTTGTTTGACCCTGGCAGTGCGTGCGTTGAATCGCGCCGACTAATCAAAGGCACTTCGTCAGTAAGAGCGATGGGCCAAAGAGGCTGGCACGTTTACGGGGACATCCCTAAAAGGCCGCGCTCGCCGTCGCTACTTATCAGTATGTTCTGAACTCGAAACGCAAAACTTCATTAGCTACTCAACCTTGAATCAACAATCAAAAGGAGACAATTCGCAGGTCGGGAAGGTGGGCAAGCGGAGCGCGCCCCCGCTCCAGCGTAGCGTCATCGACTCTACTTTCCTTCAAGCCATCTGGACTGAGTCTGCGTGGTTGAAACCCCGCGGCGGCTTCTCAGTTTGGTCGCTGTGCCACAAGGATCGGTTTTAGTAGCCAGCGATGACGCTGCGCTGGAGCGGGGGTTTGGTTGACGCCTTACCCACCTTCCCAACCTGCAAATTTGCTGAGCTTGAGTCAATAGCCCAGCCCGGTAGTGATGCGTTTTTGGAGAAGGAAGTCCTCACCACAACGGTGTCGGACCTAAGGAATGCCGCTCAAGTGTCGGGCCCGGTGAGGTCAGCACCACCACGCGGGTGGGCTGATCGGGCACTCAGGCCTGCAACAACTTCTCCACTTTCAGCGCTGCGTGTCACGTTTTTGAGATCTAGAGGGATCCAATAGCGTGGTCGTGTTCTCTGTTACGCTATCTGGGGTAACAAAAGAATTCCTATCACCGGCATCAAGGGCTGGGTAGAGGGCAATCCTCCTTCAAACCGAAACCTCGCACTTGCAGCTGGATGCAGTGCACACCTGGAGAACCCAATTGAGTTTGATGTGCTGGAAGCGTTAATTGATCGGCTCTTACCGGGTAATCGACTACCGCTCGCCTCTGCGCTTATTCAATAAGACAAACCCGGAGAATGGACTCATGAGTTTAAGAGACTATGGAATATACGCATTGCCTGATCGACGCGAGTTTGTCATTCGCTCGGGATCTGGAAACGCCTATCTGCTTCACGATTTACGCCTTGGCTTGACTCATCCGCCGGTCTATCTCATAGATGCGTCAGGCCAGCTGCTCTCATGGGGTAAACCAACAACCTGGCGTATTGACGACCTGAAGGATACGGGTCGCGTGTCCTCACGATTAGACCTGACGGGATTAAAACTCCTCTAGCGGAACAACCTACTAAAAGATCACCTTGTGGCCAATTTGTGTCCGGAAGTAACCGATCTCATTGCCCGTGTGGCAGAATTGTGACCGTCTCTGTCGAAGTGATCTACAATCGGCAAATACGCTTGCAAGTACTCAGACTGGCGAGAAATTTCCTTGCGGTTTTTACCTTGAGGTCTTAAAAGGAACACAAACATCATGCTGAAGACCGGATTGTCAAATCTTCTCCTGGCCCTGGGGTTGATGACTACTTCAGTCGTCAGTGCCACTGGGCAATCCCTGAATTTACCCGTATACGAAGTGTCGCGAACGGCAAGGCCGATTAAGGTGGATGGAAGACTGGATGATGCGGTTTGGGCGAGGGCTCCTAGCTTTAGCGACCTTCGGCTGAATCTCGATGGCTCTCCAAGCCCTTACAAAACCGAGGCCAAAGCGCTGTATGACGAAACTTTTCTATACTTCTCCTTTCGCTGCCGGGACGACAACATCTGGGCCACCTTCAAGACACGTGACCAGCATCTCTGGGATGAAGAGGTGGTAGAAGTATTCCTGCAAGCCGATCCTCAGCAGGCTAGTTATATCGAGTTGGAGGTAAACCCTCTCGGGACGATGCTCGATATTTATCTGCTCGATATACGCAAGCCGCTGCATTACAAGAGCTGGAACAGTCAAAAGCTGAAGTGGGGCGTACAGGTGTTCGGAACAGTAGACGGGAGGAACGGCGACCGGGAGTGGACGTGCGAGATCGCTTTCCCACTGGAAGATGTTGTGACCGCAAAAAACCTCCCGCCTCAAGCCGGGGATCGATGGAGGTTGAATTTATACAGAATGGAGCAACGGTCGAGACCGCTGTTATTGGCGTGGTCTCCAACTTTCAAAGATGACTTTCATCTTCCGGGAAAGTTCGGCGAGATAGTCTTTACTAACAATCTGGTCCGGGAACTGTAAGAACGCCGCCAAATTTTTGTGTTCGTGCAAGATTTGCCAGGCAGAAGAACGATCCACGAAATAACACGAACGAACACGAAAGGTGGTTAGTGTTATTTCGTGTACCTTAGTGGATCGTTACCTCAGTTGCAGTTAAAAAGCGCTGTGTTGGCAACTGTTTTATACATACCGCATGAGTAGTCCCGAAGAAAGATTAAACGTAGCTTTCAGGAAGACAAGCTTAACACCAGCGTCTGAATGGAATGGGGCAAGCTACTGACCTCGGCCGCCTGGCCATCCAGCCAAAGGTAATACGAAATCTTCTGATCGCTCTTGTTCATCACAACCACCGACACTTTTCCATCAGGATTGATAAACGCAGCGGAAAGCAGCGGGCTTCTGCTAGGCGAGCTGGCGATTCTCTTCGCGCCAGGGCGGACAAACTTTGAAAAGTGTCCGATGTAGTAATACGAGTTTGTGTAGATCAGCTCACCCGTCTTTGTGTCGGCGTGAACAGGGGCGAAGCAGAAATTCTTGACGTGATTTGGCCCGCCTGTTTCATCCAGCAGTATGTTCCAATCTGTCCAGCCGACAGCACCGCCGTTGAAGTCATTGATCATTGAACGTCCATACAGTTCGCCTAATTTCCAGTCGTTAAGCTTTTGAGCATTGAAGGAATCAGCGCAGCCTTCAGTGAAGATCAGATGTTTATCCGGAAAGGACTCATGCACGAGCTTGACGTTGTCGAACATCGGCTCGCCGCCGCTCCATGGCTCGTACCAGTGATAACCAATGCCCCAAACATATTGTGCGGCTTTAGGGTCAGTCAGGATAGTGCTGACTCTCTGGTAAATGAGGTCGCGATTGTGATCCCAGACAATTATCTTCTTATCACCCAGCCCTTCTCTTTTGATCGTTGGGCCGAGATAGTTTTTTAGAAAATCTCTCTCTTCCTCTGCTGAAAAAATACACGATTCCCATTTTTGCGTTGCCATGGGTTCGTTTTGAATACTAATGCCCCAGATGGGTATGCCTTCTCCCTCATAGGCCTTGATGAACTTCGCGAAGTAGTTGGCCCAGGACTGATAAAACTCAGGCTTCAGTTTTCCACCACGAAGCATATTGTTGTTGTCCTTCATGAAAACCGGTGGACTCCAGGGGCTGCCATAAACCGTGAGTTTTCCCCCGGCCGCTGCCTGCGCTTGTTTCAAGAAAGGAATCCGAAATTGCTTGTCATGGTCGATGCTGAACGACTTCAACTCCTTGTCGCCTTCGTTTACATAGGTATAGCTGCCACTTGAGAAATCGCAACTGTGGATGTTGGTTCTTGCCAGCGTGTAACCGATGCCGGTGTCGACATCAAAGTGAGCCTTCAGGAATTCCTGCTGTTTCGCTTTCGGCAGTTTTGCAAAGGTCTCGGCAGAGGCATCGGTGAGTGCGGCGCCAACGCCTAAAATCGTTTGAAATGTCTTAGCAGGATCGACGAAGACACAGATCTGTGTTTCCAGCGGCTGGCCGAGATGTTTGAATCTCAGAATATCGGTGGCGGAGAGCCGGTAATTACTTTTGTCAGCGGTGGTATAGACCGCAATCTCTCTTCCCTCAATCTTTCCCTCGACCTCGAGCGGCTCCGAGGTTTCGGAAGGTTGAGCATGTGCTGCCGACGATAATTGGCTTTTGGCCAACAGCAATGCCGAAGCCGAAGCTGCCAGGAAACCACGACGATCGATTTTCATAATGGATAAATTTAACATAGCTGTTTACCTGTCAGGCAATTCCCTGTGCTGACCGCTGGCGTTCCGTGATTTCAATGGCCCCTACTAAACTCAGTGGCAAACAGTCAGTACCGTAACGCGGTAGCGTCGGGTCACCTCACCCATCGCTCAACTCAGTGGGTCACAGACCGTCACGCGACTTTGATTGCTGAGGTGGTCTCCGTGATGTGTCGATCTTGAGTGTTGGCTTATCTCGACCCGACGCTACCGCGGTACGGTACTGACTGCGACCCACTGAGTTGAGCGTCGGGTCAACAGACATTGCAGACTCAGTCAGGACCGTAACGCGGTAGCGTCGGGTCCACCATAGACAGCACTTAATCAGAATGCTCTCGGGTTCAAAATGAGATCGCAAGATCGCTGAAGACATGCGTTGTCTTAGCTGTGAGCACATGACAGTGCATCCTTCAAAGAGTTGTTTCCAGGTAAACGGCCTGGCGCCGATGTTAACAATCTATTAGGAGCGCGGCGAAAGATAGACCCCGGCGCTTCGAACAATCCAATTCAAATACGACTGCGCTGCGTGGCAGGACGCCTGCCAGTGGAGGACTGTGGGCAATGAAGCGCATTCAACCGTCTGCCAGTGAGAAGACCGAAACGCTGCGTGCCTCGGATTGACGGTTGTCGGGGATAACTAAGCCTCATCCCCCTTTCTCGACGCAGTATTCCTTTTTAAGTTTTTGCGTAACTTGTTTCCAACATCCTCAGCTTCCCAAACAAGCCAGGATGTTAGCGCTTTCCGATGGTGCTTACCGCGCTCCTTACTGAAATAGTTGATCAGCCAGACCGAAACTTGCTTGAGATCGAAGTCCATATTGGGCACTTTGTATTGAGCCGATTTGCCAAAGTCCTCAATCCAGATGTCGCAGTCGTGCAGCCCTCCCAGCGAGGATTGCAAGCGCGCCACCTTCTTCGCGGTTTGTCCAGCGTAGCTTCCCAAACAATCCTGAAATAATTCGAGCGCATAGCGCAGATGTTTGGCAGTAATCCGCATTTGGTGAAGCGGTTTGATACTCTTTCAAAACTTTCTTCGGTTGTCGCTTTCACCTGTGTCAGATGAGACGGCTCGAGCGACGGCATTAGTTTCACTCGAGCTTCGGACTGGCCGACTCTGCGAAAGTCGGCAAAACGTTGGATTCCCTGGGCCACCTCTGAAGGGGCGTTGGCCGCAATCTGTTCCAGCGCCATGATCGCCACGTCGTAGTCTCTTACGCGGCCGAGCGAATCGGCTATGCCCTTTATGTCTCGCAACAAAGGGGCGAGGCGCACTTTGCGCAAGTAGGGACTGAAGTCTTGCAATGCGCCACGCAACCGCCGAGAGGCTACGCGCATGTCATGCACTCCCTCAGGATCGATCCAATCAAGCGCCGCATCCCGCAAGGCACACATCTCATCAAGTCTGCCTTCAACGACAGACCGAATTGCGCCGGCGGCCTTATCATCGCAGGCTATACCACGAATGGGCTTTGACTTGGCCATGTTAATTCAAGCGCGCCTCGCTTTGGCGCCACGCGCGCTAAACTGCAGGGTGCATGGAAAAGCCTGCTCGAACATTTCAGACTTCCGTTCTGCCTCGCGAAGTTCATTCTCACAATCGCTCACGCTTCTTATTTGTATATGGAACACTTCTCCCTCGCGACTGCAACGCAATTCCGACACCCGGCTATCGTGGCTTCTATCAAGCGCATCGGCCACTCGCACAATCGCTCCGAGGCGGCAGACCGTTTCTCGATCCGCGGCGTTAAGGGCAGCATATTCGGAATGCCGCTCTTTGGGAGGCGAGCCGCGATGGTAGCGGGCAATGTTAGCAATCACTGCACGTTCAGCTTCTGAAAAACCAGTCAGTTCCGAGTTTTGAATCAGATAGCATGAGTGTTTGTGGTGCGATTCGTGGGCGATGTGATAACCGACATCGTGCAGCAAAGCGGCGGCCGACATCAGTGTGCGTTGATGGCGTGAAAAACTTTCAGTCAGCGCCAGCGTGTCGAAGATTTGCTCGGCTAGTTTTGCCACCTGGTGTGAGTGTGCTTCTTCATAACCGAAGCGGCGGCCGACGGCGTGAACTCCCCGGAGCTTCTGTTCACCGAAGTCGGCCCGTGGAGGAATTAACTCCGACTCCACTTCTCGTATTCGATCGATGATCACACCCTCGCGCAGTGCCCAGTCGCAGGTCTGCAACACATTAATCCCCAGCGCTCTCATCGCGCCTTCGAGAATCTGCCCTCCGGCGATGATGATCTCCGAACGCTGCGCGCTTATTCCCGGTAGACTGCGCCGCTCCGTTAGAGTCAGGCTTGCCAGGTTAATGTTCAACGCTGACAGGCGGCTTAGAGAAATCTCAGCGCCAGCGGGTTGGGCCCCCATGGCTTTGCGTTCTGCACTGCTGCTGGTGCGGGCAAGTAATGCGGCTCCCACCGCGAGAATGGTGCCTGATGTTCCTGTCGCCTGCTGCCAACTCTTCCCTCGGAGCTCGCGGCTGGGTCTGTCAAATGCTGACCGTATCTCGCTTCTCAGATTGCCCATTTCCTTAGTTTTCGGCGGATCACTAAGGATGAACCTTTCTGTCATCACAATCGCTCCTACCTTGACGGAAAAGAGCGAGCGTGGAATTCCGTCGCGAAAAATAGAGATCTCGGTTGAACCGCCGCCGATGTCGATGTTGAGGTTAGTGACTTTCTCAGCCGCACAACCCTGAGAAGCTGCCAGGCCGATAAGCCGCGCTTCCTCTATACCCGAGAGAACCTCGACGCGGATTCCGGTTCGTTGCTCAATTTCCTTTATGAAATCCGCGGAGTTGTTTGCCTCACGTACCGATGCCGTCGCAATTGCGATGACCGATTCCGCGCCGCGCGCCTCCGCAATTGATCGAAAACGTTTTATGCACTCTGCCGCCCGTTCGATCGCTGCCGGCGCCAGGTGAGCATCGCGAAGAGTCTCATGTCCCAGTCGGACGTGATCCTTTTCGCGTGCCAGAACGGCAAATGAGTCGGTCGCCGCCGCATCGACAACCGCGAGCTTGATCGAATTGGAACCTATGTCTATCGCGGCTAGTTTCAAGGTGCAGGTGTCTTCTTTGGGTGTGCGTAAGTTGCAGGTGATCCTCGTTTGGCGGAGACGTCTGAGGCAGGTTTCGTCTTCACAGGATGTTGTGCGAGCTTGTCGATGCCGCCTCTTGGTTCATCAATGACTTTAGCCACTGAACGGCGCAAGTCAGCGGCTACGCTGCGCACTGATCGCGATGCATTCAACTCATGAAACCCATACTCCAGGCTCATGAGGTCGAAGACCTGAAGCATGCGCGTCTGGTATGCAATAAAACTGTCGTAAAAATCCTCCCCCAGGTGCAGGTCCATACCCGACTCCCAGTAGTCGAACCCTCTTCCTGAGGAGAGTACCCGATCGACGAGTTGCTTGGCCGAATTAACTCTCAAATAAAAAACTGCATCGGGAACGAGTGACATTCCATAGATTGAACGCACCCACCCTGAATCAATCCCGCGAACCTCAGCGCGCGCCATCGCCGAGTAAATATAACGATCGGTCAACACAATAAAGCCCGCTCGCAGTGCGGGCAGCATTTCATTCTCGAGCCGGTCAATAAAGTCCGTCGCATAGAAAAGCTGCATCGTCAGTCGTCCCAGCGTGTGTCCCGTCTTAGCTTCTTTGATGCCGCCGCCGGCCAGCACGGAGCGAGTCATTCCAGTATCCAGGACGGCGTGCCCACGAGCCTCCAGCCAGGTGCGCAGCAGGCCTATGTGAGTCGACCTTCCGACTCCATCGGTGCCTTCCACCACAATCAGTTTGCCGCTGTACTCTTCTTGCTCCACACTGGGAAGCGGCGTGCCGTAAAAAGCAGGTACTCTAATCGCGTTTAGCCCGCCTTCTTCTTAAGTGTCGATCAATAATATTTCGCATCTCTCTCTGTTGCGCCTCGATGGAGCGTGTGGCATCGATCACTGTTAGACCAAACTCGTCAACCATTTGATCATACTCCTCGAGTATCTTGCCCTGGAAGACTGTGAAGCTCTCTTCGGGATCGTCTGACCATCCCATATCCAATCCAGCTTCGTAGTACTTTAGGCGGGGCCTGCCCGAGACGATCCTGTCGATAGCGACGTCGAGTGGCGCCCGAAAGAAAAAGCCGACAGTAGGTTTCACCGCGAAAGTATAGACATCTCGCACCCAGCCGCGATCACAGCCTCTCGCAACATCGCGAGCAAAGGCCGTATAAATGTAACGATCGGCAAGAACAATCGCGCCTGCCTTCAGCGGCGGGATAATGTCGCGCTCGGTCCGATCGGCAAAATCAGTGGCGTGGAGTAAAGAGAAGGTTGCCGGATTGAAAAGATGTCGTTTCTTGGCGCGTTTCGTCGTATCTTTAACTAGTGGAGACGAGTTCCATTCTGAATAGAAGACAGGAAAGCCCTCAGCCTTCAGCCACTGATAAAGCAATGCCAGTTGGGTGGATTTACCGCTTCCATCGGTTCCCTCCACGACAAACAGTTTGCCGGGAAAGCGGTGATTTCCGTATGAAATCATCGAGTGCAGCTTAGCCGTATAGTGTTACAGCAAGGTAAACGAGACGTATTACATCCGATTATGAAGACACTTTATCTGATGAGACATGCAAAATCGAGTTGGAAAGACAAAGAACTTGCGGATTTCGATCGCCCTTTGAACCGCCGCGGCAAAGCTGCAGCGGAACTGATGGGCACGGTGATTCAACAACGTAGGCTGCGAGTGGATTTGGTGCTGAGTTCACCCGCAGTTCGCGCCCGCCAGACAACCGAGATTGTCATGCGGTCGGCTAAATTGCGTCCCGAGGTTCGTTTGGATCAGCGAATATACGAAGCCGGCCCGCTGCAATTATTAGAGGTGATCTCAGATATTGAGAATAGCGTGAACAATGCTCTGCTGGTTGGACACAATCCGGGACTCACGGAATTGTTGGGTATCTTAACCACGCGGTCCGAGTATATGGCTACCGCAACGCTCGCAAGAATCAACCTGGAAACCACAAAATGGAGCAAAATAAATCCTTGCGTTGGCACGCTCGCTTGGCTGGTGAAGCCGAAAGATTTAAGTAGGGAATAAGCGGGTTTATGGCTTGTGGATCAACTACGAGTGGCTTGTGACCGAAGGCCTCTTCAAACCAGCTCAACTTTCATAACACGGCATCTTCCTCAAAGACTTTGGCACCCGGCTGCAGATTGCCCAATACCCATCGCCGCGTTTGCTATCTTGCCCGCTTACGGGCCGCAAGGAACGCCAGAGCTGCGCCGCCAACCATAAGGGCCACGCCGCCAACGACGCGCATGGTGTTCGGAAGCTCGCGCACATCAGTATTGGTGATCACCACGGCGGCAGGGGGTTCGAGATATAGCGCGCGATAAGCGATGACGCCACCAAACGCTGCCAGGATAATACCGGCGATGATTAGAAGGGCTTTCAATTTAATTCCTTTTTGAACTTTGTTCTTGGTTCTTTGTACTTTGTTCCGTGTGGAAGCTTGACGTCAAACCGTCAACAAGAACTCAATTACAAGATTCAAAGCACGAACTACGAGAGCACTAAGTTCAAAGCACAAAGTACAAAGTTCGTTTTATCGTCCCTTGAATTCCGCTTTTCGTTTCTCGAGAAACGCGTTCACTCCTTCGTCTTTGTCGTCAGTTGAGAAACAGAGCGCGAAGAGATCCACCTCCCGGCGCAACCCTTCATCAAGCAACGAACGTGAGGCGATCTTGACGGCTTCCTTGGCCAGCTTTAGAGCAATCGGGCCCTTGGCCGCGATGCGATTAGCGATTTCCATCGTCTTCGCCTCGAGTTGATCACCGGGAAAGACATGGTTGACCAGACCGATCGCAAATGCTGTTTTCGCATCAATGATTTCGCCAGTCAGGATTAACTCCATTGCTTTACCTTCGCCGACAAGTCGAGTCAACCGTTGCGTGCCGCCACCACCGGGAATAATTCCCAGATTGATTTCCGGCTGGCCGAAGGAAGCCGTTTCGCTGGCAATGCGCAGGTCGCAGGCAAGCGCCAGCTCGCAACCGCCACCCAGACAGTAGCCATTGACCATAGCAATGATCGGCTTGGGAAAAGTATCCATCGCCGTAAACAGCGACTGCCCGGTCATCACGTCGCGCTGCATCATCGCCGTGCGACCGGCAAACTCCGCAATATCCGCACCTGCAATGAATGACTTGTCTCCAGCGCCCGTGATCACAACAACGCGGATCGAGTCGTCACGCTTCAACTCGTCCAGCAGCGCCGCGCCCTCTTCGCGGGTCTTGATGTTGAGGGCGTTTCTTTTGTCGGGCCTGTTGATAGTAATGAGCGCTACTCGTTCGCGACGCTCAAGCAGAAGAGTCTCGTATGCTTGCGGCATTGCTTGCGACATGAATTGCCCCCGTCTCTTGTTAAGTTAGTTGGAAGTGGAATCGTAAAGGCTGGTAGTTGAATCGTCAACGCGAGCGAACGAAACAGTAGTGTCTAATCTGCCAAAGGAACAACCGATCCACTAAATCACGCTAATCAACACAAAACGCCTTCGCGTAATTTCCTGTGATTTCGTGGATCGTATATTTCATGGACGCGAAGAGGGTTGAGATTCAGCTTGAGGAACCTCGCAGGTCGGTAAGAGGGCCTGCCCCCGCCAAAGCCTGGTTTGCGCACAGCTTTTCGAAAAAGCCGGGCGGACGTTTTTTAGGAATCCTTAAGGAGAATGACTGCTTCAAGTCGAAACGAGCGGAAGCAGGCCCCCTTCCCGACCTGCAAGTTTGCTTAACTTGAATAAGTCTTTCTGAAAATTGTTATTCGGAGGGAGGAGATTCGGCATCAGCGGCCGCTGGCTGTTCGTCGGCAACCCAGGAAACAAAGAGTCGCAGCCAGTTTTCGGTGGGTTCGGCAATCTGCACACCGACGCGTGCGGTTCCATAAATGGCCGGCGCAACTCGAACAACTATTGCCGTCACTTCGATCGGCGCGCCGTCTGGGCGATGGGCACGGAGGTAGAGACGCTCGCCGCGATTCACCTTCTGATTCAAATGAAAGAGGGTGCCGGACGTTGAGACGTCGTCCGTTTCGGTTGGCTCGCTCCAGGCGGAACCATCTTCAGCGCGTCCCGAGACAACGATCGGTAAGCGCAACGACATCCGTAATGCAAAACGCCTCTCTTCATTGTTGTAAGGTGTGCTCATAGTAGGTAACACAGTGGCTTTCGCTCTCAGGAAGAACGCGCCACACGCGCGTCCACAGTCTCCTCTTGCCAGCTGTAAAAACCTTCACCGCTCTTCTTGCCCAACTTGCCTTCGTTGACCATGCGCCGCAGCAAATCGGGGGGACGAAATGTTTCGGAGCCGAGTGCGCGGTGTAGATACTCCGCGATATTCAGCCGAACATCAAGTCCGACAACGTCCGTAAGTTTCAACGGCCCCATTGGATGGTTGTAACCAAGTTCCATCGCCTTGTCGATATCCTTAGCGCTCGCGACACCCTGTTCCAGCATGCGCATCGCTTCGAGTCCCAGGGCCACACCGAGACGGCTGGAAGCAAAGCCCGGCACGTCGTTGACGATGATAGTTTCCTTCCGCATCCGTCGCCCAACTTCGCGAACGGCCTCGACCGTTTCTGGGGCAGTGGCCTTGCCCACCACTATCTCGAGCAACCGCATCACATGCACAGGGTTAAAAAAGTGCATTCCCACTACTCGCTCCGGGCGTGCCGCAGCCCCCGCGATTTCAGTGATCGAGAGTGACGACGTGTTGGACGCGAAAATAAAGCTTTGGCCGGAGAGTGATTCAGTTTCACGCAGCAAGTCTTGTTTCAGTTGCAACTGCTCAGGCGCTGCTTCGATGATTAGGTCCGCGGACGCAACTTGATCCAGCTGAGTGGTGCCGTGAATATTTTCGAGAGTTTGCTCGCGGTCTTCTTCAGTGAGTTTTCCGAGCTGCATGCCCTTGGCCAGATTACGTTCGATGGCCCGGATGCCTCGAGCGAGGCTCTCACGATCTAAATCTCGGAGGATCACCCGATAACCGGCGGCGGCCGCAACCTGGGCGATTCCATGCCCCATGGTGCCCGCTCCAATCACGGCTATGGTAGCTATCGTCTGGGGAGTGCCGTCTTTCAAATCCTTTTGCCATTCTCCTGGTGGCGAGTGGCGTCGTGATGCCCGCAAGCCCTTAGGTCGACTACTCTAGTATCAATAGTTATACTATACGCCTAACCGAAAAGGCTATACTGATGTGCATTTAGTCACAGTCTTGTCGATATTTTCGCTGCCAGACGAAGGGAAAAAGTCACACTCTATGGTCGCCAAAACACTCCACAAAGACGTGGTCATCATCGGTTCTGGACCCGCTGGACTGACCGCCGCCATTTACTCCGCGCGCGCCAATCTTTCACCTCTTGTGATCGACGCGCCCGCTGACGCTGAAAAGCAAACAGCGCCCGGTGGCCAGTTGATGATTACGACCGATGTGGAAAACTACCCAGGCTTCGCCGAAGGGATTCAAGGTCCCGAGTTGATGGCGGAGTTTCGCAAACAGGCAGAACATTTCGGCGCCGAGTTTCTCGAAACCTGGATCACTGACGTGGAGCTTCGGGAACGACCCTTCACTCTGCATACCGCCGATCAGACAATCACGACATCCACTCTGATCATTGCCTCAGGAGCGTCGGCTAAATGGCTGGGTATTCCGGGCGAGGCGAAAGTGCCGGACGGGCTCGGCGGAAATGGCGTTTCCGCTTGCGCGACCTGTGACGGGCCATTACCCGGCTTTCGTAACAAAGTCCTCGTGGTGGTTGGTGGCGGCGACACTGCGATGGAAGAAGCGACGTTTCTGACGCGCTATGCTGCGCGTGTTTTTGTTGTTCACCGTCGTGACAAATTGCGCGCGTCCAAAATCATGCAGGACAAAGCATTTCGCAACGAGAAACTCGAGTTTATCTGGGACACGGCTGTTGAGGAGATTCTGGGCACGCCAGAAGAGGGCGTGACCGATGTCAGGCTTCGCAATTTGAAATCCGGTGAAGAGCGTGTGTTTCCCTGCTCGGGCGTTTTTGTGGCGATCGGACACAAGCCAAACACCGATCTTTTTAAGGGACAGATTGACACCGACGACGTTGGCTACATAAAAACTTCGGGACACTCAACCGCCACCAACATACCGGGAGTGTTCGCCTGCGGCGACGTGCAGGACTCAGTGTATCGCCAGGCCGTTACCGCCGCCGGCACCGGTTGCATGGCCGCGCTCGACGCCGAGCGGTTTCTTGACCATCTTCCTGTTGCTATGCCGACCGGCGAACAGGTCACTATGGAGGGTGAGCGCGTTACCCCAGACAATACTGTGGTCATCACACCCGATGGCCAGGTTATTTGCAACCAACCTGAAATGGCGCCTCCGGGAGATTAGTCTTAGGGCGCAGGGCAGGAATTACAGCAGCACGATCGAGTCGTCACGTTCGCGGCGCGGACGCACCGGTTGGGGTGCAGGCTCCTCTTCGGGAAGATCGGGAAGATCGGGAACATCCTCGGACACATTAAGTTTCTTCGGGCAGGTTTCACAGTAGTCTCCGCGAATTTTCCTTCGATCCTCACATTCATTACAACCAAGCCTTTCGCCTGTATCGCGCAGAGCATCGAGCAGGGGCAGGAGTAAACGTCCTCGCTTCGTGAGGGTGTATTCGATGTGCGGAGGGTTACCGCCAAAGTCTTTGCGATCGAGAATTCGGTCTTTTACCAAATCCTGCAAACGGCCGACAAGGGTGCGACTGCTGATCGGTTCCAGGTCCGCATGAATCGCCATCGTGCGTCGTGGTCCGTGAGCAAGGTTACGAATGATAAGCATCGTCCACCTGTCGCCGATCATTTGCAGGGCCCCGGCTATGGGACAACCATCAATATCGCGACGTCTCACTCTCTACTCCTTCCACAGGAAGCTTAAATCACCAACGAAAGCTCTGCGCTTTCTGCCTACTGTCTACTGCCTACTGCTTTCTGGTTCATCCCTGCGGCCTCAGGTTGATATTGTAAGTCTTAATCTTCGAATTAAGTGTGGTGGCGTTCATTCCCAGCAAACGAGCGGCGCGCGATTGATGGCCACCGGTCTGATCCAGTGCCCGCCGGATTAAGTCAATTTCAAACCGCCGCACCTCGTCGTAAAAATTTACGCCCCGACCGATGTCCTGCACTGCCGTCGCACTCGCGCCTTCGTGAGATCTGGCGGCTACGCTTTGCGGGTCGCTAATCTCCAGGCGCAAACACTCGCGCGTCACCTCGTTGCCTGGGGCAATCACGACAGCGCGCTCGATCGTATTCTCCAGTTCGCGCACATTACCTGGCCAGGAATAAGCTTCCATGAGGGCCAAAACCTCCGGAGCCAGTTGCTGGGACACCTGCCGGTCGTTTTCCTCGTTGTATTTCGTGATGAAATGCTGCGCCAGGGCGAGAATGTCTTCGCGACGATCGCGCAACGGCGGCAATTCGATCGGTACGACGGCGAGTCGATAATAAAGATCTTCGCGAAAAGCTCCCTGCTTCACCGCTTCCTTTAGATCTATGTTGGTAGCGGCAATGATGCGCACGTCCACGCGTCGCGGCGTGGTGTCGCCCAGCGGCGTGAACTCGCGTTCCTGAATTACTCGCAGCAGCCGTACCTGCGTCTCCGGGGGAATATCTCCGATTTCGTCGAGAAATATTGAGCCGCCATCTGCAACTTCGAACAATCCCTTCTTTACAGCGACGGCGCCGGTGAACGCACCGCGCGTGTGGCCGAAAAGTTCGGATTCCAAAAGTTCTGAAGGAATGTTTGAACTATTGACGGTCACAAATGGTTTGGAGACACGCGTGCTCGCCTCGTGAATCGCTTTCGCGATCAGTTCTTTACCTGTCCCGCTTTCACCTGTGATAAGGACCGTTGAACGAGCTGGGGCCACCTGTTCAACTAAGCGGAAAACCTCCTGCATCACATCCGAGCGCCCGACTATCTCGCCGCGGTCCACGGCGCGGCTCATCGCGCGGCGCAGGATCAGTCGTTCTTCCTCTTTGCGCCGGCGCTTTATACCCGTGGCAACAGTTGCGGTGATTTGCTCGTTTTGGAAAGGCTTGCGGATGCAGCCAAAGGCCCCGCGCTCCCAGGCAGCAATCGCCGTATCGAACGTCGCGTAAGCGGTGATCATGACGATCACTGCTTCCGGATCTATTTTGAGGAATTCCTCGAGCGCACGCAGACCACCAATGCCGGGCATTGAGACATCCAGAAGGACGACGTCGTAGGATCGTTTGCCGTACGCCTCCAGTCCTTCTTCGCCAGTTTTGGCGAGATCAACTCGATATCCTTCAGAGGAAAGCAGCGTCTCAAGGACGTCGCGCATTATCTCCTCGTCGTCGACTATGAGTACGGAGCCCTTCTTAGCCATGCATCCTTTCAGTCAGCAACGTGGAATCAAGCGACTTGCGGCAAGCTGTAAACATTAGGTTTAGTTTAGGCGAGAACAGAACATAAACAAAAGCCGGAAAGCAAACAACTTGATTGCTATTTGCTCCCGGCTAAATACCTTGCTCTTAAGTTACTAATCGCCGACGGCTTGCAAGCGGGCGCGCAGGTTTGAGGTAGGCAAAGTGATTCTGAACGTCGTTCCGTGACCAGGCGTGCTTTCCACTGAGATGTGGCCTGAGTGTTCCTGAACGATGCCATAGGAAACCGCCAAGCCTAAACCCGTGCCACGGCCCACTCCCTTAGTAGTGTAGAAAGGATCGTAGATCTTCGCTACGTTTTCAGGAGCGATGCCGATTCCCGTGTCAGTTATCTCTACCACCAGAGAATCGCTATCGTCGTTAATAGTGGAGATAGTGATTTTTCCGCCGTCGGGAATTGCGTCGCGCGCATTCAACAGCAGGTTAGTAAAGATCTGTTGCAGCTTACCGCTGTTGCCGAACACCAGTTGCTGATCCTGCTGGTAAAGGCGAACGATCTCGATCTGATTTCTGCGCAGTTGGGGTTCGAGCAGCTGCAACGTATCGTCCAGCACACGATGGATGTCGACTTCGGCAAACTCGGTAGCGCCGCCGGTGCGGGAGAAGTTAAGCAGATTATTCACTATGTTTGTCGCGCGTTCGGCCTGCCGGCGAACCTTTTGCAGCAGCGCGTGTTTGGGATCGGTTTCCGGCAACATTCCCAGGAGCATCTGTGTGTATGACGACACACCCGTCAACGGAGTGTTCACCTCGTGAGCAACACCGGCTGCCAGCAGACCGATGGAGGAGAGTTTCTCTCGCTGCTGTAACTGCTCTTCGAGGCGGATACGCGAGGTTACGTCTTCAACGATGACCAGGGCTCCGGTCTGCTCCTGCAAATCCTGAAGCGGCGCAATCGCGATATTGAGGACTAGAGTTTGTCCGGCGCGCGTTGCCGTGTGAATCTTGTAGATATTGCGAATCTCTTTCAGCCGCCAGCGGTCGTTACCCAACACCTGCCAGAGCGTGTCAGCAAAGTCTTCGGAAAAAAGGTCTTCAACGTGTTTGCCGATCGCCTGATCGCGCGCCAGCCCGAGAATATGTTCCAGAGCGGAGTTCAGTCGAGTAACGCGGCCTTGGAGATCCACCGCCAGCAGTCCGACGTTAATCGACTCGATAATCGATTCGTTAAACTCTTTCAGGAGTTTCAACTCCGAAGCACGGGTCTGCTGCTCCTGATAAAGCAAGCTGTTTTCAATTGCTACCGCTACATAGCCTGACACTGTGCGTAGAATCTCGACGTCTTCCGAGGAAAGCAGCGCACCGTCCGAAGAACGGCCGAGTCCAATCACTGCAACCATCCGTCCGCGCACAACGCACGGGACATAATAGTGAAGGGCGCGTCTCACAAAACCAGACGTTTCCGGAACCATATCAAGATCATCTGTGCGCACCACTCCATTTTCAGCCGAGCGCACGCGAATCATTTCGCGGAAGTCTGGCGGCACGATCATTTCGGCTGAGAGTCCTTCGGCCCGGGCCAATCGATAGCCGGACGAGACGTTGTTGTCCTCGATAAAAATTGCTACACGGCCGACATTCATCACCTCTTGCAACCGGCTGACGAGCGAATCGAGAAGAGGGTCTAATGCGGTGGTAGCAGACAGCGTGCGGCCGAAATCAAGCAAGCTGTTACGCATGTCGTAACGCTCACCATAGAACAGCCGATCAGTGCGCTCCTGAAGGAAACTCTTTACCGGAGCGGCAATCATGACAATTCCCGCCATGGCAACAATGGCGATTACGACACGAAGAGTAATCTCTCCGGAGCTAAAACTATGATCCACTCCTACGGCGTAGATGCCGGCGAGATAGACAACTGAGCCAATCAGCAGCGCGATCGCCAGGGTGGTTAGCGCGTAAACAAAAACCCGCCGGACGACCAGTTCCACGTCCATCAAACGATAACGAATCACCGAATACCCGAACGCCAGCGGGATTAAAACGAGCGGCAGGACCGCGGTATCCGTGAGCCAGGGGTCTGATTGCGCGCCGAACAAATAACCAATTCCATAGAGCAACGTGAAAGGCGCAATCGCCAGGAGCGAGCCCCAGACAACCCATTTCATCTGCTGTCGCACGACGGCGCTCTTGGCTCTAATCCAGGTCCTCACCAGCAAAGCCGCGCTCGCGATCAAGGCCGCGACAAAATGGAAAAAACTAATCTTCCAAAACACGTCTAGAGCAGTCTCGGAGAGAGCCGGGATCTGGAGTAGAGGGGGAATCGCTTGTCCAAGAACGTTACGAAGGTAGATGAAGCTGTTCAGTAACAACAGGAGGATAGCGGGCGCATAAAGCAAAAGCGTTCGCCGACGATCGGCAAACAACTGCTGTCGCGATGGGTAAAGCGCACAGAAGTGCAAAAAGAGCGGTGGAAATAAAATAAAAGCTGCGTTCTTGAGAAAAGCTACCGCCAAATCGAGATCTCGATAGCTGCCCACCGGCGTGTAGAAGTGAAAGACGAATGCAGCCAAACACAGGGTCGCGAAGTGGAGCGCAAAAGGCGCGCGACCGCCCTGCTTGAACAGAACGAAGAAGCCGACGAACAGATAAACCAGACCGATCAGGTTGATGTAGAGAGTGCGCGGGGTCCACTTATGAGTCGCGTCGAGATTGTCGACATCGGCGTAGTAAAGACGGCTCTCTTCGGGATAAGAGGGTCGCTCGATGAGATAATGTATCTGACCCCCAACTCGCGCCTCATCAAGATACATCTGAACTTTTCTGGATTGGTCGATCGGATCATACTTGTCGCCGTTGAGGCTGGCGGCGATCAAGAGGTCACCCGGCACCAACCTGGCCCTGGCGCCTGAGGAGTTTGGCTCAACTGCTTCGGCCATGATTCCCTGAGGCGTCTCGATCCAGCGCACTCCGTCCCAGGGGGGCGTTTCGTGTCGGGCCCGCTGAACAAAGTTGAGCACCCCGGCCGCCACGAGCAGGGCTGCGCCGATGAGTACCAACCAGGTTCCAGTTGTAAGCACCGATCTCTTCATTTCAGCTCTCTAAAAGCGAGAACCTCCCGATCCGGTTGGGAATTGCAATGCATGTTCCTTGAGCCTCTGGGTAAGGCCCGCGGCTCGGGGAGGACGCTCGCCAGTTAAAAGATTACCAACAGGGTCAACATTACCGAGCCCTTTACTGTTTTCGGCGAAAGGCGAAACTATCGCCGGCCGCGACGAAGGGATCCGGGAATTCAGTATTTCGTAGTTTTCCATGATTTTGGAGAAAGGGACTCGGTGGGGTTATTTATGAACACGCAGTCCGGCGACTGCGATCGTCGCCGGAGCCCTTAAAACCTCACGGAGATTCCACCACGCACCGAGCGACGCCCAGTTGTGAGTTGCGTCAGTATCTCTCCATTTTCCGTGGTGGCTTGCGCGTCCAATAGGTTGCGCGCATCCAGCACGGCTTCCGCTCTCACAGGCAGTCCGAAGCTGGGAAGATCTTGTGTTACCTGAATGCTCAATGACGGATCATAGACTCCCAATCGTCCGGCAAAGGGGTCTATGGCAAAAACGGTTGCGTTCGGGGAGAACCGCAATACTGTGCGGACGTGCGTGCCGGAGCTGAAGCCACCGCCAAACTGGATGGCAGCAGTTTGAAAGAACCCGTTCGCAAACATCTCATCGGGACTCGAAAAGCCAGACGCCAGACGCTGACCCTGGCCGAAAGAGTACCCCGCCGACACTGTCCACTGTCCGCCCAGCCGCCTGGTATAAACCACGCGCATGCCGCGAGCCGCGCCTTCCTGATTTGCAACGCTGATTAAAGCGTCACCTGTCGTTCCGGAAAACGCAGAAATTGGAGTGCTCAGCAGACCGACTCCCCGGCCTGAGGTAGTGTCAAAGAAAGCCGTAGCCTCGAAATTCGAGCTGTTGCCAACAACACGTTCAACCCCAAATTCCAGACGATGGCTTCGCTCCATTACGGCCTGTCCATCGATCACAGCAATGGGTCGATTACCGGAATTAGTGAAAACCACTTCAGTGCCTTCAAAACTCGCGACACTTTGTATTTGAGTTTCGTCACCACCGGGGGCATAGGCGGCTTTCACCCGCGTGCGGGCGTTGGCGTCAAATTGAATTCCGATGCGTGGACTGAGCGAACGCGCACCCCCAGCGCCGACAAAACGGGAATAGTCCAAGCCCATGACGATCACGACACCATTCCGGACGATCCACTCATCCACAGCGCGTACTGAAAACTGCCCCTGCGGACGAGCGTCAATTCCAAGTCCGGAGGACGAATTGAACTGCATCCCGCCGACGCTCATCTCGAGATTGTGACGGTCGCCTACTCGAACACGACCGGTCGCCTCCAGACGCTCCGGAGCATTCGGGCCCGCTCCTGTTTGTCCAGCGAATATGAGTTCAAGGTGTTCAGTGGCGGGAGTGGAGATCGCGAAGTTAAGTCCCAAATAGCCCGGCTCCATGGAACCACCTGAGAAATAGGTTTGAACGACGCCAATCGTTCGCCCCTTAAAATTGTTTACGGATGGCTCATCAGTACTCTCGCGCTGGTCAGCAGCGACCGCAGGCGTTTCTCCGGTTTCCGCTTCGATCCCCAGGGCGGATTTAATCGCTTCCTCGTCTCCCTCCTGAACCTGGAAAATTGAGCGGCGGGTCTGAGCTGAACGTAATACCCATCTAACGTCATCCCGGTCTTTGCGACGCTCGGGTAATGTTTTTCCTGAACCGATCGGCTCCAGATTGAAGCGGTAAATCAATTCCTGTGATGGGCGCACCTCCACCGAAGCAAACGCCACCTCACTGAAACCGTCAGCGATAGCGCGGATGCTGTAGCGACCAGGCGCAATTCTCGTGGTGAAACGCCCGTCAGTGCTGGTTCGCGTCTTCTTGATCACGATGTTCGCGCCCTCTTTCAAGAGCGAAACTAACGCGCCAGCCAAAGGATTGCCTTTATCGTCCTTGACGGATCCGGTCACCGTGGCGAGCGAGCCCTTGCCGGCAAGCGCATTCGGCGTGTAAAGAAAAACCAAACCTGAAAGCGCAATTAGACCGAGCGCCAAGCCAATTCCTCTTTTCATGGGGCAAAAACCTCCAAGCGCAGACTCCCACCTGAGAACGAAAGCCTTGAGAGCCGACATCGTATTGTTCTGCTCAAGTGGGAAGGACTTTTCCTGAAGTTCATCCTTTTTCCGATCACACAAAGGAACAACACCCTTTGCAAAGGCGAACCGGTTCAGGCAGGAGACTTACCGGAACCAATGAATGACTGCATTTTCTGCCAAGGCCGCAGGACTGTCAAGCAAATCGCCTTACTTTTGGCCCTGTTTGCGGGCTATTTTGGCGCATGCTAGGATCGGATTCCCCCAGGGCAACGCCAACTTCCGTTAAACAGCTATCTAAGGCGGGACATGATCGACAACGTTCAACTAACCAGACTCTCTAATGGGCTGACAATACTGACAGAACATATGCCGGGACTCAGGTCCGTGACGGCCGGAATCTGGGTGCGCCGCGGATCCCGACATGAATCGGAGACCTTAAACGGAATCTGCCACTTTATCGAACACTCGGTTTTCAAGGGCACCAGCCGCCGCTCAGCTCGTGATATTGCCGTTGAATCCGATCGACTGGGCGGACATCTTGACGCCTACACTACTCAGGAGATGATAGGCTTCGCCTTAAAGGTTGCCGACAGCAAACTTCCGGAAGCAATAGATTTACTTGCCGACCTGGTTTCCCGCCCGAGATTTGACCAGCAGGATCTGGAACGAGAGCAAAAAGTCATCCTTGAAGAGATAAAGATGGTCGAGGACACCCCTGACGAACTCCTGGGGGAACTCTTCAACGCAGCCTATTTCCCCAACCACCCTCTGGGACGTCCAATTGAAGGTACCGAACAGACTGTTTCGACTTTTGATCACGCAACTACGACCAGCTATCACGCCCATGCATTTTCCCGGGCAAACCTGGTGATCGCGGCGGCTGGTAATGTCGATCACGAGCGACTGGTGGAAATCATTAACCAGGCTTTCGCCGACATGACCACAAAAGGCGACGGCTCTCAATTGCCTGCTGAGGCCAGCATCTCGCCTTCACCCGCAGCGCCAATCCTGATCGAACATAAGAAGGAGTTGGAACAGGCTCATTTAATCGTCGCTGCCCCGTTTCCCACTGCCCTGAGTAACGAGCGTTACGCAGCGAGCCTCCTCGCGTCGGTCATTGGTGGCGGGACATCGAGCCGGCTTTGGCAAAAAATTCGCGAAGAGCGTGGCCTTGCTTACTCGGTCGGCGCAGGCAGTGGAACGTTTTCCGATGTGGGAGTGTTTACGATCTACGCCGGCGCCTCTCCGCAACACCTGGATGAAGTCCTCGACCTGTCCCTCGAGGAAGTGCGGCGTGTTGTGAAGGAAATTGTCCCCGACGAAGAATTGAAACTAGTAAAGGAACAGGCTATTTCGTCGGTCCTGCTGGGACTCGAATCGTCAAGCGCGCGCGCCAGCACGCTTGCGCGCCAGGAGATAATCCACAATCGTCGCATCTCACCCGACGAAATGATCCGCCAGCTCGAAGCGGTAAGCAGCGAAGAGATCCAGGCAGTGGCGCGGAAGTTTTTTACGACTGAGAAACTTGCGCTGGGAGCGCTCGGCAATCTCAATGGCTTTCGCGTCGATCGTTCGCGTCTTGAGATCTGACGTAACGCAAACTGTTAGTTTGTGAATGTGCACAGCACTGATCAGCCTCCGCCCAAGCGCAAACTAACAGTTTGCGACACCACAACACCATCTAGCCGTTTTGTTTGTTAAATGGTAAAGTTCTGCTTCGTTGTCCTGTCTGATTGTCTGAGCCCTTAACATGAAACTTACCGTTCTCGGCAGCGGCTCAACTGGTAATGCGGTTCTGATCGTAGCCGGCGAAACTCGCGTTCTGGTTGACGCCGGACTCAGCGCCAGGGAAATTGCGCGCCGTCTTGCGCTCGTTGGTGAGGACATTCATCGTCTCGACGGTGTGCTGGTCACGCATGAGCATGGCGATCATGTTGGCGGCCTGCGCGTGCTACTTCGTTCGGTCGATTGTCCGGTCTACATTTCCGCGAGAACCTGCGATGCCTACATCAGCGAGCGAATGAATGTCGCCAACGACGAGCCCCGCAAGCGCGCCGCTGCTTTAAGCGATCGAGTTGAGCAGATCGAATCCAGCAAAGACTTCCGGATCGGTGAGATCGATTTTCACCCGTTCACGATCCCTCACGACGCGGCGGATAACTTTGGTTTTACGGCCACACATCAGGGCGTAAAAATCGCCACTTTGATGGACTTTGGCCACATAACGACCCTAATCAGCGAACAATTACGTGGCTGCGCCGCAATCCTGATGGAGTCGAACCATAGCCGCGACATGCTCAAGGCCTGCGACGTTTATCCGTGGGAACTGAAACAGCGGATTCTTTCCCGCCTTGGTCACCTTTCCAACGAAGATGTGGCTGATTGGCTGCGCGATGGGTTTGACGGAACCGCGAGACACATTGTGCTCGCGCATCTTTCACAACGCGCGAATAATCCCTACCTGGCACAGATTTCCGCCGAAGTCGCGCTCCAGGAACGGGCGCCTCTCTTTGCCGCCCAAACGCACATCAGTCTTTCCTTTCCCAAGGAGCCGACGCCCTGGATCGAGGTCTAAGCAGCGCATGACTGACCGGGATCCTAGCTCGTCAACACACCCTGTCTTCGTGAATACCGTCAAGGGCGCTCCCAATTGCCTGGAACCTGCCATCAGGTTGATGTTGATAGCAATGTTGCTGGCGGCTGTATCGGGCTGCAGTCTCAAATCGGAACGGCGCGGTCTGCCGGCGGAAATTGAAGCAGTAATCGGCACGGTTACTGACGACATCGCGGCCGAGCGTTACGAGAAGATCTATAACGAGGCTGCGGATTTGTGGAAGCAGGAATCAAGCCTGGAAGAAACGATTGCCGGCTTCAAGACCTTACAGGCGAAGCTTGGTAAGATAGACAATCGCACGCTCCACTCTGCCGCTGAACAGAATAATTCTAGTGGGCCATTGAAAGGCCGCGCTTTCATCGTCACCTATCAAACAAAATTTGAAAAAGGCGAAGGCATGGAAACTTTCACTCTGGTGCAACGCGATAATCAATGGCAGCTCGCGAGGTATTTTGTTAATTCGACAGCGCTTAAATGAGTGCGGAGTTTCGAAGTTCGGAGTGCGGAGTTAGGAGTAAATATTTTGGGGTTGACTCGATTAATAATTAAGAGCCCAAACCTCAAAGTCCCATCTGCTGCTAACTCCGCACTTCGAACTCCGCACTTCGAAACTATAAAGAGATGATTGAACGCTACACATTGCCCGAGATGGGGGCGCTCTGGTCCGAAGAAAACAAGTTCCGGAAATGGCTGGAAGTTGAACTTGCAGTCTGCGAAGTGCATGCGGACTTGGGCACGATCCCGCGCGAAGCTCTGGAACAAATCAAATCACGCGCTCAGTTTTCTGTGGCGCGGATTAACGAGATCGAACGCACCACTAATCACGATGTGATCGCCTTCACAACAAACCTCGCAGAAACGATTGGCGATGCCGCACGCTTCGTGCACTTCGGCTTGACCTCATCAGACGTTGTCGACACGGCCAACGCTCTTTTGCTGCGCGACGCCTGTGATCTGCTGCTCGCAAAGATTGACGCGCTGCTGGCGGTGCTGAAACGCCGCGCCTTTGAGTTTAAGGCCACTCCTCAAATCGGCCGTACTCACGGAATCCATGCGGAACCGACTTCGTTTGGGTTGACCTTTGCGCTCTGGCACTCGGAAATGAGTCGCAATCGTGCGCGCCTCGTTCGCGCTCGCGAAACCACCGCTGTCGGCAAGACTAGCGGCGCCGTCGGGGCCTTTGCTCACCTTGATCCGGTAGTCGAAGAGCGGGTTTGTGCAAAGTTGGGATTGCAGGCAGCAGCGGTGTCAACACAGATCATCCAGCGCGACCGGTACGCGGAATATCTAACCACCCTTGCGATCATCGCTTCATCGCTCGATAAGTTTGCCCTGAGTGTCAGACACTGGCAGCGCACCGAAGTTCGTGAAGCACAGGAGCGCTTTGCGTCCGGTCAGAAAGGCTCAAGTGCGATGCCTCACAAACGCAATCCCATAATCTCGGAACGAATTTGTGGCCTTGCTCGCGTGATTCGGGGGAACAGTCTGGTAGGACTTGAGAACATTGCGCTTTGGCACGAACGCGACATCTCACATTCGTCTGCTGAACGCGTGGTCCTTCCTGACTCGAGTATCGCACTCGACTACATTCTCAGTAAGGCAACGTCTCTCATTGATGGACTTGTTGTTTATCCCGATCGAATGCTGGCTAACTTGAACGCCACACGCGGACTGATCTTCAGCGGACAACTGCTGCTGGCATTAACCAGAAAGGGAGTCGCGCGCGAGTTGGCGTATGAGTGGGTGCAACGAAACGCGATGAGGGCCTGGGACGAAAACCAGGACTTTCAGGAGTTGGCCAAAGCTGATAGCGACATTAACGCAACCTTATCTCGTCAGGAAATCGAACAAGTTTTTTCGTTGGATACGTACCTGAGAAATGTGGATACGATCTTTGGACGGGTCTTTGGCAAGGACCCTTGACGTGAAATCCGTGCAGCTGTGGCGTTGGGAACCGCCGGCATAACGCGAGGACTGTTTCTACCCCACGATCTTCTCAGCGAAGTTTCCTACAACCGGCAACTTAAAGGTCTCGCCCTGGTAGGCGCGGTAACCGGAGTACAAGAGAACGCCAAACCAAACTATCAGGAAAGCTAGAAAAACGAGCAGATAGAGAATTCCAATCAGCGCGGCCAGAGCACCCGAGATCTGGCTGACAATCATCGCCAGAATAGCCAGGACGATCCAAATGGCGGTGAAAACGACGCCGACGCCAGCCGAGTAAAGGACCGACTGAATGCCGTGAAACCTGACAAACTTATTTTCCTTGTCGATGAAAAAATTGATCAGGCCAAGGATGCCGATGGGATAACCGAGCGCCGCCGCGAGATTCGCATCGAGACCAATAGCTGACTTACCGGTGGCCGAATAGTTTTCCATGGTGCTTTTCTCCTTTGATCCTAAACGCATTAGACTCGCACGCGTTGAACGGCGGCGATATTATGCCAGACACTACACATCACGCAACAGACTGTCCTAGTATACGCGCAAGGCGGAAAACAAAATGAAAGCCAGGGTCTACGTAAATCTCAAACCGGGCGTGCTCGATCCACAGGGAAAGGCAATTCACCATTCTGTCGAGTTGCTCGGCTTCAGTGGCATTGCCGACATTCGCCAGGGAAAATATTTTGAACTCGCGCTCGATAGTTCATTAAGCGAAGGCGAGGCGCGCGAATCAGTAGGGCGCATGGCGCGCGAGGTATTGTCGAATCCGATTATCGAAGACTATCGCGTGGAGATCGAAGCGTGAAATTTGGAGTAATAGTTTTTCCCGGCTCCAATTGCGATCATGATGCCTATCATGTGATCTCGAAGCATGTAGGCCAGCCGGTGGATTTTATCTGGCATCGCGATACGGACCTCAGCAGTTACGATGCCGTAATCATCCCGGGCGGTTTTTCGTATGGCGACTACCTGCGGGCCGGCGCGCTCGCCCGCTTCTCTCCGGTGATGAGTTCGTTGAAAACGTTTGCGCAAAAGGGTCGTTTCGTTCTGGGGATCTGCAACGGCTTCCAAATCCTGTGTGAAGCCGGCCTGTTGCCAGGCGCGTTGATTCGCAATCGCGATCTACATTTCATTTGTGAACATGTCTTTGTGCGCGTCGCTACTAATGACACTCCGTTCACGAATGAACTGCAGGCTGGAGTGGTTTTGCGGTTGCCAATCGCTCACGCCGAGGGAAACTACATTTGTGATGATGTAACTTTTGAAGAGCTCAAGCGCGACGATCGGATAATCTTCAATTACTGCGACAAGGATGGAAACATTACCGATAGCGCGAATCCAAACGGTTCACGCGGCAACATCGCGGGTATCTGCAATGCTTCTCGCAATGTGCTTGGGCTCATGCCACACCCGGAGCGCGCCTGTGAAGATCTGCTCGGCTCAAGCGACGGCCGCGATGTCTTTCGCTCGCTGGCAGCGACGCTTGCAGCTGTCGCCTGAGTTCCAGTAGTGTTTGAGTTTCAGTTTTTGTGTTTGATCACGGTGATAGGTCTCAGAGTGATGAATTCGAATAACGCGACTTCCGAAACACCTAAACAAGTTCAATCATCATGAAACGAATATTGCCCCTGGTAATCATTCTTGCGGTTCTCGGTATCGCTCTCGGTGCGGGTTGGTTCTTGACGCGCCCGAAAGTTGCATCGACGCCGACGCCTTCGTCAACGCCACGTGTGAACACCGGTGCGGTATCCCCGGGTGCGACTCCCAAAGCGAACCCTGGCAATGTGTCGCAGCGTGGAGCTGAGCCGCCGCACAGTGTCGGGCTGCCTAATGCACCGGTCACTCTCGAAGAGTTTGGCGACTTTCAGTGTCCGCCGTGTGGCTTGTTGCATCCAGTGTTGAAGGAAATGGAAAAGGAGTTTGGCCCGCGCCTGCGAGTAATCTTCCGCGAGTATCCCCTTGTTCCGACACATCCTCACGCGCTGGCGGCCGCCCGCGCGGCTGAGGCCGCCGGTCTCCAGGGGAAATTTTGGGAGATGCATGACATGTTGTTTACAAATCAACGGACATGGCATGCAGCATTCGACGCGCGACCTATCTTCGAAGGCTACGCCGCTAAGCTCGGCCTGGATTTGGATAAGTTCAAACGAGATGTAAGCGGCAGTGTGGTAGAGCAGCGCATTTTTCTGGATGGGAAGCGCGCGCATGCTCTCGGCGTCACTGGCACTCCAACGGTATTCATGAATGGACGTGAGATTCCTTTTGAATCCCTGGCCCCTGACAGGCTTCGACCGTTGATCGAAGCCGAGTTGAATGCTGCGGGTCGTTAGTTTTTCTTTGGAGTGCGCCGACTTGCTTTTATATTGCTGTAGTCGCAAACCAAACCCGAAGCGCCATCAAGCTGGCGCACTCCAAAAAACCTACGAACGCTGATTGAAGACTTGCCCGAAGATCTAACGCCAACAAAGACCCAAAGGGCCACAGCTCTCTACGTCGCCACTGCTCTGGTGTCGCTGATCGGCCTTGCCGATACAATCTATCTCACCGTGCAGCACACCACGGGACAAAGCGTTCGCTGCACCATCGTCAGCGGTTGCTCCGAAGTTCTCAGCAGTCCCTACGCTTCGGTAAATGGAATTCCCCTGGCCCTGATCGGCGCCGCGGCTTACTTCACAGTTTTTAGTCTCGCGACACTCGCCGCCTTTGATTACCCACTGGTCGGCAAACTGCTCGCGGTCCTGGTCGGGCTGATGTTTCTCACCACTCTTTGGCTGCTCTACTTGCAAGCCTTCGTCATCGGACAGTTCTGTCAGTTCTGCCTCCTCTCCTCAGCGGTGACCATTGTCTTAACTGTTCTCGTTATCTTCGCTTCTCGCCGCCGTTTCGTGTGAATTCGTGGATCGCTTTTGGGCGAATCGCTAACGACACGATCCACGAAAAAACTTACGAAGCGACACAAACCGTTGCGTTCCTTGAAGACCCTCACTTGCCTCGACCTTATCCCACTGTTAATCTTTGCCTTACAATCCCCAAGCGATTTCTTTCAAATAAGGAGTTTCCTGTTATGAAAAAGAATTTCATCCCGGCTTTGCTCGCAACGACATTCCTGCTCGCGGGAACCATCATTGCGGTAAGCGGACGTTCTGTTGAAGGCGAAGTGCCCGCGCCCCCGGCCATCGGCTCGACTCTCGATGATTTCACCCTGCCGGATGGTAACGGCAAGGAACATTCGCTCGCCTCACTCAAAGGAAAGAATGGCGCGGTCCTGATCTTCGTCGCAGTGCAATGCCCGGTTTCCAATGCTTACAACGAACGCATGGAGAAACTGGCCCAGGAGTTCAAGGCGCGTGGCATTAACGTGATCGGCATCAACGCGAATGCTGCCGAAACCGCGGAAGCTGTGAAAGCCCACGCCACCGAGCGCAAGCTGACATTCCCGATCCTGAAAGATCCAGGCAACAAGATCGCCGATCGTCTGGGTGCGACTGTTACTCCAGAAGCCTATTTCATCGACAGCAGCAACAAGCTGCTCTATCGCGGCCGCATCGACAACTCGCGTAACGACGCTCAGGTGAGCTCGAGCGAGTTGCGCGATGCCCTCGAAGCAGGCCTCGCCGGAAAACCGATTACCAAAACTACTGCCAATGCCTTCGGTTGCAGTATCAAGCGGGGTTAATAGCAATGACTCTATCCCGCAAATTCTTGTTGCTCACTCTGGTTCTGAGTATTGCCGGGCTCGGCAGTTTGGCAACTCCCGCGCAACGCAAGCGTGGAGTTGCCAAGCGCCAACCTGCTGTCTCGGTAGCGTCGATTGATGCTGACGGGTTGGCGGCCGTGTTGAAGCGACCATCGCCAGATGCAAAGCCGCTACTCGTCAACTTCTGGGCCACCTGGTGTGACCCCTGCCGGGAAGAGTTTCCTGATCTCATTAAGATTGATAAGCAGTATCGGCCGCAGGGACTCGAGTTTACCGCGGTCTCTTTGGACGATCCGACCGAGATCAAGACCACGGTTCCAAAGTTCTTGCGTGAGATGGGACTTACAACACCGACCTATCTGCTGAACGTAAGCGATCCCGAACCGGCAATAAACAGAGTCGATCCGGAATGGAGCGGTGCGTTGCCGGCCACATTTCTTTTCGACTCGCAGGGCCACCTCGTTTACAAGCGACTAGGACGTATCCAGGTACCCGAACTGACCGCAGCGATTGAAAAGGTGCTTCGCAGTTCCGAGTCTCCGGTTTCGAGTTCCGGGCTCGCAGTGCCGGGTTCCGAGTAACTTGTGTCTGAAAACAAAACTCTGAATGCAGAACTTCGGGTTGATCTCGGATCTCAGATCTCTGATTTCCTGAACTTTGAACCCGAAACTCGAAACTCGAAACTGCGAAGCCCATGATCACTCCCGAAGTAGTCTCTGCTCACAACCTCACTCAGGAAGAGTTTGAGCGCATCAAGTCCCTATTGAACCGCGAGCCGAACCTGGTCGAACTGGGTATTTTTTCGGTGATGTGGTCTGAACACTGCTCCTACAAATCGTCGCGCGTCCATCTGCAGCGACTGCCCACCAAAGGTTTGCAGGTCATCGTGCCGCCAGGGGAAAACGCAGGGATAGTTGCTCTCGGCGATGGCTGGTGTGCTGCGTTCAAGATCGAATCGCACAATCACCCTTCGTTTATTGAACCTTTTCAGGGCGCCGCGACTGGTGTAGGCGGCATCCTGCGCGACGTCTTCACGATGGGGGCGCGTCCGATTGCGGCGATGAACAGCATTCGCTTTGGTTCGCTGGATCATCCGCAACATGGCCGGCGCAATCGTTCGCTACTCGCCGGCGTTGTCGCTGGTATTGCTCACTATGGAAATGCATTCGGCGTGGCCACGGTTGGCGGCGAGGTCGCGTTCGATGATGCTTACGCTTTCAATCCGTTGGTGAATGCGTTCGCACTTGGTTTGGTGCGAGAGGATCAAATCTTCTTCGGCAAAGCGAGCGGCATCGGTAATCCAGTTCTGTACGTTGGAGCAAAGACAGGCCGGGACGGCATTCACGGCGCCACCATGGCCTCCGCGGAGTTTGATGATGAGGCACTCGAGAAACGGCCTACGGTCCAGGTTGGCGACCCGTTTCTTGAGAAGCTGCTGCTTGAAGCGTGCCTGGAAGCGATGCGCAGCGGTGCTGTGGCCGGCATTCAGGACATGGGAGCTGCCGGTTTAACGTCTTCATCCTGCGAGATGGCGGCACGCGCTGGTACGGGAATCGAGTTGGATCTGAGTTTGGTTCCTCAACGCGAAGTGGACATGACTGCTTACGAGATGCTGCTCTCCGAATCGCAGGAGCGCATGTTGATCGTCGCTCACTCGGGCCGCGAGCGCGAGGTAGTCGACATCTTTCGCAAGTGGGACCTCGACGCAGTGGTCATCGGTCGCGTTCGCGAAGGCGAGCGGATGCAGGTGATTCACAATGGCGAGACTGTGGCTGACATTCCAGTTTCCTTCCTCACCGATGAAGCTCCGAAATACGATCGACCAAAGACACGTCCAACGTCCAAGGTCCAAAGCCCAACGTCCAATGACAAAGACCAAAGACCAAAGACCGAAGACCAAGACGCCAACGCTGCCCTGCTCAAGCTTCTGGAAGCGCCCAACCTCGCGTCGAAGCAATGGGTTTTTCGGCAGTACGATCACATGGTGAGAACTAACACCGCTTTGCTGCCGGGCGCGGATGCCGCAGTTGTGAGAATCAAGGAGACTCGTCGCGCCCTGGCAATGACGCTCGACGGGAATGGCCGTTACTGCGCCGCCAATCCGCGCGAAGGTGCGAAGCTAATCGTCGCTGAAGCGGCTCGCAACGTGGTTTGCGTTGGCGCTCGTCCTCTCGCAATCACAAACTGTCTTAACTTTGCTTCGCCGGAGCGTCCGGAAGTGATGTGGTCTTTTTCAGAGGTAATCGATGGCATGTCCGAAGCTTGCACCGTCTTTAACACGCCGGTGGTGTCAGGCAATGTCTCCTTCTACAACGAAACTGAAGGCCGCGGCATTCTGCCGACGCCGGTGATTGGAATGGTTGGTTTGATTGAAGACGTGCGACGCGTGTTGCAGCCCGGCTTCAAACGGGAGGGCAATATCATCGCACTCCTGGGGATCACGGCTGACGATCTGGCTATTAGCGAATATGCCGTGACGGTCGCAGGGCGGCCAGTCGCAGAACTGATTGCCACGGAAGACGTGCCGCGGATCGATCTAACACTGGAGCGGGCAATTCAGGATGCTTGTCTTGAAGCTGCGGAGACGGGTTTCTTGCAATCAGCACACGACTGCTCCGATGGTGGACTCGCGGTCGCACTGGCCGAATGCTGCTTCTCATCATTAAATCGCACCCCAATCGGCGCCGATCTGCAGCTAACGGGTTCGTTGCCAGTACCTAATCTACTTTTTAGCGAGTCTCCGTCGCGCATCGTAATCAGTTTCGCAGCCGCCGACCAAGAGGCGATCGCAGCAATTGCTGAACGGCACAAGGCGCCTTTGACAGTCCTGGGCAAAACCGGCGGTGAGAAACTTCGTGTGAGCGTAAACGGCGAACTCGTCATCGACAGCACAGTTGAGGAATTGGAAAATGCCTGGCGAAACTCGCTGCCTCGTCAGTTACAAGCCGAAGCCATGGTTGCCGGGCGGGAATAGCCAACGAAGCGTCTCAAGTCTCACGTCCCAGGTCTCAGGTTTATCTGGGACTTGAGACCTGAGAGTTGAGACTTGGTGCCATACTAAACGTCGCGATCCACGAAGCACACGAATAAAGAAAAAGCGCTTGTGCATGATAGGTATTGTCCGAGCCTACCGCCTTCAGGCGGTTAGCCCGAAGGGCAAATAGGCCAGCCGTTTTACGGCTGGTTAGCACGGCGAGAACAAACTCCCAGGCTGCTTCAGCAGCCTTTCAACAAAAGGCCGTTGAAACGGCCTCTCAAAATTTCTTGGTCGCCGATTACCAGCCGTAAAACGGCTGGCCTATTTGCCCTGCGGGCTAGCCGCCTAAAGGCGGCACAATTATTCAAAGCACACAACCCTCTAACGAAGCATTGAATCGCATTCTGGGAGCCACTTAGTGCATCCCGTCATCTATCTAAATCGCATCATGGTCGCGGCCACGAAAGCCCGGGTGGCCCCCGTTTCGTCGGCCATGTTGTACGGTCGCGGCGTTTTCACCACCATCGCAATCTACCAGGGCACGCCTTTCCTCTGGCCGGAACACTGGCAGCGATTGCTCGATCACGCTGGACGCCTGAACATCGATTGCAGCGGCTGCACCAAAGACGACGTAGGGGAGGCGCTGCAGAAACTGATCGCAGTAAATCGAGTCAATGACGGCCGGGCGCGCGTGATTCTATTGGCTCGCAGCGGCCGTGATTTTTGGAAGACAAAGATTCCGGGCGCCAAAAAAACTGACCTGTTGATCATGACAGGCGAACCACAGAATGTGCCCGCGGCAGGATTAACGCTTGCCGTTTCGCCTTATCGCCTCAATACCCTTTCGCCGCTCGCCGGTATTAGAAGTCTCAACTATCTCGAACAGGTGCTGTCGTGGGAAGAAGCACAGGCACGCGAATTTGATGAGGCGATTATGCTCAACGAGCGCGGAGAGATTGCCTCCGCGACTATGGCAAACATTTTCTGGGTGAAAGACGGGACGGTTTACACTCCCGCGCTGAGCACAGGCGCCATCGCCGGCATCACACGTGGCGCAGTGCTGCGGCTGGCCGAGCAGCAATTCATCCCGGTAGTTGAAGGCGTGTATGAGCTGACGGATCTTACGGAGGCTGATGAGATCTTTCTAACGTCGGCCAACGTGGGTGTGACAATCGTCACCACATTCGACTTTCGACAGTATGGGATAACGACTGAGAGCGTTGCTGTGAGACTACGCCAGGCATTTCGAGAACTAGTTCAAACAGAGTCGTCCCAGCACCTGCAAGCCTGAAAGAAAAACGATCCACGAAGTCACACGAAATAACACTAACTATTAGTGTTGCTTAGTGTGAATTAGTGGATCGATTGTCGTTGCCAAATGAGAATCTTCACGAGAACAGTGCCGAGAACTTCTACTTCCTTACCAGCACTACAGGGGCCTGTTCAGCCGCGCGAATCTTTTCGAAAAAGCTTCGTACCAGTTGATACTGATCCACCGGGATACTTCCGGCGCGCTGGGCCAGGGTGCGCGTGAAAACCAGTTCGCCATTCTTCACGTCATACGTGGTGTTGTAGGAGCCAAAAGGAGCGTCAAGTTTTATCGCATCAGGCATCTCGTCGACATCAAATCCTGCCGGAAGTTTTACCGAGACTGTTTCCGAAAAGGCATAAGCATCAAGGACCACAGGATGCTTGCGTGTTGCTTCCGTAAGGAAGAGCGATTCACGTCGCGAAACGATCGCCGGCTTGAACACCAGCAACCGGTCCTGCATCGATTGGCCATAGGATGGAGCAGTGAAATCAACATCCAAAGCGAACCGCCCGGTGTTAAGATCATCTTCGGGCTCTACCTTGGTAACCTTTGACGACGTCGCCGCGGCCGTAATCCTGCCTTCGATTCTCTTCAAATAGTCAGGTTTGGAAAGCCCTCGAAACTCGCGCCGGTATTTGACCGCCGACTGTCCCCGAGCGCGTTCCTTCAAACTTGCGACGATCGAGCCGTCAGCGGAAAGTTGCACCTGCGCCGAGCGATCCAGCTGATTTGTTTCCGGCGAGGTGCTCGGCATCCGCACTAGTGCGCCATTATCTCCCGCGGCGATCAGCGCCAGGCTGCCTTGTTCGTGATGCGGTAAGTCTCCCACTGGCGTGTTGTCGTCCGTAGCGTCGAAGATTAACAGCCGTCCTAGATCGGGGTGATTGAGCACAGTTGCGACCTGGGTTTCGTCGCTTACTTTGATCGCAATAATGCAGTGATTGAATTGACGCGGAGACGGCCAGATTTCCTGCACGAAGGTGGGATCACCTGAATATATTAAAACCGGGTAGGAAGTGATGTTCAGCACCTTAAGAAGAGCGCGCATCAGGTTGGCTTTGTCTTTGCAATCACCATACGACTTCGCCAACACTTCCGAAGCCGCGTGCGGCCGCCACCTGCCGACCCCAATCTGAATGGAAATATATTGAATGCCTTGAACGTAACGGGCTATTGCCTGAATCTTTTCCAATTCAGTGCGGGCGTTTGCTGTTAGCTCAGTAGCTTTCGCTGTAACGCGCGCGTCGGACTGCGCCTGAGAATCGCTGATGCCCGCATACCAGCGCGACACCTCATTCCAACTATCGAAGGCTCTCGACGCTGACATCCGCGCACCTTCAGCGGGAAAGTAATTGACAGCAAGACGAGGAACCAAGTTAACAAGACTCGGGCTCGCGGGCTCAATCTCCAGTGGGGAGATGTCTCTGAGCTCCCAGGTATAAACCGTGCCGTTCACGACCGGCTCAACCTTGCTATGGTTAAAGGTGATGCCGTTCGCGCGCCAGCCTGCAGGTAATGTCAGCGTCAGCTTTGAAGAAATAACCGGATCGACGCCCTGGAAATACCACATCGATTGGTTGAAGTAGGGCCGCATCTCGCTGACGATCATGTATCCGAAAACCGATCCTGGCTCCGCATCATCGCGGGCGACAATTCTCTTTACGCGCGATTCGTTATAAACGTCGTTGAGATCTGCTTCATCTACGACGTCCTCATTATCGTAGCTCATAGACTTTCCTGAAGCTGGAATCATCCAGGCCCGGATTTCGCGAATCTTCCCAAAATCGGTTTCATAACCTTCGGCGGCTATCGCACTGTTGCGTCCCTCGCGCGTAAGGATGCGAACAGCGTACAAAGAAGTTCGGGTCATCCGGCCATCTTCCGCAACCACCATGTTCGACTCATCCACCAGCACCACACTTGAAATCTTCTTGTCGTAGGCCGGCACCTTCAGGGCTGCGGCCTGACGCAGCCAGGAGGGGGGCTCATCACCCAGGGCGGCAACGGGAACCGCAAGGAGGACAAGTGCGAAACACGATCCGAACAGTCGTTTCAACATGTTATTTCTTCCTTCGTGAGGAGTTAGGTGCGGGCGAATCAACCTCAGTTTGTTTGTTAATTCGCTGCCGTGGTGGCAGCTTGTTTCAATGAGAGCGTATGGCTGTCCCGTTTGTGAATCTCATCAAAGTAACTTTTTAACTGCGGATACGCGCTGACCGGAAAGAGAATATTTCCACCGCCGCCAAAGAAGAACTCTCGGCGGTAGATGATCGTTCGCTTATCCAGCGTTACGCTGAGGCTAGGCTTGTAATTGCTGATCTCACCCCCTCTGAACGGAGCAGGCGCATCGGCGTTGTCGAGCGCGTATCCGGCCGGGATTTCGATCCTTACCTCGTCAACTTCTTTCCAGGGATAGTGAAAGTAAATCTCATACTTGCGTTCGCTGGCGGAAAAGAGCGCGCCGATCCCGCGCTGAAACAAAGCCGGTTGCACGAAAATCCGCTTGCCGGTGCGCTGAGCGTAGCCAGGTACCTTCAGATGAAAGGCATAAACGAATGGCTTCACCGGATCATTGACGTTCTCAATTTTGATATTGGAAATCTCAGCCGTACTCAGCCGGGCTTTAATTTCGTCTTTGAGCATTTCTTCACGTTGACTCGGCGAATCGTCATCGTTTTCTTCTTTCCGCTCAATGCCCAGGTGTCCCGTAAACTCGACCTTGACCTCGCCTTCCAGCGTGCCATCTTCACTGAGTTTAAGGTTTCCACTGCGCTTAACGCGCGACTGGTCAGGTGTTGATAAGGGAATATCCACCCAGACAGGTTGCTTGGGATCAGTGATCAGCGCCTGCGCACCGTCCGACCGCCAGCGCAACATGCCGATTGGGGTATAAGTGTATCCGGGATTATAAAATCTCCATTCCTCACCTACGCGCACACCGATACTTGAAGGGGCCAGAAAATAGGAGTTCGCGAACGATTTATTGAAAAATATGTCGCCACGATCGGGCGCCAGCACTAAGCGCGCATCGTAGCCGGCTGCTGTCACAAGAGCGGCAAAGAGTAAATCTATGTCTGCACCGTTACCGACTCCGCGCTTGAGGGTATCGGCAGGAGACTTATTATCTTTTAGCTTCTTTCGCTCTTCGGCCGTCAAACCAGAAGCGTCATCACTGACGTTCTTGATCTTCTCTCTACAAAAATCGAACAAGCGACCAATCTTATCTTCCGGAGTTTGCACGCCGGCTGTGATAGTTGCGGCCGCCTGGCGAACTTCATCATTTACCTTGAGCCAGGATTTCGTTTGTTCATAGACCCGTCTGCCATAGTCGAACCAGTATTTCTCCGGTTCGAGCTTGTCGTCTTTACTGTAATAGACCAGCATCCATGCCTTGACCTGGTCCTCGGGTGGCATTCGCGATTCCTCGTGCATCGCCGGAACATTACTCATGGAGGTGCTATAAAAACCGTCTTTCTCTTTCGCGAATGACGTTGCGTTTCCGTGCAGCGTAATTGAACGCATGCCAAAACCTGCGAACGGAAAAGGCTTAATCAGGTACTTGACGTGCTGCACCGGGATATCTCGCTGAAACTCAAGTCGCACATAGTTTGCCGATTGATTCATGCGTACTTCCCGCCAGCGGTATTCAATAATGCATCCGGGTTCGATCCCGGGAATGGCAAACGATTTCACTTTCAACTTCAAGCCGTTGGCTTTCACAACCGTGCGTTCAAAAACATCGTCTTTTTTTAGTTCCAGAATTGAGCCGTCCGCTTTCAACGTGCGAGCGGAGATGTCTTTGATCTTTATTTCGCGATTGGAAAACTTGCCGAAAGGAATATCGATCTTGCTCTGCGACTCGCGTCCCCGTTCGGTGAAGACCTTGATGCGAATGTAGTGAGTGAAAATTAGATCGCCTTCGGGATTGTCGTCGATCCTGACTTCCCAAAAGAGAGCTTCCGCATCAGCGTCCTTTTCAACCAGCGGCGCTTTAAGCGCCAGGTGTGAAGGATCGACAGGCTTCCAATCGTCGCCGGCAAAAACAGGGGCTGACGTCGGCGCCGAAAGCAGGCAGAAAATGGCCAAAAAAGAAGCGAGGGTTGCGGGGGAGTTACGCATTTGTAGTTACCTCTAATCGACAAAATACTGGCGGGGCCAAACTCGCGCGGGCGCGGTTTGAGGTCTGGGTGGGATTTTAGCGCTTGCGTAATCCTCAGGCAAGAACTTCGTTCAGCACTTCCACCCTATTTGTGAAGTCTGGATTAGGTACACAAGAGGATTTCAATAGTACGTGTTCAATTTGATCTTTCTAACACTCTCTGCCATTCACACCGGTTTCAGCCCGGTGGCTCAACGCTCCCAATGATCAACGGAACTCTACCTCCCCTCCCACCCGGACCGGAGCCCGCAAGCCCTTGTGCTATAATTTCGCTTGTTTTCAGCAAAATTTGCCCACGCAGCTATCAATTTGCAGGAGGATTTTAAGACCATGGCCACCGAATTAAGCCGAGCAGCAACGCCCCTCGACCGGATAGAAGAACTGCTCGGAGAAAGTGCCCGGACGCTGCTCGACCACACGTCGCAAACGATTCCGAAAGACCAAATCAATCTTCCCGGGCCTGATTTCATTGATCGCGTCTGGGTGCACTCGGATCGTTCGCCGGCGGTCTTGCGTTCTCTACAATCTCTCTTCGACAACGGCCGGCTGGCTGGAACCGGTTATCTTTCAATTCTGCCGGTTGATCAGGGCATCGAACATTCGGCAGGCGCCTCTTTCGCACCCAATCCGCAGTACTTCGATCCCGACAACATCGTCAAGCTGGCAATCGAAGGCGGCTGTAACGCCGTGGCGTCGACATTCGGTGTGCTCGGCACTATCGCCCGTCGCTATGCTCATAAGATTCCGTTCATCGTAAAAATCAATCACAACGAGTTGCTGACTTTGCCGAACAAGTTTGACCAGGTTCTATTCGGAACTGTTAAGGAAGCTCACGACATGGGCGCGGTTGCAGTTGGCGCCACAATCTATTTTGGATCGGATGAATCAACCAGGCAGATCACGGAAGTTGGGGATGCTTTTGCGCAAGCGCATGAACTCGGCATGGCATGCATCCTCTGGTGTTATCTGCGAAACTCAAAATTCAAAACTGGCGACGGCGACATGCACGCCTCGGCGGACCTCACGAGCCAGGCGAATCACTTGGGGGTCACCATTCAGGCGGACATCATCAAACAAAAACTTCCGGAACGGAGCGGCGGTTATGGTTCAGTAGAAAAAGCGCTTGGTAGCACATATGGAAAGACCAGCAAGATTGTCAACGAAAAGCTGCTTACCGATAACCCGATCGACATGGTTCGGTATCAAGTTGCCAACTGCTACATGGGCCGTTGTGGTTTGATCAACTCGGGGGGTGAATCCAAAGGCGCCAGCGATCTTGCCGAGGCAGTGCGCACAGCGGTAATCAACAAGCGGGGCGGCGGCACCGGACTCATTTCCGGACGTAAAGCTTTCCAACGTCCCATGAGTGAGGGCGTCGAATTACTCAATGCAATTCAGGACGTTTACCTGAGCAAGGACATCACGGTGGCGTGATTCAGGTTTCAGGTCTCAGGTTTCAGGTCTCAGGTTTCAGGTCTTAATTTTCTAAAACGAGCCCCGAGACCTGAGACTTGGGACCTGAGACTTGAGACTTGAGACCTCATTAACTCAATCCAATCCCAACCCGACTTTGGCGTCGTATATCAAGTGAACTCCGATTCAGTCGTGCACGGCGAACAAGCACAAATCTCAGATATCGACCTGCTTCATGCGGTTGCGCGCCGCGATGAGCTGGCGCTCGCTGCGCTCTACGACCGTTATCGACTAATCCTCTTCGGTCTTTTAGTACGTATATTGAATAGCCGCGAAGAAGCGGAAGATGTTTTACAGGAAGTGTTTCTGCAGGTGTGGCGGCGCGCAGTTGATTTTGATGAACAACGCGGACGTCCTTTCACCTGGCTCGTGACGCTGACACGGAGTCGCGCGATCGACCGCCTGAGAGTCCTGGCATCTCGTCAGCGCCTTGCCGATTCAGCCGCACAGGACGCAACCGATGAAGTTTCTGATGCAGTCGCTGACACACTTCATGCTGAGCAGCGGGAAATTGTGGGCCGCGCACTCGCCAGTCTCCCGGAAGAGCAAAGACGTACTTTGAAACTTGCCTACTTTGAGGGCTTGACCCAGTCTGAGATCGCCGCTCAGTTGGGCACGCCACTGGGGACCGTCAAGACACGCATGCGCGCGGGCATGATTAAGCTACGAGAACTCCTGGGCGAACAAAGGCGCGACTTACTCGGTTCGGAACTCGGTTAGACAAAGACTTAATGGCAGTCCACGAAGATTACAAAGCGATGTTGGCGGCGCACGGGCTCAGCGCGCTTGATGAAGCAGACGCGCGCTCGATCGAGGCGCATCTGCGAGACTGTGCCGAGTGCCGTCAGGAATTGTACGAGTGGGAAACGACGGCAGGAACTTTGGCTCTGGACTCCCAACCGCTTGCTCCCTCAACTCAGTTACGAGATCGGATCATCGACGCTGTGCGTGCTGATGTCGTTAATTCCGCCGCTGATGGTCAAGCAATGCCCAGCCCGGGGAGCCCGGTAACGTCGCGGGGGGAAGCTGCGAAGGTGGTGTCCTTATCAAGCCGACGGCAGAGTGCGCAGGCGATTCCAGCCTGGTTTGCCATTGCTGCCGCCCTGGTTTTTGTGACGCTGCTTGGTTCGCTATTCGTCTTGTGGCGACAAAACAGGGCAGCTAATCAGGAACTAGCGCGACTTTCGGATGAAGTCCGTGATGCCCAAAAACAAATGGCGCGGCAGCGAGAGGCAATAGAGATCGTGACGGCTCCGGGAGCGCGCATGTCCGAGCTCGCCGGCACGAAGGAAATGCCGGGCGCACATGGAATGGTCGCGTACGATAAGGACGGTCGCGCAATGCTGATGGCCAAGGGACTACCACCGCCGCCTGCGGGTAAGGCCTATCAACTTTGGTTTATTGCAGATGGCAAACCGATGCCTGGCAAGGTTTTCATGACAGACGCTTCGGGCACCGGCACCCTCATGGATCACATGCCGGCCGCAGCGATGAGCGGCGCCGTGTTTGCAATTACACTCGAACCATCAGGGGGCGTGCAGGCGCCGACCGGCAAGATCTACCTCAGCAGTCAATCCTAAATAGAGTCCGAGCTCTTCGGGAATCAGCATTACCTACTCCTGGCTCTGCACCAAACTCTTATTTAGTGTTCTTTCGTGCAGCTTAGTGTGATTTCGTGGATCGTATTCCTGCGAATCCCAGGCACACGATCCACGAAATTACACAAAATCTCACGAAGCGACACGAATCCAATGCTGATCTTGGAATGCTATACTTCCTTACCCTTCCGCGGAGAGCCTTACGCATGAATGTTTCCGAGTTTGTCGCAAAATGGCGCAAAGTCGAGCTGACTGAACGTTCAGCCTCGCAACAACATTTTCTTGATCTCTGTCACGTCTTCAATCATCCGACTCCCGCACAGGCCGATCCCACTGGGGAAACTTTCACTTTCGAAAAAGGTGCGGCCAAACATGGTGGCGGCCTGGGTTGGGCCGACGTCTGGAAGAAGGGATTCTTCGGTTGGGAATACAAAGGCAAACACAAGGATCTGGTAGCCGCCTACGATCAACTACTCAAGTATCGCGCGCCATCTTGGATCGTAGACACCGGTACGAACCTGACAATGCAGGAATTCAGCTTTTATGAGGCTCCTTATATTCACGTCTTAACCCATGTAAAGCCGGAACGCGACAAAAACAAGCGGGACTTTCGCCGCGAACATTGGTGGCTTCACGCCGAGACAGCGCTTGGAATGAGGAAGTCTATTGAGAATCTTCGGCGCTACATTGCTACGCCTCGAGTTTCGAAGTATCGGATATTCGTTTGGGTTTCGATATTCGTTCTTTGCGACGATGGTATTTATGTTTTCGCACGTGCAGATGATTACTTCTTTGGGGTAGTGCACTCGAAGCTACAGGAAGTCTGGGCGCGTGCGCAGGGTACACAGGTAAGAGAGCGCGAGAGTGGCTTTCGTTACACCGCAACCACATGCTTTGAAGCGTTTCCCTTTCCAATTCCTTCAACGGAACAAGAAGCAGCGATTGCCGCCGCTGCAAGAGAACTCGACGCGTTGCGCAGCGCCTGGCTGAATCCGCCGGAATGGACGCGTGAAGAGGTTTTGGATTTCCTGGCTCGGTTGCTGGTCCCGGGGGCGCTATCTTAGCGATCCGGATGGACGCGGCATCGGCACCGTTCGTTATCCACGGCTGATTCCGAAAGATGACAAGGCAGCCGACTTACTCGCGAAACGCACACTCACGAACCTCTATAACGAACGACCCACCTGGCTCGACCTCGCGCACCGGAGACTTGATGAAGTTGTCTTCGCTGCCTACGGCTGGGAAGCAAACCTTTCTGATGATGAAATTCTCACGCGCCTACTCGCATTGAATCAGCAACGCGCCGCAACGGAATCTGTTTAGGATTCAACTCAAGGCCAGTGTCAAGAAACGGATCTGTAAACCACTTTCGAAAAAATCATCATTCTCCGCACTCTACTCTTCGCGCAGTAAACCTTGCCGCAGTGCGTACCGCACCATGTCAACGCGACTCCGTAGGTTGAGTTTACCCATCAGTCTGACCTTATAGGTTTCTACGGTCTTGACGCTGATATTGA